>CAMBEL010000041.1 GCA_945865605.1 Bifidobacterium breve
GGGCCCTATAAGGGCCTCGAACGTGCCGAGATCGCCCTGGAGGTCTAGAGGTCTTAGGGGTCTGGGGTGGAGCGCAGTAGTCGTCCGTTTAGGGCTCCTGTGTGCTCTCCGTTTTCCATGAACACTTCGCCATTAACGATCGTCGCCTCGTAACCACCAGCGCGCTGCACATACCTTCCCGCTCCACCCGGGAAGTCGTGCACATACTCCGGCTGCGGAAGACGCATTCCTTCAAGATCAATCACATTTACATCGGCATACGCGCCTGGCTTCAAAACGCCGCGATCACCTATTGAAAACAACTCGGCGGTATCGCTCGTAAGACGCCGCACTGCTTCACCGATCGACATGAGGCCTCGGTCACGCACCCAATACGTGAGAAAAAACGTCGGTTGGCTCGAATCCATAATCAACCCGACGTGAGCCCCGGCATCGGCAAGTCCCAACACCGAATCCGGGTGACACAACATCCGCTTCACAGCACTCAGATCGTCATTCAAGAACGGCCAATTCACGAGCAACTCGCCATTGCGCTCATCACTTAACGCGAGGAATACCTCAGCAGCGCTAACCCCGCGCCGCGCCGCATGTGCAGCAAGCGTGTCCTCTGCCCCCAAGTCGTACTGAGCGTCCCCCTCTGGCAGCACGAAGATGTCGGTCATTGCGATCGTTGGCAAGTCTTCGGCCGCCATAATCAACTCTGACCTACGGGCTGGGTCTCGGATAAATGCAAGCCGCTCATCCAAATTGAGATCTCGTAACGCGCGCCAAGCAGGCGAGCCATCGAATGGCGTCCGATGCACAAGTCCGAACAGAATTCCAATGCCGCGAGCCGTGGTTTGTGGGCGAAGACGGGCGCCAGCCGCGTTCTGAATCTCAACCTCTACGAGCGCATCTGCCTCTAGGCCAGGAACCATCTTGGTTTGGCTCAGTCCGAACGTTGCTGGTCGCCCCGACGCTCGACTGATCTCGCCGAGCAACGCAACCTCGGGTCGCGTTCTATGCACACCCTGACGGTCGCGCTCACCAAGTGCAGATGCTGCTTCGAACACCCCTCTGCGACGGTCGCCCAATACCTTCCCGATCTCGAGAAGCTCGCGCGCGTCCGCGTATGTTCCCGGCACGAGGCGCCCGTCTGGAACCCGATGTAAAGCCGTTCTCGAGGTAGAGAATCCAAGCGCGCCCGCGTCAATGGCTTCAGCAACGAGCTCACACATTGCAGCGACGTCTTCATCGCTAGAAGGCTGTTCATCAAGCGCGCGTTCACCCATTGCGTGCACACGCACCGCGCAATGCCCAACCATTCCACCCGCGTTCAAGCCCTTAGGGAGCTGCTCCATCGAATCGAGATAGCCGCCGTAAGACTCCCAGTCCCAAGGAAGGCCTGACATGATCGCTGCAGCCGGAATGTCCTCGACGGATTCCATCATCTCGGCCAGGAACGGTCGGTCTTCGGGTTTGCACGGAGCAAAAGTGACACCACAGTTTCCAAGAACAACCGACGTCACTCCATGCCAACAAGATGAAGAGCCGATGGGATCCCAAGCGAGTTGCGCGTCCAGATGAGTATGAATATCGACGAAACCAGGGGTCACTAACCGACCTTCGGCATCAATCTCTCTCGCACCGCGAGAACCGATGGAGCCGACTGCGGTAATCCGATCTCCATCTATTGCGACATCCGCGCGCGTGGGTTCACCACCGACACCGTCAACTACGAGCCCTTCGCGAATCACGAGGTCGTGCGCCACTAGTTATTCCCCTTCCGCTCCGGAAATCTCGGCATTGGTCCGGTCACCGTACCGGACCATCATGATGGTACGGGTCTCGCGACTTCGTCAAGCGAAGAACGCGCCCACATCGCCTAGAACTGATTTGAGATCGGCTTGTGTCTCGACAAGTCTTCCTAGTGCTACCGACACCATCGTCACGCCAGCCGCCGCGAGTTCGTCGCAGGGAGCGAAGGTCGCATTGAGATCCGGCGTTCCGCCATCCGAACGCACTACGCCAAGCGTCGTTCGTACGGCAAGTTTTTCTGGATCACGCCCGCATTCGGTTAGAGCCGTTCGAATTCGGCTAACGGCTGAAGCAATTTCGTCGGACGATTGACCAAGCGGTAACCAGCCATCTCCAAGTTCCGCGATCCTTCGCACAGTCGCTTCTTTCGGTCCTCCGGCGAACCACAGTGGCAATCGGCTCTGACGTGGTCGCGGTTCACACCAAAGATCAGAAAACTCCACCGAGGACGAAGCGAATGAAACTGGAGGAGCTTCTTCCCACAACGCCCGGCAAGCACGCAAGACGTCATCCATTCGGCCGGCCCTGTCGACGAAGGCCGTAGAGCGGTCGGCAAATTCTTCAGCCTGCCAACCGAGCCCTACCCCGAGGTCAAGTCTTCCGCGCGAGAGCACATCGAGGGTTGCAACCGATTTAGCCAGCAACAAGGCCGAACGCAGAGGAGCCACTAATACGCCGGTGCTAAGTCGAATGTTTTGCGTCACAGATGAGATCGCGGCAAGCGTCGTGAGTGGCTCTAGCCAAGGCTCTTCCGGAGAGTACGGAAACTTCGCCGCGAATGGATATCGATCGAGCCGCGGGCCCATCGCTAGATGGTCAGGAAGCAGTAACTGGTGGATGCCCGCCGCGTCGGCTACCTGCGCGGCATCGATCACCAGTGAAAGATCGCCACGGAACAACCGCCCTAGCCCCGAAATTGTTAAAGCGACTTTCATTTGTTCACATGCCTGGTTCCGGTCGCAAGGTTGGGAAGAGAATCACTTCACGAATACTCGGCGTTCCCGTTAGGTACATAACCAGTCGATCGATTCCGATACCAACGCCACCCGTCGGTGGCATCCCGTATTCAAGAGCGCGCACATAGTCAAGGTCGACGTCTCCGGCCTCTAGGTCACCACCAGCCTTGGCGCTTGCCTCCGCTTCAAATTGCACGAGCTGATCGACCGGGTCATTGAGTTCGCTATACGCGTTCGCTAATTCGTGGCCTGCAACGACCAACTCGAAACGTTCCGCAAGGAGTGGATCATCGCGATGCGCCCTAGCCAGCGGCGAACATTCGCGTGGATGATCAAGCACGAAGGTGGGCTGGATGATCTTGTACTGCAAGAGATCGTCGTATACGGCATTCATTAATCTGCCGCTTCCCCAGTCGTCCTCATACTCCACTTGTAAACCGTCGAGCAACGCACGCACTTCATCGACCGGCAAACTCGGATCGAGATGCACTCCAAGTTCTTCTTCGATGAGCGTGCTCATCGTTGCCCTACGGAATGGTGGCGTGAAGTCGAGGTCATGGTCGCCGTACTTCACCTTCAGATCAGGAAGCACCGGAGTCGCGGCGGCAACGATGAGACTCTCAGTAAGTTCCATCATGTCGTTGTAGTCACCGAGCGCCTGGTACGCCTCGAGCATCGTGAACTCAGGGTTGTGAGTCGTATCGGTACCTTCGTTACGGAACACCCTTCCGATCTCGTAAACGCGGTCCAAGCCGCCAACTATGAGCCGCTTCAGGTGCAGTTCGAGGGCGATCCGCAGGTACATGTCCAGGTTCAGCGCATTGTGGTGCGTTACAAATGGCCGTGCGGTTGCGCCGCCTTGGGTAGTTTGCAAAACCGGACCCTCGACTTCGAGAAAATCTCGACCTTCGAGGAACCTACGAATACGTGCAATTGTCTGGATGCGTATTAGAGCAACGCGTTTTGCTTCGTCATTCACTACGAGATCGACATATCGTTGTCGGAACCGAGTGTCAATGTCCGTAAGTCCATGCCACTTGTCAGGCAAAGGTCGAATCGCTTTCGCGAGAAGTGTGAACTGGTCGATCGCGATCGACAATTCACCGCGACGAGTCGTCATCACGATGCCCTCGACCCCAATCCAGTCCCCGCGGTCCAGATGGTCGAACTCGTCATGGGTGGATTTATCGACTTTGCCCGCGCTCACGAACAGTTGAATCTGGCCGTCCCGGTCGGCAAGCGTGGCGAAACTTAACTTTCCCTGCCGCCGTAGGAGCATTAGGCGACCAACAACCCGTACGCGATCCTCGGTCTCCGATCCAGGCGCTAACCCTTCATGCGAAGCGCGTATTCCGCCTGCTGTATGGGTGCGCTCGTACCGTACTGGGTAAGGATTGCGACCTTCGGCGCGCAATGCTTGGACTTTGGCCAGGCGAGTCGAGCGCTGGTTTTCACCCTCATTGTCCACGTCCTGGTCAGATGGCGCGGTAGGTTCCCGCGACGCATCCTTTGCATTCGTTGTCTCGTTGGGCACCCGCGCAGACTAGGACATCGGGCAAGGCAATGGTGGAGATCTCGCCCTGATCATCGGAGTACGAATGGCACGACTAGACGGCAAAGTCGCCCTCATCACGGGTGCGGGTAACGGGATGGGGCGCTGCGCGAGCCTGCTCTTCGCCAGCGAAGGAGCGCGCATCGTTGTCGCTGACTTCGATGTGACTACCGGACACGAAACAGCGACTGCGATCGAGCAAGCCGGCGGCGAGGCGCTCTTCGTTCAAGTCGATGTGTCGGATTCAAGTCAAGTCGAATCCCTAATTGGCGCGACGATGAGTCACTTCGGTGCACTCAATGTGCTCTACAACAACGCAGGAATTTTCCCGTCCGACGACGGAGGAGTCACCGGGACTCCCGAATCCACTTGGATCCGCGTCATGGACGTAAACCTCAAGGGAGTTTGGCTCGGATGTAAATACGGCATTCCAGCGATGCTCGAGAGTGGTGGCGGATCAATTGTCAATGTCGCTTCGTTTGTCGCGCTCATGGGCGCTGCGACAGCACAGATCGCATACACGGCAAGCAAGGGTGGTGTTCTCGCCATGACTCGAGAGATCGCTGTCGAATACGCCCGTCAAGGCATTCGAGCTAACTCGCTTTGTCCCGGTCCAATTGCAACGCCGATGCTTGAAGAATTGATGAGTGATCCCGAGCGGCGCCAGCGGCGCTTGATCCACATACCAATGGGGCGCCTCGGCCTCGCCGAAGAGTTAGCGAACGCCGCGCTCTTCCTTGCGTCCGACGAGTCATCGTTCATGACGGGGTCTCAGCTTGTTGTAGATGGAGGAATTACTGCCGCGTACGTGACTCCCGAGTAGTTGGGCAACAAACAGACCGGAGCGGTTTCGAATGCCAGGTGAAATTGATGTTGAGGACGTATTGCGCCGTGTGCCGGGTTGGAGCGATGACTCTCGGATTATCGGCTATATCGAAGGAGGCATGACCAATCGAAACCTTCGAATTGAAATTACTGGGGAGCAATTTGTGGTGCGACTCCCCGGTCGAAATACACAATCGTTGGAGATCGATAGGCAAATAGAGCGCATTGCGAACGAGCGGGCCAATGCGCTCGGTTTCGCTCCCGAGGTAGTGGCACTCATTGAACCGGAAGAATGTTTGGTGACGCGTTTCATCAACGGTGAATTACTGTTAGCTGCTGACTTCTCGGACCCCGAAGTGATTCGCCGAATCGCCGCGATGCTCCGTGCATTCCATAACACTCCCCCGCTCGCGCACGACTTCAACGCGTTCGACATCCCTCGGCTCCATTGCGCGGCAGCTGTCGGCTTGGGAGTTCCGATTCCAGATGCATACCTACAGGTGAGCGAAATTGTCGAAGAAATCTCCAAAGCATTCGCTGTACTTCCCGAAGCGCTGAAGCCATGCCATAACGATCTGCTCCTTGCGAATTTCGTCATAGAAGGTCCCAAAATCTGGCTACTCGACTGGGAGTACGCGGGTATGAACAACCCTTCCTTTGACCTGGCGAACCTTGCGAACAACGCCTCGCTGACGGCGGAGGCTGAAGTTGAACTAGTTGGGGCATATTACGGTTCAGTCTCCCAACGGAATCTCGCTCGGATGCGCCTGATGAAGATCTTGAGTGACGCGCGCGAATCGATGTGGGCCGTCGTACAACAGGGGAACAGGTCTCTTGACTTCGATTACATCGGATATGCATCGGAGCACTTTGACCGCCTGTTCACGAACGCAGCTTCTCCCGGTTACCGTTCTCTCCTCGAAGCCGCCGCCCTGACCGACTAGGAGTTCCCGTGAACACCGAGGCGCAAGTCGTGGTCATCGGTGGGGGCGTCGCGGGGGCAAGCATCGCGTGGCATCTTGCGGGCGCAGGTTGCACAGACGTTTTGGTTATAGAGCGATCTGAAATTACTAGCGGTTCCACTTTTCACTCCGCTGGGCTCGTAGGGCAGCTCCGTTCCAGCTTGCCGCTCACACGAATGATGATGCACAGCGTCGATATGTATAGGCAGTTGCAGGCCGAATCCGAAGTTACCGGGCGTTCGCCTGATTGGCGCGAAGTCGGCTCACTACGAATCGCGTCTACCCCCGCCCGCATGGAAGAACTCTCGCGACAACACGGCTGGGCTAAAACGTTTGGCCTTCCAATGGAACTCCTGGGGCCGGACGAAGCGCATGCCCTCTTCCCTCCGATGGACCTGAACGGAGTACTCGGCGCGGCATGGTTGCCGACAGATGGCTATTTAGACCCGAGTGGTCTCACCTACGCCTTCATCGGTGGTGCGAAAGACAAGGGTGTGGCGGTTGAAACAGGTGTGCGTGTCGTCGACATCCTTGTCACGGATGGTCGCGTCACCGGCGTCGTCACCGATCACGGAACCGTGCGTTGCGAAACCGTCGTCGCTGCATGTGGGATGTACACACCACAGGTCGCCGCCTTTGCGGGAGTGAACGTGCCGATTGTCCCGATGGCCCATCAGTACCTAACCACTAAACCGTTAAAAGGTCTCGGCCATGGGTTGCCGCAGTTGCGTGACCCAGACAACCTTGTTTACTTCCGGCAGGAAGGAGCTGGACTCCTCCTCGGGGGTTACGAGCGCGATCCTGCTCCGTGGTCCGTCGATGGAGTTCCCGACGACTTCAATAACAAACTCCTTCAGGAAGATTGGGACCGCTTCGCTCCGTTAATGACAAACGCATGCAAACGCGTGCCGCTTGTGGAACACGCAGAGATTGCCTCCCTAATCAACGGTCCCGAAGCGTTCACGCCTGATAACGAATTCATCCTCGGCGAGAGCGAGATCCGGGGGTTCTTCGTTGCTGCCGGGTTCTGCGCGCACGGCATTGCCGGTGCCGGAGGCGTCGGGCACGTGATGGCAGAGTGGATCCTCGAAGGTGAACCGACTTTCGATACCTGGAAGATGGATATTCGTCGCTTCGGTCCACACTACAAAGATCGAGAACTCGCAGTTGCACGGTCAGTTGAGATCTACTCCACCTACTACGACATTCACTATCCCAATGAGGAACGTTTCACCGGACGCCCGCTACGTGTTTCCGCCGCTTACCGTCGCTTGGCTGCCCTCGGGTGCGTATTCGGTGAGAAGTCAATGTGGGAACGTCCCAACTACTTCGAACCGAATTCCAGTCTGGGCGACCCATCGCTGCGTCCGGTCGGATGGGCTGGAGAACACTGGAGCCCCGCCATTGGAGCGGAAGCGCTCGCCTGCAGAGACTCGGTTGTTCTATTCGATGAATCAAGTTTTTCGAAGTTGGAATTGACCGGACTGGTCACTGCCAACTTCCTAAATGCCGTCTGTGCAAACGAGATGGACCGACCGGTTGGATCGGTGATCTACACGCAACTCTGCAATGAGCGAGGCGGCATCGAATGTGATCTCACGGCTACGCGCCTAGCTGCGAATCGATACCTGTTGGTGACGGGTACAGCATTCGGTAACCACGATCTGGGGTGGCTGCTGAAGCAACGGGATTTGCTCGGATACGGCGACACGGTCACCGCAAAAGACGTCACTGCTGAGTACGCGTGTTTCGGCTTGTGGGGACCACGTACACGTGACGTCCTCACTCACATCACGAGCACGTCACTCGCTAATGAAACATTTCCGTACCTAACCGCACAATGGATTGACATCGCCGACATTCCGGTGTTGGCGCTGCGCGTTACATACGTAGGCGAACTCGGATGGGAGCTCTACTGTCCAACGGAACATGGTGTGGCCTTGTGGGACGTGCTTTGGGATACGGGTCGACCACATGGAATGCTCGCTGGCGGCTACCGAGCAATCGACGCTCTGCGAATTGAGAAGGGTTACAAAGTCTGGTCATCGGACATCACGCCAGAGGACAATCCATTCGAAGCCGGTCTCGGTTTCGCAGTGAACTTCGACAAGGCAATGCCGTTCGTTGGACGTGACGCGTTGGTTGACATCAAAAGATTGGGACCTGCGCGACGATTGCGATGTTTACGCATGGTAAATCCGCTCGCCGTGCCGCTCGGCTCCGAGCCCGTCCGCGTTGACGGCGAGATCGTGGGCCGGGTGACTAGTGGCGGTTACGGCTTCCGCGTCGGAGGAGCACTTGCGTTCGCATACTTGCCGTCGGACCGTTGCGAACTTGGCCGCACTGTCGAAGTCGAAGTATTCGGCGAATGGATAAGGGCTCAGGTGGTTAGGGATCCCGTGTGGGATCCTGCAGGCGAGCGCATTCGGGCGTGACAACTACTCGCCACTGAGGCGACGAGGGCGAGTTCATGCTGTCCGAGCGCGTAACCTGACCGAGCCGTTACCAAGGGAGCCAGAATGACCACCGGAATGTTGGATGTCTCAGAACTGCGCGACCTTGTCGGCAACGGCGAAATCGATACCGTAATCGTCTGCTTTCCAGACTTGCAGGGGCGACTTGTCGGCAAGCGCGTGATGGGTAACTACTTCGTTAAAGAAATACTCGACGGCGGGAAGGACATCGAGGCCTGCAACTACCTCATTGCACTCGATGTCGACATGACTCCATTGCCCGGTTATGAGTTCGCAAACTGGGAGCAGGGGTATGGCGATGTAGGTTGCGTTCCGGACCTAACGACGCTGCGCCTTATCCCGTGGCTCGAAGCGACCGCGCTCGTATTGTGCGATCTGCGTGACCACCAAACGGGAGAGCCGGTAGAGGTATCGCCGCGACAAATCTTGCGTCGTCAGGTCGAACGCGCTGCTGCTGCTGGATACACAATCATGGTCGGCGCGGAACTCGAATTCTTCCTCTTTGAAGACTCATATCGCGATGCTGCAGCCCAAGATTATCGAGATCTGACTCCGCACTCGGACGTAATCCAGGACTACCACGTGTTCCAAACAACACGCGATGAGTACCTAATTCGTCAGATCCGCAATGGCATCGATGCCGCTGGTATCCCCGTCGAATTCTCTAAGGGTGAAGCCGGTCGCGGTCAACACGAGATCAACCTTGTATATACCGACGCGCTAGAGATGGCCGACCGGCACGCGATCTATAAGAACGCAGCGAAGGAAATCGCGGCGCTTAACGGCAGGTCACTCACGTTCATGGCCAAGTATTCGATGGAGGAAGTCGGTTCGTCGTGCCACATCCACTCGAGCGTGTGGGACGCTAACGGTGAGCGTTCGCTTATGTCCGACGACAACGGAGCGGAACACATGTCCGACGTGTTCAGGGGCTGGCTCGGCGGGCTTATTTCCACAGGTCGCGAGTTCTCGTGGATGTTCGCTCACTATGTGAACTCCTTCAAGCGTTACCAGCCCGAATCATGGGCGCCCACCGCTTTGGCCTGGGGCCACGACAATCGCACTTGCGGATATCGGTTGGTTGGGCATGGGCAGGGATACCGAGTCGAGTCGCGTATCCCTGGAGCCGATGTCAATCCCTACCTCGCATTCGCAGCGACGATCGCGGCGGGTATGCACGGAATCGAGGCTGACCTCGACCTTCCACCGGCTTTCTCTGGCAACGCATACGACGCCCCGGACCTTCCGCACGTGCCATCGACGCTGATTGAGGCGATCGACCTTTTCGAATCCAGCATTGTCGCTCGCGATGCATTCGGTCCAGCCGTCCACCACCACCTTCTCAACACTGCGAAACAAGAATGGGCCACGTTCAACCGGGCCGTAACGGACTGGGAACGACGGCGCAATTTCGAGCAGATCTAATGGCTCGCGCTCTCGTTGCATTGCCGGGATACCCACTTAGGGCGGGGCGTGTCGACGGATGGCGCGATAAGGGAATCGCCATCCCTGAGCCGTATGTGTCCGCACTCAATCGATCCGGTCTACAGGAGGCAATACTTTCTCCCTTCGACTTGACCAACGAAGAAGCGGCGGAACTTCTTGCACCATTCTCTGGGCTGGTATTAGCGGGTGGCGGCGACGTTCTCCCTTCGAACTATGGGCAAGATCGACATCAACGAACCTTCGCAACGATTCCCGTTCGAGATAACTTTGAACTCGCGCTTTGCGGTGCAGCGATCCAGCTTGGCCTACCGCTCCTTGCAATCTGTCGCGGCGCTCAGGTGCTCAACGTGCAACGTGGCGGCACCCTTTTTCAACACATCTCAGATGAACTGCCGGGACACGGAAAGCCCGGCGTCGAAGGCGGGCAAGATATTCACGGAATTGATCTCGACGCTGGATCGCGTGTCGCCGACGCGATGGGTACGACTAAAGCATCATGTTCCTGTCACCACCATCAAGCGATCGACGGTCTAGGCGACGGACTGATTATCACCGCTCGCTCTGACGACGGCGTTGTTGAGGCAGTGGAGTTAACTGGCGATAAATGGGTAGTCGGGGTGCAATGGCATCCGGAAGACACCGCAGACCGAGACCCGATACAACAGGGCCTCTTCGACTCATTTGCTAAGGAATGCGCTAGATAAGTGGGCGCAGCAATGCGTCGATGCCGCCATCGACGTAAAGAACCGCTCCATGGACCTGGGCGGCAGCGGGTGACAAAAGGAACTCAACGACAGCGGCTATTTCGTCGGGGGTTCCGACGCGCCCCATTGGCAATGGCATCGCCTCTATGAGGGGTCCCAGTATCGGATCATCACGCCCACCCTGCAGCAACGGACTCTCAAACGGCCCTGGGGCGACTGCGTTCAAGCGGACTCCAGCAGCGGCCCACTCGTTGCAGCGCATCCGCACCGCCCTTGCGATCGCAAGTTTCGAAGAGGCATATACGGAATTACCAGGCAAGTCCGATGCGCGTGTACGCGCAATCGCTTCGTCCCCTGCCAGGCACGCATCGATCAACTTGTCGTCGATCGTTGGATCAATCGTGATCGAATTCGATGAGATTGCTACCGCTGCTGCAGGTGCACCCGCGTTTAGCGCGCTGAAGCAGCCATCCAACATTGCGGCGAACCCGAAGTAATTCACCGACACAATAAGGGCGCGATCAGGTTCCTGAGGACCAAGGCCCGCGCACGGAACGAGTCCATGCATCACCCCGTCACTAAATGCCGACACTTCGGCGACTGCGGCGTCTCTCCCTTCAGGAACCGACAAGTCCGCAATCACATCAGACTCGCGCAGGTCGACCGTGATGACGCGAGCCCCATTTGTTCGCAGGCGACCGGCGACAGCCGCACCAAGGCCCGAAGCCGCCCCCGTAACTGCGATGACCTGCTGCATCTAACGCGAGTCCCCGCATGTAGGTTCTGGCAGCGCGAATTTACGTGTCACTTCGTGGCGGTCGGCGCTACGAGTCCGCCACATCCGCCTGTTACCGGCAGGGGTGTCGCAGACAAAAGAAACTCGTAAACGCCATCGGCAGCACAGTCGTCCGCCAACGCGTCTAGATCCCACTGTTGCCCCTGCGGCATTCCAACGTCGCGTAACTCAATCATGTGTACCGGGAATAGGTACGGGTTGGCGCCAGGACACGGGTACGGCTCGAAAACGTGCGTGTCGTTAGCAACCGCAGCAACATCGTGGCTCCACAACCACTCAACCGCATCAAGGCCGATACCAGGTGAGATTTCTGCATAGCGTTTGCGCTCGCCGATACGCAACCAGTGAAGTTGACCTGTACGCACGAGAATAATATCCCCTGACTCGACGGTCGCCCCTGCAGCTTCCAAACACTCATCTAAATCGGCTCCTGTAACCGCGTATGGCGTTTCGAAGTAGTCGACTCCCTTGAGGCGTGCCACATCACACAGAAGTCCACGAGTAACAATCGTCCCAAAATTTTCGATACCGAGTTGCGTGGCACCGTGTTCCATCGAGACGGCCTCCGATGGGACGCCGTTGTAAAGCTTGCCGTCGTAACCGGCATGCGCCAACGCATCCCAATGCGTGGCCGACTGAAGTCCCGTTTCGACCTTGTCGTCACTTGCAGCGAAGTCACGGTCATCGCCACTAAATGCATACGCTGCTGCGACCATCGTGTGTACGGGGTTGTGGCGACCAGGTATGCGACCAGTTTGGGGGCCAGTTTCATCCATCGGAATCGACAACGAGAAGGTCTCACCTCGCTGAACCGCTTGTATCCCTCGAAGCGTCGATTTAGCATCAATGAGGTTGAGAGTGCCGCGTTGATCTTCAGCACCCCAGCGTCCCCAGTTGGAAACGCGTGCCGCGAGTGCACTCTGTTCCGAATCGAGAGGCATCGCGATAACTCAGGCTTCCGTGAACTGCGCGCGCAGTTCGTGCTTGAGAACTTTGCCAGTCGGATTGCGCGGCAATACATCGAGAATTTCGAGTTGCTCTGGAATCTTCTGCACCATGAGCCCAGCCTCCTTCAGGAACTCGAACAACTCGGCCAAGTCAGGTGCACCCGACGGATCCGCAGCGACGATGACGGCGCAAGCGCGCTCTCCCGAGACCAAATCCGGAAGGCCAATGACCGCGGCATCGGCAACTTTGGGATGAGTGAAAAGAAGATCTTCAACTTCTTTGGCGGAAATATTCTCACCCTTGCGAATGATCACGTCCTTGAGGCGGCCGGTGATGGTGACGTATCCATCTGCATCGACACGGCCCAAGTCGCCGGTTCGGAAGTAACCGTCATCGTCAAATGCCAGTGCATCGAGGGAGGAGTCGAGATAGCCGAGAAATAACTGTGGACCGCGTACTCGGATTTCGCCTTCTGCGCCCGTTTCTACCACCTTGCCATCAAGGGCAACTACCACTACCTCGATGCCAGCCGTGAGTGGACCCTCGGTACCAGCGAGTTGTTCATCGGTATCGGAGATACGCGCCATTGAGAGGATCGGACATTCGGTGAGTCCGTAGCCGGACAGAACACCAAGGCCACCGAGTTGAGACTTGACGTCGTAGTGAAGTTGCGGCGGCTTAGCCGCGCCACCTCCAACAAAGATCCGTACGTCTGGAAACAATGGATGATCGGCTGCACGTTGCGCGTCGAGGTACGCGAGATGAAAGAACGTGCCTGCTCCAGCGATGGTTACGCGTTCGCGTTCGAGCACAGGGATCGTCGTGGCGGGCAGGAAAGCCTCCACGATTACCTGCGGTGTGCCAGAAATCAGCCCGGCGAAGAACCAACCTGCGCCACCGATGTGAGTGAATGGGAACACCAATGCGTTGCGATCGTCGACACCAAGGTCGAACGCATCGACCATCGCGTACCCCGATGTGCCGACTGTCAGATCAGTATGTTTGGCGCCCTTCGGATCCGCAGTAGTTCCGGAGGTATAGAAGAGCCATCGCACTGGGCCATCTCCCCGTTCCCCCGGCGTAAACGGCTGCGATGCACCGGCGGGAAGGGCAGGCAATGTCGCAGGGTCGCCGTCGGGGAGCCCACCACGCTGAACAACCAACGACTCGAGCCCGGGAGTGCGCGAAGCGATCTGTGATGCCATGTCGCCGAAATCGAAGCCGCGCCACCCACCCGGCACGACCAAGAACTTCGCGCCTGCCTCCTTGACAACAAATTCGACCTCACGTTCGCGGTATATCGGGAGGATGGGGTTCTGAACTACTCCGAGTCGCGACAACGCGGCGACCAACACCATCGAGTCGAGCCATGTTGGCAACTGCCAAGAGATGACATCTCCTTCTGAAACTCCCATTGCATGGAAACCTGCCGCCGCGCGCTCCGCCGCCGCTCGCAACTCCGCGAACGTCAATGACTGACCGAACTCGTCTGTAGCAAACTGTGCATCTGGCGTTGCGTTCGCGCGCGCAATGACGAGTTCCCAGAGTGATTTCCAATTGAGCAAGTTTCCGGTCATGTCGGTTACTCCTTAGGCGCGGGGAATCCGCCCCCATAGGTAACAAGTCCGCCATCGATCGAAATGATTGAGCCGATCATGTAGCGGGCATCATCTGAAGCAACGTAGGCGATGCATGTGGCGACTTCCTCGGGTTCGGAAGCACCGAGGCGTGAAATAACGGGCCTCAACACATCGAAATCAGCATCGGCAGGTAGACGGAAGCCCTTGGTAAGCGGCGTCCGCATCCCTCCCGGAGCTACACAGTTCACCCGCACATCGCGGTCCACATATTCAACTGCTAGGGCGCGAGTTAGGTTCACGACGCCACCCTTTGATGCGCAATACGCGGCGCTGAACGGCTGCCCCATAATCCCCGCGTTCGACGCGACATTAACAATGGTGCCTCCACCATCGAGAAGGTACGGCAACGTATACCGACACATCAGAAATGTTCCCGTGAGATTGACGCCGAGGATTGCTGCCCACCGCGCTGGGTCCTCTTCTTCGGTTCTGGCGAAACCTCCAATTCCCGCCGAGTTCACAAGGATTTCGGGGCGACCAATGCCATTCGCAACTGCCTTGACAGCGCTCTCTACCGAACTCGCATCGCTGACATCACATGCGAAGGCCGAAGCGATGCCACCTACCTTCGTGATCTCCTGAGCGACGCCGTTACCTGCGTCGGCCGCGAGATCGAGAACAGCGACCCTCGCTCCCTCTGCGGCCAACAACTGAGCCGTCGCACGGCCAAGCCCCGAGGCTCCACCTGTTACAACAGCAACGCGATCCGTAAAACGCCCCATGCACTCTCCCCTATTCGCCCCATTGGGCTGGTAGTGCGAATCTAACGCGGCATCAGTTTGGTGCGCCATTGCCTGGCTAGGGTCCCCCGTCGTGACTGCTACTACGAATGCCTCTGACCTCCTGCGAGAGGTGGCGCTGAATCATCCAGACCGCCAGGCTTATGTTCACCAAGATCGGCAGGCGACTTATGCGTGGTTGGACCGCGCTGCGGATGGCTTTGCTTCCTCCTTGATCGAACTCGGTACGACGAAGGGGAGCGTTGTCACACTTGCACTTCCATCATCTATCAAGTTCGCTGCTTGCTACCTAGGCATCTTGCGCGCGGGCGCCATTGCGAGTGCAATCAATCTTCGACTCGGAGTGCTGGAACAGGCGTCAATTTTTGGTCGGACTGAGCCGGTCGTGACCGTGGTCGGTGATGGCGTGGATCTCCCCGATGACGTGGACCCGGGGCAGATCGTCTCCGTGAGCGACCTTGGCCCTCTACTCCAACGGTCGCCGCTGGCTGCAAGCGCATTCCCCGCTTTACGGTCCGACGATCCCGCATGCATCGTGTGGACGAGCGGAACTACCGGGGAGCCGAAGGGCGCTGTCTACGACCACGCCCGCATGGAAGCCATCAGCCGAAACATCGGGCAACTTACTGAACCAGGTGATCGACGATTGGTCGTCCTACCATTCGCTCATGTCGGATACATGACGAGAATTTGGGACGAGCTAGCGAACGGAACGACTGTCGTGATCGCGGGAGAGCCCTGGTCCGCTGGCGAAACGCTACGAATAATACGCGACGAACACATCACGATGGGCACCGGTGTTCCGACTCAGTGGGAACTTGTGTTAGCGCATCCAGACTTAGCCACGGCCGACTTCGGCGCTCTTCGTGTTTGTGGAATCGGCGGAGCGTCAGTGTCGGCTGATCTCGTTTACCGCATGCGCAACGCGCTCGGGTGCCCCGTACTCACTCGATACACAAGCACCGAGGCCGGCGTCACAACCAGCACGCAAGTTGGAGATCCCGATGAGGTAGTAGCGACAACCGTGGGGAGGCCCGCCCCTGAAGTTGAGTTGCAGATCATCTCGCCGATGGACGGCACCGTCTTACAGGCCGAAACCACAGGCGAGATCGTGTGCCGTTCCCCCGCGATGATGCGCGGATATTGGAAGGACGACCAAAAAACCGACGAGGTAATCGACGCGCAAGGTTGGCTTCATACAGGAGACCTAGGTTGGATCGGTGGCGACGGCAACTTACGCGTGGTCGGGCGTCTCGTCGAGATGTATGTGCGCGGTGGATACAACGTGTATCCGGCCGAAGTAGAAGCAATGCTCAGTGAACATCCAATGGTCTTACAATCGGCCGTCATCGGGGTTGGGGATCCCATACTTGGACAAGTGGGGTGCGCGTTTGTCATACCTACCGATCCGGCTTCGCCGCCAAATCTCGATGAGCTACGCGATTGGTGTGGCGATCGAATTGCCGACTACAAAGCGCCGGATCGACTCGTTGTGCTCGACTCTCTGCCCCTCACAGCTATGCATAAAATCGACAAGCAAGCCCTAGCGATATTGGAGAAACAACAATGACAATTCAAGATGTTGGTTCCGGAGATACGCGCGCCAAGCCGATACGGCTTGGCGGCGCGCTCATCACCCTCGTCGAGCCGCACCCTGGATACGAAGTTGCCTACAACCGGTGGTACGAACGCGATCATTTCTACGCCGGGTGCATGATCGGTTCATGGACTGTCAGCGGCGCACGGTACGTTGCGACACGCGCGCACAAGGCAGTCCGCTTTCCTCTGGACTCGCCAATCGTCCCCGATATCACGAAGGGCTCTTACGTTGCCCTTTACTGGGTACTCGCAGGCAAGTTTGGCGAATGGATGCGTTGGGGAACGGACCAAGTGAACTGGTTGCACGCTAATGAACGAATGTTTGAACACCGTGATCACGTGCATACGGCCATGTACAAACTCAAGGGTGAGGGCCATGCCGATCCCGATGGGGTTCCCGTTGAACTCGCATTAGATCGTGGCTACCCAGGGATTGTCTTGATGATTGCAGAACCCACTGAAGGGGCAACCGCGTCCTCGCTAATCGATTGGGCTACCACCCATCCGTCGATGCCCGCAGATCAGGTAGCGGCCTTCACGCCGGTTCCGTTGCTTGCCGATGCTCCGAAAGACGTGCCGCTCACTCCGGAGAGTGAACGTGTCGCGCTGTTGTGGTTCTGTACCTCAGACCCGTTGCAGAATTGGAACGACTTTTCCGGAATTGCCGATGCCATGACGCAGGAAGGCGTCGGCCATGTTTTGTTCGCTTCACCGTTTATCAAGACTGTGCCAGGAACCGACACTTATGCAGACGCACTCTGAACCGATTCAGGACTGTCGGGCTTTGCCTCGCTACGCTCAATATGCGCTGAACAAGCGCGCCTATGACTGATCCCACCAACACCCCCTCCGCCGAAGAAGTAGAACGGGAACCGGACGTGCGGTTTACCTACGCGAATGAGCGGACATTCTTGGCTTGGAACAGGACCGCGTTAGCACTTATCGCAACTGGAATTGCAGCAACACAGTTGCTTCCCGAACTCGATTCAAATTGGGATCTGCGGACGATCGGCGTACCTCTAATCTTTTTGGGGGCCATGCTGTCAATCACCAGCTTTCGCCACTGGCGCGCGAATGAACAGGCGATGAGGTTCAATCAACCTCTACCTCCGTCCCACATTCCATTGGTCCTGGCGATCGGCATTGCCGTAATCGCGGGAATTGCAGTCCTGCTCGCCATTTTCGACGGACAGTGAACACCACGGGCCGAGATGTCAGTTCCGAAGACGTCGACCCGGAAGACGGACTCGCAGGCGAACGCACTGACCTCGCATGGAACCGCACGGGTATCGCTGTCCTCATCTGCATCGCGTTGTTACTCCGGCGACTCTGGCCGCTAGAAGGCGCGAACGACTTCGGCATACTTCTACTCATCGCTGTCGGATTCTGCGCATGGGCGCTTGCACTGGTCAGTGCTCGTCGCATCTCGCGCACGACCCATCACGGGCGTCAGGTAATGGACGGATCCACACTGAAGTGGCTGAGCGCAGGAACGTTCGCGATAGCGATCGCTGGACTGTGCCTAGCAATGGTGCCAGTCTGATGCGCAGCAATTTCTAGGATCGCAAATCACTTCGCTCGTTCGATCAAATAGACCTCAATACCATCAGTGGGTCGGGTGCGCATTGCCAAGAGGTCGCGTAACAGTAAGTCTCGATCCGAGCTCGGAGGCTTCTTCTCAAGAATTGTGATCAAAGCATTGAGAGAACGTTCCTCCTTGCGTGTACGCGATCGACTCGCACGGGCCACTAGCCGCCCGTCGGTTGCCGGCGCCTCGTTGCCGTCAATCGCGAATACACGCAATGTTGTCTGATACTTAGCAGCGGTCGGGCGGCGATCAAAACCGAAGACACGAGGCTGGTCAGGAACTACGTCCACATCGATGCCGTGACGGACCAGTTGGATAACTAGTCCTGGAATAGCGATAGTCCCTCCTGCATCTTCAACCAAGACGAGGTTCGTTTCGGGGGGCAAAGCGGCCAGCACGCCCTTCGCTATCCCCTTCTCTGCAAGTTGTTCATGTTCGTAAGGCGCACCGTTACCCAATGCGTCGACTGTCGTGGAGACCCCCAGCAGAGCGAGTGCAATAACGGCTGCTGCGGCAATCGGTCTGATGGCTTTCGCGCGCGCTCGCACTGGTACCGCCGTCCAAGCAGCGAGCAGGACAAGTACTCCAAGAGCCGCACCGAGCACCCAGGTCCATCGAACTATGTAGGGATAGATCGGAACAACGACGCCAGTTATTGCATAGACGCTCCCGGCAGCCCCAACGATGAGCAATACGGCAAACCAGATCGTGTCCCAATCGCGTCGCTTCACCGCGACTGCAGTGGCTGCGGTCACAGCGATAATTCCTATTGCGATCCACCACCGTGGCCCGAATAACACATCACCGACGAGATCGAAACCACGAGCACCT
>CAMBEL010000042.1 GCA_945865605.1 Bifidobacterium breve
GTAACGGCGTGCTCCACATCTACCGGCCCGATGGGACCGAATTCATGTTGCATGGGCTGGCGGCATAGATGTGCGGCTTGCCGTAGGTGGTTGTCGCGGTAGGCGGCACGCGTTTGGATATGGCTGTCGGTCCTGCCTTGTGGCGGCTAGTCGTGGTTGGTCGGGATGCCGGGATTTGAACCCGGGGCCTCAGCGTCCCGAACGCTGCGCGCTAACCAAACTGCGCCACATCCCGTCGAACCTATAACTCTACCGTTCGCTCTGTTCAGCCTCTTCAAGAACTGTTGCTGCGTCCTCGTCGGTTGATGCCTCAGGCTCATTTGCCGGTTCCACCAATAGTCGGCGCGCTGTTCTCCGCAGCATCCCTGCATCGATCGGCTTCACCAATTCGCCGTCGGCATCTGCGCGTCGGGCGATGAAACGATCGGCCTCGCGGTCCAGTAGCAACAGAATCTTGGTTTCGGGCGATCGCCCTGCACCAGCTTCGAGCCTCAGATCTATCGCTGCTGCGACTCCACCCATGTTCGCGATCTGCATGTCGAGGATCACTAAATCTGGCGCGTGTTCTACTACGGCATTACGCACGTCTTGTCCTCGTACCACCTCGATGACTTGATCGTCTTTCCCGACGAACGCAGTTCTAACTTGCTCTCTGATCCATGGGGCTTCAGCGGCGACAAGAATGGTCTGCACGGCGCGACAACTTAGTTGGCTTGGTCTGGGCCTGTCGGCTCAGCGAACAGAATGCTTCCAATTTCGGCGAGTGCCTCGAAGTCGTGAACGTCGTGGGACAGGTAAGGAACAAAGGAAACAGGCGCTGCACCAGTGCGTACCCGAACCGTCTCTATGTGCGCTCGCTCTCGGTCTGCGATCTCGGCGAAGTTGGCGAGGTTGGTGTAGGCAGCGGCCAAACGCCCGCGCGCCGCCCGCCGTTCGAGCCCTGATACTGCGATGTCTTGCAAAGACTGTGTGCGCGCGAGCAGTTCAGCCGTTGGCGAGTTCGTGAAGCGAGGGTGAACGCGATTGATGATCAGCGCGTCGACGGTCAGATTGTGGGTTCCGATCTTTTCTGCGAAGTAGCGCGCCTCTGCGACGGCATCGCGTCGCGGCGATGTGACGAGAACGAAACGTGTTTCGGGTTGCGCTAGTACCTCGACTATGCGGTGCGCTCGCTCCCGAAATCCCTCTTCCATTCCCTCGAAAGATCTGAAGAACGCGACGATGTCCTCGACTACTTCGGTGCCGACTGTGCGCGAGACGGTATTGAGAAACATCTGAACCGCAGCGCCCGCTACCCGTAAATATGTACGCGTCGGAACCATGAGCATTCGAAAGATCTTGTTGTCCAACAGGCGCAGCAAACGCTTAGGGGCGTCGAGAAAGTCGAGAGCGTTACGACTAGGAGGTGTGTCTACGACGATCAGGTCGAAGCCACCTTCCTCATGTAACTCGTGCAACTTTTCCATCGCCATGTATTCCTGCGTGCCGGAAAGAGCACCAGAAATATTCTGGTAGAACGTGTTGGCGAGTATTCGTTCCGTCTGCTCTGGCGACTCTGCGTAACGCGTGACGAGGGCGTCGAATGTACTCTTGGTGTCGAGCATCATCGCGCAAAGTTGCCCACCTGGGGTGCGGGTTCCCGACGGATCCCAAAACTTCTCATCGATCTCGCGTGGCTCGTTCGCCAGTTCCTTAAGACCCAGTGCGTTCGCCAGCCGTTTTGCTGGATCAATCGTCACTACGACAGCGCGGCGTCCGCGGCGAGCACCTTCGACAGCAAGAACTGCCGCCGTTGTGGTCTTTCCTACGCCGCCACTTCCACAACAAACAATTATGTGTCCTTTCATCACCACGTCATTGAGTGAATGCACGGTGCTCATCGGGAATCACTCGTTCGCGTCATAGGTTTGTCAGTCCAGCGGTGAAGGCATCTGCGAGCCAGTTGACTTCGTCAGGACCAATGTCAGCGGTGAACAAGAACGGTAAGCGTATTTGTGGAAGCGGAAGTCGTTGTGACAGGCGGGCGGCCTGATGTGCCTGGATCGCTACGCGCTCAGCCCGGAACTCTGCAGCTTGGGCAACCGACGCGGCGTCCTCGTCGCTCACGAAGACATCGACAAGCGCGCCATCGTTCTGAATGGATTCCGCAGTTGCAGGATGATCACCGAGAGCAACTTCTTCATAGCAACAGTTCACGACTACCGGGCCCAACGAGGTTCCAGCGCGATCTTCAATCGCATAAGCGGTATCGATCAGTTCGTTGACCGGTGTCTCTTCGGGAAGGGTCACCAACAACACTTGGCAACGCTTCGGATCGGAAAGCATCTCGATAACGTCTGCAGCTTGTTTGCGCACAGGACCAACGCGCACCGAATCGGCCAGTCCGCGCGCAGAGGTCAGGAACGTGATTGCGTGGCCGGCTGCTGGCGCGTCAACGATGATCAGGTCGGCGGCACCGGATACCTCGAGGCTTTTCACCTTGCCTAGAACGAGGATGTCTTTAATGCCAGGAACAGCCGTGGCGATTACGTCGAGAGTGCCAGAGGCCATGAGCCTGTTGGATATCCGTCGCAACCCGTTGCCTCGCAGCCAGTCGAGAAGCGCTTCATCGGGAGTGAGTGTTCGCGCTCGTATTCCCGGCGCTAACTCTGTCTCCTCGTAACCGAGTGGAGGACGATCAAAGGCTGCGGCGATCCCCGATTTGCCTTCAACTTCTACGATTAGCACGCTCTTGCCCGTGCGGGCTGCCGCGATCGCGAGAGTCGCGGTTACGGTCGTCTTTCCTACGCCACCTTTGCCCGCGACGATGATGACACGGGAGGCGGAGCAGAACTCGTCTAGCTCCATCGACCCGATGCTACGGGAGCAACCATGCCGCGCCGATTTTTCAGACACTTGATTGCGATCTCGCTTGCTGCGCTTGGGTTGATTTGTGTGCTCCCCAACCAGGCCTCAGCTGGTGGTGCGCCTAGTTCTGGCAAGCGTGGAATCGTCGTTGCGCAAATAGACGGTCTCATCGATCCAGCGAATGCCGAACTCATTGCGAACACGATTCGTGACGCAAATAGGGCGCGCGCATCTCTGATCGTGCTCAAGATCAACTCAGGCGGCACAGTAGATGTCAATATCAAACTCTTGCTGCGCGCAATCAGCGAATCCGGTGTACCGATCGGAGTGTGGATTGGGCCGGCCGGTGCAAAGGCGAAGGGCGTGGGCGCATTGTTGGCTTCCGTCGCACCCGTCAATGGCGTGTCGAACGATTCTGGCATTGGACCTGCTTACCCGGTTCTGTTGGATTACCCCACCGCAATGTCATCCGAAGAAGTTAGCGATGAGTTGAAACGCCTGAATGAGAGCAACGGAAGATCGGCGGCCGGTGCTTCGGCGTTGACTCATCGTCAGCTAACCGATTCACAGGCGGCCCGGCTCAAGGCAACAAACAGCGTTTGTCCCGAAGTGCCGGGTTGTCCGACCCTCGGAGACTTCATTGTCAATCTTGATGGGACGGTAGTGACTACAGCTACTGGCGCCAAGACCTTGAACACTGCCAAGGTTGTCGGAGTCGGCGACGACCGACGACGACAGCCGAACCAAGTCATCGCGTTTCGCAAACTCGACTTGGTTGGTCAAGCAACCCACACTCTTACTAGTCCTTCGATCGCTTACCTGCTGCTCGTAGTCGGCTTATCCCTGATCGTGTTCGAGTTCTTTACGATCAGCATCGGGCTCGCTGGCGGCGCAGGTGCAATTGCGGTTGTAGGGGCATTCGTCGGATTCTCACACTTGCCCGTTACATTGTGGGCGCTGCTTCTGATCCTGTTCGCCATGTTCGGATATGCGATCGACGTGCAAGCGGGAAAACCGTACGCCTGGACAGTGATAGCGACAGCGCTGCTCATTGCTGGATCACTGTTTCTTTACGGTGGTTCCGGCCGCCTCGATGTCTACTGGTGGGTTCTCCTCATCGTGGTTATCTCGACCGTGACGTTCATGGTTGCTGCAATGCCGGTGGCCGTGCGATCCCGATTCTCGACTCCGACAATCGGTCGCGAGGGTCTTATTGGTGATCGTGGTATAGCGGTGGTCGATGTGGCGCCCGATGGAGTTGTAGAGATCCGCGGGGCCCGTTGGCGAGCCCGCACAAATCGCGCAACCCCAATTCGGGCAGGCGAAACGGTGGTGGTCGGCGAGGTAGATGGCCTGGTTCTAGAGGTGGAGCCGGAAGAGGGAGCTGCGCGTGATTACCGAAATCCTCGTAAAACGGACACGGAAACTCCCCAAGATTCGTCTTGATAGATTCGGCCGCGTCCGTGTAGGTTCGGCGTAGCAACAGCGAGTCCAGGGGGGCAGTTAGTTGGGAATTCAAATTACGGAACAGATTTGGCAGGTTCACGCTGCATGCCGTGGTCCGGAGTCAACCGTGTTCTTTCCTCCATCGAGTGGCGAGCGTCGCGAGAACAGGGAAATACGCGAGGTGAAGGCCAAGCAGATCTGCGCTCAGTGTTCGGTAAGCGTCGAGTGTCTCGACTACGCGCTAGAGATTCGCGAACCGCACGGTATCTGGGGAGGGCTCAACGAGTTTGAGCGCCACGAATTATTGGCGATGCCTCCACTGATTTCGCGCTGAATCTTCGCTGCTACAGCAGTCCCGACGTTGGTCCCGCTATTCTGTCGTCGCCCCGTCGTCTCGTGACGCCGATGCGGTCTAGGTGCGCGACGATCGGGAGAACGTACTTGCGAGTTGAACCGAGGATGTCGCGTATCTCAGCGACGGTGACGCTGCGGCGTTCGCCGAGTGCAGTAATTACGAGGGAGCGGGCTTCAGAGACCGCACGCGAAGAGAAGTAGATACCGTCTAGATCAACCGCGCTGCCTTCGCGTACAAGTGCTCGCGCAATTGCTAGATCCTCTGGTGGTGGTGGTGCAAACGGCGAAGAGTCGAGAGTCGCGATCAACGCACGTCCTTCGGGCGAATCTCCTACACGCGCCTGGGATGCAGCTACGCGTACGCAACCATGGTCGACAACGACCTCATCCCAGCTATCGATGAGCGCCAACAAGTGCTCGTGTTCAAGTGCGAGTTCTCGAGCCAACTCGTGTGTCGTGAGACCCGGTGAGTTCGGTGAATCGACTTGGTGTGCTTCGATGTTTCGCGTTGCTGAATTTCGCAGCCGCGCAACGGTCGTTGAATCGAGGTACCAATCTCGGAGTCGAACGCCACCGGCTTCTCGAATTTTGTCAGCGGCTTCGTCCTCATTCAGGCCGGTTCGCGCTGTAATTCCCGCTACGGGAACCCAGCCGGTGGCGAGCAACCGATGCGCGATGGGTTGAGCCAGGACTGCGGCAGCATCGCCCGAGCGATTAGTCGGGGCGATTGTGAGTACCACCGCGCCAGCGGTAGTTGTTTGCCGTCCAGGATCTCGCAACACGATGCGATCTCCGGGAGCTATCGGCAGTGCTTCATTAAACCAAAGGCGTGCGAAACGATGATCTTCTCCGAGTAGGCGACACAGGACATGATGTTCTCCTGATCCAACATGCGCGGTGAGGCGCGAACGGTCCGCGAGGGATTCTCCGGGAAGTTCTTGTACTGCCACATCGACCAAGACAACGTCGATCCACTGTTCAGGAAGCACCACGGCATCGCCTCGACGAAGAGCGTGATAATCGACTCCTGAAAGGTTGAGAGCAACACGGGCGCCCGGTGAAGCGGCGGCCATCTGTAGTCCAGCCGATTCGATACCACGTAGACGGCACTCGAACCCGCCTGCGATTACGTCGGCACCGATGTTGAACCGTCCACCGGCAAGAGTTCCAGTCACAACGGTTCCTGCGCCACGGCTTGCAAAGACGCGGTCGATCCAGAGTCGCGGTCGACCGCGATCGATAGCGACTGGTGATTCGGCTAGCACCTTGGCGAGTGCGACTCGCACATCGTCGAGTCCGTTTCCGGATCGCGAGTCAGCGCTAACAATGGGCGCATCGGCCAGCCCTGTTCCTTCGAGGTGTTCCCGAACTTCGATGGTGCGCTTCTTGAGCAAGTCTTGGGTTGCGAGGTCGGCTTTTGTAAGCACAACGACTCCGTGTCGCACGCCGAGCCCATCCAGGATGCGCAGGTGTTCTTCGCTCTGCGGCATCCAACCTTCGTTCGCTGCTACCACGAGGAGACAAATCTCTACTGCTCCAGCACCGGCGAGCATGTTCTTGACGAAACGCGTGTGTCCTGGAACATCTACGAATCCAACTTCTTCACCGTCGGCGAGCGTAAAAAAGGCGAAACCCAGATCGATGGTCAACCCACGAGCTTTTTCCTGTGGGAACCGATCTGGGTCAGTACCCGTTAGCGCAAGGACCAAAGTTGATTTGCCGTGATCGACGTGGCCAGCGGTCGCGACGGTGCGCAACGTCAGGGCTTGCCGGATTGCTTGAGGGCTGCAATCAGGAGTTCGTCGTCGGCGGGATCCACAGTCATGAGATCGCATACGACGCGACCATCCTCGGCGCGGGCGACTACGCCTTGCTTTCGAAGTGCAGCGAGCGTTTGATCCACGTGTCCTTGTTCGAGGGCAACTCCGATGGAGGGGATCGTCAGGCCAGGTAGGGATCCGCCGCCAGCGACTGCCTCGGTCTCCACGACTTTCACGTAAGAGAGATTTTCGCGTATCCGATCTGCGCGCTCCATTAGTTCATCGCGCGATTGCGTCGCGTATTTCCACAGCAGTATCCGCGTCGCGTCGCCATCGAGATAAGCGCAAGCGACCTGTTGCAAGACAGCAAGTGTCAACTTGTCCGCTCTCATTGCACGGGCAAGTGGATGACGACCGATCGTGGCGATCACATCGGCGTTCCCAACTATCACGCCGGCCTGTGGTCCGCCAAGCAACTTGTCGCCAGAGAACGTAACTAGTGCCGCCCCAGCCTCAATCGCTTGTCGCACACCGGGTTCATCGCCAAGCCAAGTGGGACGGGTCGGGAGCCAGGGGGTGTTCTCGTCGAGAAGACCTGAACCGGCATCCACCATCACGGGAGGCCCCAACCGCGAGAGGTCACCGACACTCGTTGCTTCTGTGAAACCGACCATGCGGTAGTTGGATGCGTGGACCTTGAGTACAAGCGCGGTTTCGTTAGTCAAGGCTTGTTGATAGTCAGACATGCGTGTTCGATTTGTTGTGCCCACCTCAACTAATCGGCATCCCGATTCGGCCATGATTTCAGGCACTCTGAAACCGCCGCCGATTTCGACGAGTTCCCCACGAGAAACCACAACTTCCTTGCCGCGCGCGAGCGCAGCAAGGGACAACAAGACCGCAGCAGCGTTGTTGTTCACAATCATTCCGGCTTCGGCGCCAACAGCGAGGGCGAATAATGCTCCTGCATGTTCATGTCGCGAGCCGCGTACACCCTCATTCATCCTGTATTCGAGGTTGCTGTAACCGAGCACAGGGCCACTAGCTGCATGCAGCATCGCTGGACCGATGGGAGCGCGACCCAGATTGGTGTGCAATAGAACTCCGGTGGCGTTTATTACTGATCCCAACATCGTGTCAATGAGTTCCTGACACCGTCGTCGCGCGTCTTGGACCACGGTTTCAAACTCAACGGGCGTACCGGTGGTAATCCTCGTGCGCGCTTCGTCGACAGCGTCGCGAGCGCAATTGACAAGTAGTGCATGGGGCAGACCTTCAAGGCATGCGAGCACGCGGTCAACTGAAGGGAGGCTTGCTCTCAGATCATCGGACACGACGCAAGCGTACGCATATCGCAATCGCGATCAAACAGGTGCCGCTCGGACAAGTCGCCAGCCCGGCGTAGAATAAAGCTAGGAGGCCACAATGCCTGGCATGACTCCAGAGATTCCTAGCGCTCTGTCGCCCTTGGTGCGCCGAATCGTTGCTTCCAATCCAAGCGCGATGACTGGACCTGGAACCAACACGTATCTCGTAGGTGTGGACGAGGTAGCTGTGATCGATCCGGGACCTGACGACAAGCGGCACATCGACGCAATTATTGGAGCCGCAACGGCAGAGCGAGTCCGCTGGGTGCTTCTAACCCACACACATCCAGACCATTCGCCAGGGACCGCTCGGCTCGTGGCCGCCACAGGAGCGGAAGTGCTTGCCTACTCCAAGCGTGACTCGTCCGCGAAGGTTAATCGAGCAATAGGTGACGGAGACGTTGTCAATGGCACCGAGTTCAGTATCGATGTGTTACACACGCCGGGACATGTTTCTAATCACTTGTGTTTCCTATTAACAGAAGAGCGCTTCTTGTTTACCGGCGACACGATCCTTGACGGCATGTACTCCGTTGTCGCGCGTTCAACCGGCGGTGACATGGCTGAGTACATGGCAACGCTCGAAAGACTTAGGAAAAAACGCCTCTCGCGCATCGCGCCGGGACATGGTGAAGTGATCGAAGCACCCCGTGAACGAATCGACGATTACTTACGGCATAGACGAGAGCGCGAAGCGCAGATTCTCAAACTCATCCGTCGTGAAGGTCCTATCCGCATCAAAGCGATCGTCGCCAACATTTATGTCGATACGCCTGCGGCATTGCTAGATGTGGCGGCACGGCAAGTTCACGCGCACCTGATCAAGTTGCGTAGCGAAAACTTGGTGACTGGACGCGACGCGCGATCAGTGTGGACGGCTTTCTAGGCGTCTCAGGTCGCTGTTTGCGTAGCAGTCTGGGCCGCGGAACGAGCGTCAGCATCCCTGAGGTTGTTCGCTGCGGCTTCGAGGATCCGCGCGGTGCACCCAACCATCTCGATGGGTGGCAGGAGTTCCGTAGCTATGAGCGTTGCTAGTTGTGTGAAGACCTGCCCCGCAGCGGAATCGGGTGCGCTCAACGCGATCGGCATCCCGTTGTCTCCGCCCTCGGATACAAGTGGTTCAAGCGGAATTTGAGCGATCAATGGAACACCGATGTCCTTGGCAAGCGCCGCACCGCCACCGCTTCCGAACACCGCTATGCGTTCGCCACCTGGTGTTACCAACTCGCTCATGTTTTCGATGACTCCCAGTACCACCATGTCGGACTTGCGAGCCATGTCCGCGACGCGCGCTGCAACTCGCTGTGCCGCGATCGTCGGTGTCGTAACGACAATCATTTCGGCTTGCGGCAACATTCTGGCGAGACCCATCTGCACGTCACCGGTACCGGGGGGCATGTCGATGAGCAGGTAATCGAGATCTTCGGCCCAACGCACGTCGGTCAGAAATTGTTCTACCGCTTTGTTGAGCATCAACCCGCGCCACATCAGCGCGCTTCCCTCGTCCTCAACGAGGAAACCCATGCTTACGACCTCGAGTTCGCCCCCACCATCAATCAATCTGCGGTTCGGATGAATCTTGCCGTCCGCTCCAGAGAGACGACCGTCGACTCCCAACATGCGCGGAACGCTGAATCCCCAGATGTCGGCATCGAGTACGCCGATTCGCAGCCCGCGCGATGCAAGTGCAGCGGCGATGTTCACGGTTACGGAACTTTTACCGACACCGCCCTTACCGCTCGCAATAGTGATGACGCGGGTCGAAGGAGCCACCATGGTATCTGGCGCATTAGCGCGGGCATTGCGCCGTGCGCGGACCATCACCGTCGCCTTTTCTTCGCTAGTCATCTCAGCCCAACGCACGGCTACATCGGAAACTCCAGGTAACGCTGTCACCTTGTTCTTGATCTCGCGACGGATCTCGGCTTGTAGCGGGCACCCCAAAGTTGTCAACGCAACCTGAACCGTGACCACGCCATCCGTTGCGACGCTGATGTCTCGCACCATTCCGAGGTCAACGATGCTTGCTCGTAATTCTGGATCCATAACGCCGGCCAGGATCGTCCGAACCGAGTCGACATCGGGCAGGACATCTGTCGGGCTCACGACGTCGGCTGTTGTGGTGGCTGTTGTGGTGGCTGTTGTGGTGGCTGGGTCTTGCGGCGGCATGGTTCGCGAGTCCTCAGATGTTTGATCGGTTGATGCGAGGAGTACAAGCCTACGGCGTTGCGTGGTCAAGAGAGCACAGAGAGGTCCAAAACGTGACCGATATCTCGCGATTCGTATTCCGAATCGGCTTCACGCTCATTGGGGAGTATCCTGGGTTACCCCTAAAACCTACGGAGAAAACCGTGAGCTTGTTTACCGTTACCGATTCAAGGGTCCAATTCACATTGACCGATGCTGCAGCCACCAAGGTTGCCGCCTTGATCGCAGCCGAGGAGACACCAGATCTCGCCTTGCGGGTAGCGGTTCGCCCTGGCGGGTGCTCCGGTTTTAGTTACGAGATGTTTTTCGATGCAGACGTCGCCGACGACGACATGAAGTCTGAGAAGAGCGGCGTGACCGTGGTGATCGATCCGGCTTCGTTCCAACACCTAGGCGGCGGCTCGCTTGACTACCGCGACGGTCTTGAGGGTTCGGGTTTCCACATTTCGAATCCAAACGCGGAACGTACCTGCGGTTGTGGCTCGTCGTTCTCATAGGTAGTTGCCAGTTAGCGTTGAACTAGTTGTCAACGGCAAGGCCGTTACAGTCGACGTAGAAGATGACGCGTCGCTGCTTGTCGTGTTGCGCGAACAACTTGGAGTGATGAGTGTCAAAGACGGCTGCGCGCCTCAAGGGCAATGTGGTTGTTGCACGGTGCTCGTCGACGGTTCCCCAAGAGTCGCGTGTGTGACACCGGCAGCGAGAGTGACTGGTAGGTCGGTCACGACGGTGGAAGGACTTGAACCGGAGTTGCGTTCGGAGATTGTCGACGAGCTCGTTGCCAACGGAGGATCGCAATGCGGATTCTGCACGCCAGGAATTCTCATGCGAGCCGCGGCGCTACGGTCGAAAGGGCGCGAGGAAAAGATCGATCTAGATCGGGCACTCGCAGCACATCTATGCCGATGCACAGGCTGGCAAACCATTTACGACTCCCTAGGGCGATCTCGGCACGTTTCGGGCCCTATAAGGGCCTCGAACGTGCCGAGAACACTTGGGGGGGAGCGTGCTGAGCTCGAAACTGGTGTCGCACAACAAGTTGGGCCATCCGTTCCTATCGGCGAGGCCGGTTTTGCCGACGACCTCGCTCCTCGCGATGCGCTAGTCGCGGTTCCTTGCCCCCCCGGGAGCACTGCAACCACTGTCGATGCGGCGGGGCTCAGTTGGGTGATCGGGGAGTCGCTCATGGACGCCCGCAACCAGGCTGGCAAGGTGCAAGGCCGACGCACGACGATGCCGTCGTCGGCTCCGATCCCGTTGCTGCGACTGCCGGAGGGCGGCGTACGCATTACCACGGGATGGGTGGAACCTGGCTATCTGGAGCCCGACGCTTCCTGGTGCATGCCGGGTGGTACTCCAGCGAGTCCGCTCGCGAATGGCGGCGCGTTCGGCGGTAAGACCGAATCGTTGGCGCCATTGGCTGCGCGCGAACTTGCAGACCGTTATGGCCGCACAGTTCGCGTGCTCTATTCGCGTGAGGATGTGGTGCGGCTTGGTCCGAAGCGGCCGCCGATATCTGCAAGCGCCGTCTTGAGCGGAGAAACGGTTGAAATTCGCGGAACAAGTGCGGGTGATATGCCTGTTCCGCCGTCTGCATACGCGCTCACCCTCAATGCAGAGTGGGACCGCGTTTTCTTGCGCGGACCTCCCGTCTCGGCGTCGCTGCGTGCCGTCGGTCTTGCCGAACACTCTCTACTGGTCGAGGGGGCTCTGAATGCCGGCAACGCGGATCGGAGTTCTCTAGTTCTTCCAGGGGTTGCCAATGTGCTGCTCGATACCGCAGTTGTTAACCAACACGGTGCGCGTGCCGGTGCGCGTGTCGAGATTGATCCCGCGACCGGTTCAATCACGCGAATCTTTGTACGTGTCGCAGCAGGGGACCCACTCGATGAAGTCGTCATGCGGTCCTACGCGGTCGGTGCTGCGCACATGGCTTTGGGTTGGGTTCTTACCGAATCCATTGCTGTTGACATTGAAAGCGGCGAAGTGCACGACCTAACGATTCGTAGTCTCGGGATTATTCGTCCCGCGCGAGTTCCACCGATCGAGGTGGAGATTGTCGACGACCCTGGAGAGCCTTTGGCGCGCAGTTCCGATGCGGTCTTCGCTGCGGTGGCATCCGCTGCATGGAACTCGCTCACAATCGCCGAAGGGGCGCGTCCCGAGACGCTCCCAGCGAGGGACACGCGTTGCGCGTATACGCTCCGTGCATGAGCGATAACCGAGTCACCCCACTAAACACGCCAAGCGCACCCCCGGTAGCCGGGCCGTACTCGGCAGCAGTGCGCGCCGGTGATTGGGTCGTACTTGCAGGTCAGGTTGGTATGGACCCCGCGACGGGACGGTTCGTTGACGGGGGCACTCGCGAACAGTGTCTCCAGGTTCTCGACAACATCTCCCGAGTTCTGGCGGATTGCGGATTAACCCTGTCGAATGTCGCCAAGGCGACGGTGTTCGTGACCGACCTCGGCGATTTTGGTGTGATTAACGAGGCATACGCAGCTGCCTTCGGAGACCACAAGCCCGCGCGGTCGACGGTGCAAGTAGCCGCACTCCCGGGTGGAGCGTCGGTAGAGATCGAAGTTTGGGCGTACGCCCCATCAAAGGTCTGACCAACGCTTCGTTCCCGTACTACCGTCACAGGCATGTACGGAGTGTTCGTTATCGCCATAGTGATGTTGTTACTTGTTCCGGTTGGCGTGATGATTGCCGGTGCAGCATGGAGCGCGACGATTGGGTGGCTCATCGAGAGCGATACCGAGGCTCGCTCAGCGGGTCCTACCGGCTGATTGCTACCGGCTGATCGCTACCGGCTGATTGCGCCGCGCGTTTGACCGAACCGATAACCAACTGATCGCACCGTCTGGATTAATCCGGCATGTTCCTCGCCGAGTTTCGCTCGCAGACGACGAACGTGAACATCGACGGTACGCGCACCCCCGTAATACTCGTAGCCCCATACCCGAGACAAAAGTTGTTCACGCGTGAACACCTTGGCCGGATGTGTCACCAAGAACTTCAGAAGTTCATATTCCATGTACGTGAGGTCGAGAGGAACATTCCCGAACGCAGCTTGGTAGGTCTCCAAATTCAGTATCAGCGCGCCATACTCAACGATCTCTGGACCTGTTGTGCGTCCTGTACGGAAGAACAGATGATGCAAGCGCACTTCTAGTTCCTGAGGGTGAAACGGCGAAAGACAAAAGTCATCGAAGAGATCTTCTCGCAACTCGAGTTCGGAGAGTTGAGAACCGTTTATGAGGAGCAGTACCCGATCGACTGGAGCATCGCGTTTACGCAGTGCGCGGCAAATTCCAAACGCGGCTTCGGGATCCGCTTCTGCAGAGATCACTGCGCCAGCCCAACCGTCTACGGGCTCTTGCTGAATCGCAACAGCGGCGTTGCTCACTGCCTTCCACGGGTATCCCGCGAGGTCGAGTGTTTGCGCGAGCAATGGTGGTGGCGGATCCGGGAAGATCGCAAGTGGTTCGGTGGGAGCGATATCGCTCATCCGGTCTTCACAGTGAACCAAGGTAGCGGTCGACCTCCCAGGTGGTCACCTGTTCTTTGTATGAGTCCCACTCCGCTCGCTTGTTGCGGATGAAGTAGTCGAACACGTGCTCACCGAGTGCTTCTGCGACTAGTGACGAACCTTCCATCACATCCACCGCCTCCGCGAGAGATTGCGGAAGCGACGCGATGCCATGAGATACGCGTTGATCGGCGCTCATTTCGAAGATGTTGTTCGTTGCTTCGGGCGCTAATTCGTAACCTTCTTCGATTCCTGCGAGCCCAGCAGCGAGCATCACGGAGAAGGCGAGATACGGGTTACACGCAGGGTCTGGCGACCGAAACTCGACCCGCGTGCTCGATTCTTTACCTCGGCGCGGTGTTGGCACGCGCACGAGTGCCGACTCGTTATTGCGCGCCCAACATATGTAGGTGGGTGCTTCGTAGCCCTCGATAAGACGCTTGTACGAGTTCACTGTTTGGTTAGTAACTGCCGTGATCTCGCGTGCGTGGTGCAGAAGGCCTGCAACGAATCCCTTGCCAATCTTTGAAAGACCATGCGGGTCACCTGGATCATGGAATGCGTTGACGTCTCCCTCGAACAATGAGAGATGTGTGTGCATCCCGGATCCGAACGCGCCAGCAATCGGTTTAGGCATGAACGTTGCGTGCACCCCCAACTCGCTAGCAATCTGCTTCACCACAGTTCGGAATGTTTGAACGTTGTCTGCCATTGACAAAGCGTCGCTGTAACGAAGATCAATCTCGTGTTGGCTCGGGCCGTTCTCGTGAAACGAATACTCGACAGGGATGCCCATGGCTTCGAGGGCGAGAATTGTTCGTTTGCGAAGCTCATTCGCTATTCCTGTATGGGCAAGATCGAAGAAACCTGCGTTGTCGAGGGGGATGGGCTCGGTCTCTGATCGAAAGTAGAAGTACTCGATCTCCGGTCCAGCGAAAAAAGTGAACCCCTTCTCGCGTGCGCGGTCGAGGTTGCGTTTCAAAACATGTCGAGGGTCTCCGCTGAAAGGCTCGCCCGAGAGATGGCGAATGTCGCAAAACATTCTGGCGACCGGTGAGTCGTCGCCACGCCCAGGAACGATGTCGAAAGTATTTGGATCCGGCAAGGCGATCATGTCGGATTCCTGAACACGGGTGTATCCGTCAATGGCCGAACCATCAAAAGTCATGCCCTCTTCGAGCGCACCTTCAAGTTCGGCGGGAGTGATTGCGAACCCTTTCAGGCTCCCGAGAACATCGGTGAACCAAAGCCGCACAAACTTCAGGCCTCGCTCCTCAACCGTATGGAGTACATAATCAACGGGGCTCTGGGAGGTCATGTGCCAAGTCTAGGGAGCCGCGCCTAGGCTCCTCCAAGGCTCACGCCGATCGGTAACACAGAGTTCACATTGTCGTAAAGACTCGGAAATCGCCGGGTAGAAGTCTAGAAGTCGGCACCGTAAGAACCGCAATAACCGCAACACCAAAAGGCCCTCAGGGCATCAGGACTACCAAGGATCAGGAGCACACGTGGTTTATAAGGCGGAATACATCTGGATTGACGGCACGGAACCGACGGCACGGTTGCGTTCAAAGACCAGGGTTCTTGATGACGGAGCGGAGCTGCCGATTTGGGGTTTTGACGGGTCAAGCACCAACCAAGCACCGGGTTCCAACTCGGACTGTGTACTCAAGCCCGTCTTCTCCTGTCCGGACCCGATCCGCAAGGGCGCAAACAAACTCGTGATGTGCGAGGTCCTCTTGCCCGATATGACTCCCCATGTCACAAACGCTCGCGCGCTACTACGCCCGATCGCAGAGCGTTTCACGAATCAAGACCCATGGTTTGGCATTGAGCAGGAATACACATTCTTTAAGGACGGACGCCCGCACGGGTTCCCGGTCGGCGGGTTCCCAGCGCCGCAAGGCTTTTACTACTGCGGCGTAGGAGCAGATGAGGTGTACGGGCGTGATGTAGTCGAGGCCCACCTCGATGCATGTCTAGAAGCTGGCCTTGGTATCTCGGGTATCAACGCAGAAGTCATGCCCGGACAGTGGGAGTTTCAGGTTGGACCGTTGGGTCCACTCGATGTCTCCGACCACCTATGGGTTGCGCGGTGGCTCTTGTACCGGGTCGCTGAAGACTTCGGTATCGCAGCAACGCTTGACCCGAAGCCTGTACAGGGAGATTGGAACGGCGCAGGAGCGCACACAAACTTCTCTACTAAGGCGATGCGTGAGTCGTACCCACCAATCATTGCGGCCTGTGAAGCACTCGAGAAGCGCGCCTCGGAGCACGTCGAGTGTTACGGCGCCAACATTGATCAGCGGCTTACCGGTCTGCATGAGACGGCACCATGGAACGAGTTCAGCTACGGCGTTTCGGACCGCGGTGCTTCTGTGCGCATCCCCTGGCAAGTCGGCATCGACCAAAAGGGTTACATCGAAGACAGGCGTCCGAACGCCAACATGGACCCCTACATCGTGACTCGACTCATCACCGAAACTGTTTGCTCCGCGCTGGCGTAGCAAGCAGGCATCGCCATAGATGAGCATCCTCGGCGCAGCTGCGGCTGATGGCGAGAATGACTAGGTGAATCAACCGGATACTTCCGACCGTCCGCGCGAGCGGTGGTGGCTCTACCTGGTCGTGCCGTTCGGGGTTCTTACGGCAATCGGCTTGGTATTCACCATGGCGGTCATTGCCTTTGTCGGGTACAAGGTGGAAGAGGCCGACACAAAGTCACAGCACGAACAAGCTGCGCTGCAACCGTTCTACACACCTCCAACTTCTTTGCCGTCCGGCGTCGGGGTGCTCATTCGATCTGAGGAGATCAAGGGCGCGGCGCCCAAGGGATCACGCGTCTGGCGAATCCTCTATACCTCTGAGCACACCGATGGAACGCGCACTGTGTCTTCGGGCTCCGTGTTTGTTCCCGACGCACCATCCGTGGGGGTTCGTCCCGTACTTGCATGGGCCCACGGGACCCTAGGTATGGCAGACAAGTGTGCGCCGTCGCGAAGTAATCCACAAAGTGACATGCAGACTTGGTTGCCGCTCGCAATGGCGAACGGGTGGATTGTTGTTGCAACGGATTATGCGGGGTTCGGGACCCCAGGAACTCTCCGATACCTCATAGGTGTGGATGCAGCGCGCGACGTCATCAATTCGGTACGTGCCATACGCGGTTTCAAGCCAGCGGAAGCCTCAAACCGTGTAGTCGTGTCGGGTCATTCGCAGGGTGGGCAATCTTCGCTTTTCACTGCCGCAGAAATTGGAACATATGCTCCTGAACTTGAACTTGTCGCAGCGACGGCGGCAGCACCCGCAGCAGAACTGAACCCGTTGATTTCCCAACAGTGGGACAAGGCGGTGGCTTGGGTCATCGGTGCCGAAGTGTCCGTGGCTTGGCCCAAGGTGTACCCAGACCTCGATATCCAGGGAACGATGACAGCGGTCGCCCGCAAGCAATACCGGCGGATAGCGAATATGTGTGTCAAGCCAGCCGCCATCGAAGCGCTGGTGCGTCAGAAGTTTTTGGGCCAACGCTTCTACGCGACAGATGTGAGCAAACTTCCAACTTGGAATCGTGCTCTTCGCGAGCAGACCCCGAAACCTCTTCGGCGTTCGATCCCTACGCTCATCGTACAGGGGATGTCCGACACGGTCGTGCTCCCAAATACGACAGCACTACTTGTTGAGCGCTGGTGCGCTGCGGGTAGCAACGTATCGACGATCTGGCTGGGCGACACCACGCACCCGCAGGTCGCTCTTGTTTCTGGGCCGACGGTCGTCGATTGGATTGCGCAGCGTTTCGCAGGCGTTCCCACCCACACAACCTGTGGCCTTCCTCAACCGGTACAACCAGCAAAAGAATGACCTGATTCGGTAAACGCGTTTTGCGTTGTTAGCCCTCGAGCGGGACTGGCGCAGGCTCGGGTACTGGATCTGAGTCGGAGATGGATCTCGGCATTCGCATCATGCGCAGGCCGTCCAACGTAATTAGCGCGACAGCAGTCCACACCAATGCGAAACCGGCTAGGCGCCATGCCGGCATCGATTCGTTATAGAGCCATACACCTAGCGCGAGGTTGATGGTTGGGACAAAGAACTGCAACCACCCGAGGGTTGATAGAGGCACTCTTCGTGTGGCGCTTGCGAATAACAACAACGGCACCGTCGTAACAACACCCGTTAAACCAACGAGGACAATCTGGGTGCCTGTTGCATTGCTGAGGCTCGGCGTTGCGAAAAGTTGCATGAATACCAAGAACGCAATCGCTGCGGGAACAATCAAGATGGTCTCGGCAGCAAGACCTTCGAGCGCCGGTAACGGAACCAGTTTCTTTGCGAGTCCGTAGCAAGTCCAGGTGACAGCCATGACAAGAGCGAGCGTCGGTGGAGAGCCATAACCAATCGCGAGGACGACCACGGCGATTCCGCAAAGAGCGAGTGCGGCACCCTGCACCCGTCGAAACGGTTCATGCAATATGACTACACCGGCCAACACGATGCCGATTGGCGCCAAGAGGTAGCCGAGTGCCGTGTCGACGACGCGGTCGTGCGTCACGCAATACACATACGTAGACCAGTTGATTCCCAACATGAACCCTGCCAACAAGACACCAGCAAGGGTGCGCCTGTTGGTAAATACGGGACGTAAATCGTTCCATCGATGAACGATGGT
>CAMBEL010000043.1 GCA_945865605.1 Bifidobacterium breve
CGCGAACCTCGACCGCGCGCAGACCCCGTACGTCGGTACGTAACGCTCTCTCGATCTCGGCTCCAGTCGCGTCGCCTCCTGCATGTACAACACGCGGCAGTGAGTGACCGCCTTCTCGGGCCATTGCGAGTCGCCCATTCTCGTAGTCGAACTGGGCTCCTAGTTCCATGAGTTCGCGAACCCTGTCAGGGCCCTCGTCGACCAACACACGCACCGCTGCTTCGTCGCAGAGTCCGACCCCGGCAGCCATCGTGTCAGCTAGATGAAGGTCCGTTGAGTCGGAACTATCTAGAACCGCCGCTACTCCTCCTTGGGCGAAGCGCGTGGCTGAATGCACCATCTCGCCCTTGGTCAGGAGAACAACCGACATGCCGAGACGCGATGCGTGGATCGCGGCGGAGAGCCCTGCGATCCCACTACCCAGCACGAGGAGGTCGGCCATGGCGAGAGCCTACGGTTCCAGCCGACGAATCTCGCGGTCGAACAAAGCTGCATTGTTTGTCATTCGATCGAGTCCGATCCGAGCCGTATACCTAGATCGACCTCGAATGACAGCCCATCGACTCGTACAACAACGTTGTCTATTAGACGAGCGCGCCCCGCGGTTGCGGCCGCAGCGATCACGACTTCGCCATCAATCTTGTCCAAACGCTGAAGAGTCAACGAGTCACACACTTCCACGTATTCGATATCAAGGAATGCATTTTCGGCTACTGCATCAGTAACGAGCTTCTCGACAGCGGCAGAGTCTCGTTCACCGCCCCTCACCGCCTCTGTTGCTTCGAAAAGGGATGCGAACAACGCAGGAGCGGCTGCGCGCTCCTCACTTGATAAATATGCGTTTCGGCTCGACATCGCGAGGCCGTCGCGTTCACGGATAAGCGAGCAACCGATTACTTCGACCGGAAGATTTAGATCCCTAGCCATCCAACGAACGACCGCTAGTTGCTGAAAATCTTTATGTCCGAAGTACGCGCTGCATGGACCGACGATGTTGAACAACTTGGTCACAACTGTCGTAACTCCATCGAAATGATGGGGACGCGCTCGCCCGCACAGTCTTTCCGTGAGAGCACTCACAACGACCGTTGTCTCCGGTGGACCTAACGGATACATCTCGCTTACGGAGGGCATAAATAGAATGTCCGCACACTCTTCTGTCGCGGCCGCAAGATCACCTGCGATATCGCGAGGGTACGCGTCCAGGTCTTCGTCAGGACCAAACTGCGTCGGATTGACGAACACCGTAACGACCACAAAGTCTGTACCTTCCCGCGCATTGCGGATTAACGAACGATGCCCGGAATGGAAGTAACCCATCGTTGGGACTAGTCCGATGCTGCGGCCAGCCGCGCGCTCAAGGTCGCACGCGGCACGCAAATCTTCGATGCGCTCGATGACCCTCATATCATTTCCATCGCCTTTGGATCATCCCTTCGCGGTTCCGGCCTCATTAGGTCCAGACTGTCTTAAGGAAGGCGTAAGGCTATCGGTATACGACGCACGCCTTCCCAGCCCGCAAGTGGCTTCTCAAACATGTCTGGCGCTAGGTCGTGCATGGGCGCCAGGACGAACCCGCGCTCTTTCATTCGCGGATGCGGAATATCCAGGTTCGGTGCATGTACGACCTGCGTTCCGTACGTGAGAATGTCGATATCAAGCGTGCGCGGACCCCAGTGGACATCACGAACACGATGCGCTTGTTCCTCGACCCCATTCACAACACCTAGAAGTTCACCGGGCGTGTAGTCCGTTGTAATTTCTATAACTGCGTTCAGGAAGTCGTCCTGCTTCGGTCCCCCGACTGGTGCCGTCTCGTACACAGACGACACAGCGATCACCCTGATATGAGAATCTCCCGCTAACTCGTCGATCGAAAGTTGCAGGTTCGCTAGTCGATCGCCGATATTTGATCCGATGCCGAGGAAGCAACGTGCGCTGGCGCTCACGCGGTAATGCACACCGCTACATGGCCGAGCATCGCGTTCACTGGCGGATGCAGTTTGCGTACCGTTACTGTTACCGCCGTTACACGAGAGTCTTCCCGACAGACTTCGGCTATACGGGTAGCAAGCCTCTCCAACAACTGGTAACTCTCGTTCGCTACGACTGTCGAAATCGCCTCTGCGATAGCCCCATAATCGACGGTGTCTTCCAACTTGTCGCTCAACCCGGCTTTCGACAGGTCGACCTCTAACGCAACATCTACCTCGAATGGCTGCGGATGGAACTTCTCGTGCGGCAACACACCATGCACACCAAGTACTCGGACTCCGTGGACAAGGACCGTGCCCATTACGACTTGCGCGGCGGGCGGATGATTCCCTCGTCCACCGTGATCGCAACAATCTCTCGTCCTACCGAACCGAGCTCCCTGCCGGTCAACTTCTCGGCGAGGAGAATCGCGTGTGGGCCCTCAGCGACTAAACCCGAATAGTAAAGGTACCCACCAACGACACCGAAGAGTCGCTCTCCCATCTCTTCGTGATGTACAAGAATCTTCTCGCTCGGAACGTCGATCCGGCGCGCGATGGACTCGTAAATCATTCCTAGTCGATCACCAAGGTCGTCGTGGCGACCAAGAGACACCTGCTCGTACTCAATGCCAGCTTCCTCGTAAGCGTGAAGATTGTGGGGGGAGTCGAGTAGCGAAATCACGCGAGTGAAGCCGTTCTGCGCCAACCAAATTAGCTCTTCTTGGCGCCGCACTTTGCGATGATTGCGAGCGAAACCACCAGGGCGTTCCGAAATTGCGAACCGATCCTTCAGTACCCAACAAAAAAATCGAGGCTGCAGCCCCTGCGCCCATCTTCCTCTCAGCGCCGTCATGCGACAGCCCCAACAGCCTTCGGCTCTGCACCCCGCAGCGCATCTAACACTGCAGCCGCGTGCACCGCACGCGTGACGTCATGCACCCGTACCATCGATGCGCCTCTCTGTAATGCCCAAACTACCGTCGCAAGAGTTGCATCATCACGTGCCGCCGGATCTTCTACTCCCGTTATGTGTCCGAGGAAACCCTTGCGTGACGTTCCTACCAGTATCGGAACACGCACCCTTGAAATCAGTTCGCCAAGACGCGCTAGTAGAGAGAGGTTCTGATCAAACGTCTTGCCAAACCCAATTCCTGGGTCAGCCATCAGTGAGCACTCCGCTATCCCGACCTCACGTGCGCTTTTGATCCGCGCGAATAGAAAGTCGCCTACCTCCCTTACGACGTCGCCATATCGCGGGTCATCTTGCATGGTCCGCGGTTCACCAAGCATGTGCATCACGATGTAGCCGGCTCCTGATTCGGCGACCACCGAAAACATCGATGGATCTCCTCTTCCTGCCGAAACATCGTTAACAACCGCCGCTCCGGCCGCGAGCGCTGCTGCTGCTACCTCTGCCTTCGTTGTATCGATACTGATTGGTACCGATATTTGACGCGCTAGTGCTTCGACAACCGGAATCACTCGACGCATCTCTTCAGCGGCGCTCACGGGTTCAGCGCCTGGGCGCGTCGATTCGCCTCCGATGTCAATCATTGCCGCACCAGCTTGTGTCAACTCCAAACCTTGCAAGACAGCGGAATCGGTGTCCAGATATCGGCCTCCGTCGGAGAACGAATCAGGTGTCACGTTGAGTATGCCCATGACGTGGCCGGGAACGGTCTTCCAATCGAACATCTAGTGCGGCACCCTAGCGCCGAGCCCTCAACGCCGGTTTCCTGGGTGACCGATGAGAGCCATAGCTTCGGCCCTCGTGGCGGGATTGTCCTTGAAGATCCCACGCACCGCCGATGTCACCGTTAGCGATCCCTGCTTACGAACACCGCGCATAGACATGCACATGTGCTCGCACTCAATCACGACGAACGCTCCCTTCGGATCAAGAACCTCTACCAGGCCATCTGCAATTTGCGAGGTCAAGCGTTCTTGCACCTGCGGGCGACGAGAAAAGCCATCGACCATGCGCGCAATCTTCGAAAGCCCGGTGATCCGACCATCTATTCCTGGGATGTATGCAACATGTGCCATGCCGTGGAATGGCGCAAGATGATGCTCACAAACGCTGAACAATGAGATGTCACGGACCAAGACCATCTCATCGTGGTCAGCGTCGAATGTGACCGTTAGGTGCCGCGATGGATCGTCATGCAATCCAGAGAAGAGCTCTGCATACATAGCGGCTACTCGCTCTGGTGTTCGCAGCAAGCCATCGCGATCAGGGTCTTCTCCGATGGCCGCGAGGATTTCACGCACCGCGCGCTCAATTCGGGGCTGGTCTACTTCCGCTGTCGAATCACTGATGGCATGGAGTGGGTTTGCTTCTGTCATGGCCGGTTCCTAGCAGTAGGGGGCAGGTCTATAGCAGCGACGGCCGACGCGCGCGCCGACCCTGAACCAGACCACGTTTCAACGGCATCGAAGATCGCAAGAACCTGATCGGCTTCGAGGGTCTCGTGTTCTATCAGTGCTGCAGCGAGGGCATCTAGCGCGACTCGGTTCACTTCGAGTATTCCAATCGCAGCTTCATGGGCACTATTGATCAGATGACTTACTTCAACATCGATTCCAGCTGCGATCTGTTCCGAATAGTCGGGCGTCGACGAAAAGTCCTTTCCAAGGAACACCTCTCCCTGGGGTTGTCCGAACCGCCGCGGCCCCAGCGCGTCGCTCATTCCAAACTCCGTAACCATCTGGCGCGCGATTGTCGTTGCACGATCAATATCGTTCTGAGCACCGGTAGTTGGGTCGGCAAAAATTAGTTCCTCGGCTGATCTACCTCCGAGCAGCATCGCGAGTTCGTTCGTTAGTTCGCTGCGACGCACAAGGAATCGATCTTCGGTAGGCAAGGTGAGCGTGTAACCCAATGCCCTGCCGCGTGGAATTATCGAGACCTTGTGCACAGGGTCGGTACCTGGAAGGGCATGGCTAACAAGCGCATGGCCACTCTCGTGGTACGCAATCACCTGGCGTTCAGCATCTGAGATGAGTCGGCTCCGACGCTCGGGCCCGCCTATGACTCTGTCGATCGCTTCTTCGAGTTGAGGCATTCCGATAGATGCTTGGTCGTAGCGTGCCGCAAGCAACGCCGCTTCATTCATCATGTTCGCGAGGTCGGCGCCGGTAAAACCAGGAGTGCGTCGAGCTAGAACCTCTAGGTCAATGTCGTCGGCGATCGACTTGCCCCGTGCGTGTACTGCGAGAATTCGCTTGCGACCCTCGAGGTCCGGACGGTCGACAACAATTTGTCGGTCGAATCTGCCGGGCCTCAACAACGCCGGATCAAGTATGTCGGGGCGGTTTGTCGACGCGAGAAGAATCACGCCTGCCTTAGCGTCGAATCCGTCCATCTCGACGAGTAACTGATTGAGCGTCTGCTCACGCTCATCGTGTCCGCCGCCGAGGCCCGCCCCTCTGTGCCGTCCCACCGCATCGATCTCATCTACGAAGATGATTGCCGGAGCAGCCGCCTTAGCGCGTTCAAATAAATCTCGAACACGTGATGCCCCTACACCAACAAACATCTCAACAAAGTCGGAACCGCTCAGTGCAAAGAACGGGACCTGCGCTTCCCCGGCTACAGCTTTTGCGAGCAAGGTCTTGCCTGTTCCAGGAGGACCAAACAAGAGAACGCCTTTTGGAATGGTTGCGCCCATCGCTTCGAATTTTGCTGGAGACTGCAAGAAATCCTTGATCTCCTGCAGTTCCTCCACGGCCTCGTCGAGGCCAGCCACATCAGCGAACGTGAGCGTCGGTTGATCCTTGCTAATTGGCTTCGCGCGAGTGCGGCCCATTCCGAGCACGCCACGGCTGCCGCCTTGAGCTTGGCTTAGAAAGAAAAACAACACCCCGACGATGAGCAAGAACGGAACGACGCTGAAGAGCATCTCCATCCAGGGGTTTTGGGATTGACCGTTGACGTCAAAGTCTGGGACGTCAGCAGCGAGAATCTTGCGCGTCAGTTCGTCCGTGTATTGCTCCGCGAACCGGACCTGGTACATGGTCTCGTTGGCCAGAACTCCCTCCACTCTGTGATCTCTATCGAAGAGAGTTGCGGAGGAGACGGAATCTGATTTCAGGCGCTGCTCGAACTCACCGAGGCTCAGTTCTTCGCGCGTTTGTTCGCGCGTGAACATTTGGATCGTAAAGAAACCGGCTATCGCGACAATCGCAATGCCGACGATGAGAATTCGGCGTCGTTTGTTCACAGGTACCGCCAGACGACAGTTGGGAAGACGACAGTTGGGGTAGCGAGTCTAGCCTCCGACATATCGGACGAGACTCGGCAAATTCCGATACTTTTCGCCCACATCGAGGCCATATCCAACAACGAAATCAGCCGGGAGGTGGAAGCCCACGTAGCGAATGTCGGGATCGGACTTCTGAAGGCCGTCCTTCAGAAGGAGCGCACATACCTCGAGGGAAGCGGGGTTGCGGTGTTCGAGGTTTCGTCGCAGGTACGCGAGTGTCAAACCGGAATCAACTATGTCTTCCACGATGATCACATCACGACCCTCTAGATCTATGTCGAGGTCCTTGATGATGCGGACTACGCCACTGGTGCGAGTCGCAGATCCGTACGACGAGACCGCCATGAAGTCAAACTCAACAGGCAGATCTATCGCTCGAGCGAGGTCGCTCATGAACATGAATGCGCCCTTGAGCACGCCGACAAGCAATGGCGCGCGCCCTTCATAATCCGCTGTGATTTCTTTACCTAATGCCTTTACGCGATCCTGCAGTTCATCTTCGGGGACTACAACATCGCCAAGGGCATCGTCTTGTTCTTGAGAGCGCACGGCCATCAGGTTACCTGGTGCCGAAGGAGGCCGTCTTTGCGCGACACACGGTGCCCGCGCGAGATCTCCGTTGCCCTGCACTCACCCCTAGCCACGGCCAGGACCCGTTCAACATCGGCGAGCGAAGGTGGAGGTTTTCCTAGCCATAAACGAATAGCGCGCCCTGCCAATGCTGGATGAGCATTTGCGAGTACTCGCGCGGAAGGTGTTGAAACGCCTGCCTCATCAAGGAGCACCTGGGCCAATTCATCGAGTAAGTCGGACTCGGATCTCAGAACGGTCGCCTGACGGCTCAACAGAGCTGAAACATCACGCTCAGCACCTGCGCTGAGCATCGGCAACACCTCGTGCCGTATCCAGTTACGTCGAAATGAACGATCTTGATTGGAGGGATCCTCAAATGGAACAAGTCCCCTTTCGATCACCAACTCGCGCAACTTTGCGCGCCGCATACGCAGAGCGGGGCGAGCTAGGAATCCGCGGCGCGCTGGCATGCCTGCGAGTCCGGATGTCGCCGCACCACGCAAGAGATTGAGTAGGACTGTCTCAGCTTGGTCGTCTGCAGTGTGCGCAACCAATATCGCCGTACAGCCAAGTTCCGCTCGCGAATCTTCGAGCGCCGCGTACCGCGCGTCACGTGCACGTTCTTCAAAGTTGGGACCCTTTTCAACATTCACCCGAATGCAATGACTCCGGACTCCAAGAATGTGCGCCGATTTGGCAACTAGCGCTGCCTCATCATTACCGCCTGGGCGTGTTCCGTGGTCGACGTGCACCGCAATCGGATCGAGGCCTGCGTCAACTGCGATCACAAGCAGGCCGAGAGAGTCGGCACCGCCAGAGCAGGCGGCGACAACTGGCGCAACTAGACCGGCGACGTCTGGTTCAACCGTGAGCATTTAGCCAGGCTAACTAGTGACTAGTGAGTCAACTCTTGCGAGCCACGCTGACGGATCCTCGAGCTCTGCCAGAGTAGGTAGACACTCTGGTGCGCGCCAGGCCGCGTCAATAGCGGCGAAACCGGCCAGGCGTTCTACGCCGTCCACGAAGGCTTCGCCCACCTCGTACTGGCGCATTTTCATTTCTAACCCAATGAGTCGTTGCAAGATCGCTGTCGCTCCGCGGGCGTTGCGGCGCGCTTGAAGCACCCTTGCCATACGTTCCTGCCCATCCACCATGTCCGCCCCGAGACGATTCATCACCGCGTTGCCATGACCCTCGAGAAGAGACATCAATGCTTGCATCCGGTCGAGGATGACGCGTTGTGCTGGCGTCGCGAACAGACCAACGGCTCCGCGTTCGTTCAACGGATTCCTCCGATGGAGCACCTCGTTGACACCGTTCGCCACCGCACCTACCACGCGACGAAGGTCGGGCTCCGCACTAGCGAGCAGATCTCCGACTTGCGCCGTGAAGTATCCACGCAACCATGGAACGCCACTGAACTGCGCGCGATGCGTTACCTCGTGCAACGCGATCCATCGCCGGAAGTCGAGAGGCCGAAACGCAAACCGCTTCTCTAGCGCGAGAATGTTTGGGCCGACGTAATAGACAGCGTCGGCATCACCCCCTTCGTCCGCAACCATGAGGTCGTACTGACCGAGCACCCTTTGCGCTACATAGCCAAGGAGTAATCCAAGCTCGGCTCCCGCGACACTGCGACCTATCGGTGCGAGTATCCCGTCATAGTTCATCCCACTTGCTCGCTCGGAAAGTGGCGCGAGCAGTCGACGCATTGAGCCGATATTTGCCGTTACCCAGCCACCGCGGTCCAGAACAACTGCTTCGGCTTTGAACTCCGGTCGCAAACCAGTCAAGTCCGAAACGGCCGCCTCTGCTTCCGCTGTGACCTCAGCGAAGTCACGCAGCATTGAACTGCCAAGATATGAAAGTCCCAACGGATCACGACCTGCGACGCGGCTTGCAATTCGTTCCGCGAGTGCCCAGTCGATCGGCTCCGGACCACGCTGCTCAGCGGTCATTGAAGCCACGGCGTTATCTCCCTCTGTGCTTAAGACGCCATACCTTTTTGTAGTACCCAAGCGGAAGGGCTACGAGAACTACACCGACCACAGAAGCTAATAACACAATCGCAATCCAGTAATGCCAAGGCTGAGCCGCCACTCCACCGCACCCAGAAACCACGACTGCAAGGACGCCGAGGACCAGCAACAGGCGAGATCGATTTAGCGAGGTTCGGGACACGTTGGCTCCATGTCTGAGGTCGGGCTAGGCCATCGTAGAGCGATGCCGAGGCAAGGAGGGAACTCGACATAAAAGCGTTGGAGCCGGGAAGGAGATTCGAACTCCTGACCTGCTCATTACGAGTGAGCTGCTCTACCGACTGAGCTATCCCGGCGGGGTTCGTGAGTGTACCCGCGGCCTTCAGCGACGAACCGGGACGAGTCGATCACCTGGACGGCGCGATGCGCGCCACCGGAAGATGCAAAACAAGTCGCTCGAGGAGCAATGCTTCGTTCGGATTGAACTCATTCGCAACGCGTGCCGCGCGACATGCATCGATCGCACGTCCAGCACCTTGCGAATCAACTCGCAAATCACCGGCATCGGTCAGCGAACCCAGATATGCAGCTTCAAGACCCGCCAAACCGTCGGCCAACGCTTCGGTCCTCGCGCGTCGCTTCTCTTGACCGTGGCGCTCGACTACGCGTCTTCGTATCCCTTGAGCGTCTCGCTTTGAATATCCCGACCTCTCCATCTGTTCATCTAGCTCACGTAGTTCACTTGCCGCAGTGGCCTCGTGTGTTTGAGCTGCCGCGTCGATCGCTGCGGTCATCGTTTCGGCCAAAGCAGCAGCCTTGGCTCCACTCCCATCTACATTCAGCGCACAATCAACAAAAGCGGCGCGCGTCGCGACGGACATCGCTGACGGTTCACCTTTCTTATACCCGAGATCGTGTTGCTGACAGCGCGACCGAATGGTGGCGAGCATCGAATCTGGTCGATCAGTGATCAACACGATCACTGTTCTAGGAGGAGGCTCTTCAATGCTCTTAAGCAGTGCGTCTGCAACAACATCGTCCATGCGATCGGCGGCATGCAGAAGGACCACCTTGCGGTTCCCCTCTACCGGCGCTTTGTGAATCTCGGGAATAATGCGAGGCAACGTGCGATCTCGCCTGTAAGTCTCTCCCGATCGTGGTTCACGTACTTCGTTAGCGAGCGTGTAGGTCTTCGTCGTGGGCTCAAATTCAACAACGTCGGGGTGGGCACCGCGCAGTACAAGCAACTCACCCCGTTCGGGATCGGCACAAATAAATTCTGCAGCTAAACATCGCGCGGCGATTTCTATACCCGCCGCGCGCGAACCGACTAAGAGGTACGCGTGGGAAGGGTTACCGGCAGCGCGACGTAACGTCGCAACAGTCTCGTCTTGGCCTTCAATCACTTCCCACATATAGGCGATCTTACGATTCCATTAGCGGCTCGACTAGAGCGAACAACCCGGTAGCCACCATTTCTACCGATGCATCTCCGTCCAGGACACACCAACCCCTAGCGGCTGCCAGTTCTCGATAGGCGGCCCGAACCCTCGCATGAAACTCGGCACCCTCGCGCTCCATCCTGTCCTCTCCAGCTGATCTTCGTTGTTCGGCAACCTCGTCAGTTACATCGATTACAACCACAAGATCAGGCCGGAGACCACCCGTCGCCCACGTACTAATACGTTCCACTTCCTCGACACCGAGTCCGCGAACCACGCCCTGGTAGACCAACGACGACGGCACATGACGATCGCTTACAACCCAGGCTCCACGGTCGATGGCAGGGCGTACGATCTCGGAAATATGTTGCGCGCGATCGGCCGCCATGAGCAAGGTCTCGGTAGTCGGCGCGACTGCGGATCCATCAAGAAGGAGCCCCCTTATCTCGCTTCCGAGCGTTGTGCCTCCCGGCTCGAACGTCTCAATTACCTCGATGCCGCGTGCGCGTAAACGCGTCGCGAGATGCTTAGCTAGCGTGCTCTTCCCGCTGCCGTCGCCGCCCTCAAGAACAATGAATCGACCGGTCACGATTCCTCGCCCTGCTCTGGCAGCAACGGCACTTCAACATCGCTGCTAACGGATCCCGTTATCTCTGGGCCGGTATCTCCACTCGGATGAACGTCTGCCGAACTTTGTACGCGGAGCACCCTTAGTTCGTGGCGTGCGTATAGGCCGGACAGCACTGTGATCGCGGCACCGGCCCACAACGCCCACCTAACACCGCGGAAACCGTAATGAAATCCTCCGATTGCGATCTGGCGATCAGGATCGATGAGACCAAACAGCCACTCATACATGTCAGCGAATAGGGGCGAGACTGTGAGCGAAACAAGTAAGCAGAGGCGTACGACGGTATAAAGAGTCGCGAATGTTCGCCCGCGAAGTTCGTCGGACACTGTCTCTTGGATCAATGTGAAGCCTGTGACATATGCACTTCCCGCACAAGCTCCAACAGCCGCGATCATCAATGCAGCAAGTCCAGCCGAACTACACGCTGCTCCTAGGGCAAGGAACACACCAGATCCCATCACGGCCCATTCGAAGACAGTGTCCCGCGGTAACCGGCTTTGAAACGCGAGCAAAGTAAACAAGCCGATAGCGCATCCGGTACCTAGAGCCATCATCAGCACGCCGAACTGCGCGTTGCTGTCGAGCACTTCGCGCGCGAAGACAGTGCCGAGTGGGACCATCGCTCCTGCGCCGATTACGCCTCCGCCGAGTCCCACGATAACAGCGCGCGCGAATCGATCATTGCGTATGAAGACAAAACCTTCTTTGATTTCCGACAAGGTCGAGGTCCACTCGAACTTGCGACGCCCTTTTCGATCTGGCCCAGGAATGGGAAGTCCGAGAACGATTACCGCCGATACGATGTATGTGAGCGCATCGAACCAGAGCGCAAGTGTTTCTTGATTCACGCTGAGCGATGACAACGCTTTGAAGCCACCAAGCCATGTCGCGACGACGGCCAAGACCGAAGCAATCATCGCGCCAAGTGGGAATGTTCCATAAGACGCGACGAGCGAAAGTGTGTTCGCGCTCGCCAGATTTTCTTCTGGAACAAAGTGCGGGATAGATGCATCTTTCGCAGGACCCCACAGCAACGTCAGTATCTCGATGAAGAACGAGACCGCTACGAGCACACCGAGGCTATTTACAAACGGGAGTAGACAGATCAGTCCCGCGCGCCCGATGTCACTTGCGACCATAACTTTTCGTCTGTCGAATCGATCGACAATGACGCCGCCAAGCGTGGCAAGAAAAAAGCCGGGCAACATCCGGGCACCCATAACCAGACTTACCGCCGCAGCTGAGTCGTTTGAGACCCTGGCGGTGATGAGCAAAATCGCGAAAAGACCTACCCAGTCACCAAGGCTTGAAAAGACTTGCGCGAGCCAGAGTTTGAAAAAGGGACGGGTGCCGAACAGGCGCCACGGCGCCGGGGGCAATGCCGCTGGGCCACCAGTGGGCGGAATGAACGGTGCCGAATCCGAGGTCACGCTGGTTCCAGACTAGGTGTCGGCTTCAATTTCTCCCTCGACCTGCGGAGATGCCGCAGCGGCACTGGTCGCCATACGAACGGTTGCCTTCTTTGCATTCGGTTTAGTTGCCTTCTTTGCTGCTTTCTTTACCGTCTTCTTGGTCGCCTTTTTCTTGGCCGCCTTTTTCTTGGCTGGTTTCGGGCCCTTCTTGACTGTCGGGCCGCGCGCCGCGCGCTCTCTTAATAGTTCAAGCGCGTCGTCGAGCGTGAGTTCCGTCGGATCTAGGCCGCGTCTTACCGTTGCGTTCGTCGTTCCATCGGTGACATAGGGACCGAAGCGTCCATCCAAAACGCGAATCGGCGCGCCTGTATCGGGACTAGGTCCAAGCTCTGCAATTGGCGGCTTGACGCGCGTGCCTCTACGTGTCTTCGGAAGAGCAAATATTGCTTCCGCCTGTTCCAACGAGATGGTGAAAATCTGATCTTCGCTTTCGAGGCTTCGACTGTCTGTTTCTTTCCTGATGTAAGGCCCATAGCGCCCGTTTTGTGAGGTTATCTCGTGTCCCTCTGCATCGACACCAACAATGCGCGGTAGCGCAAGCAACTTGACCGCCATTTCGAGGTCGATCGTGTCGACTTCCATTGTTGAAAACAACGAAGACCGGGGCGGTTTGGCCTTGGACCCGGCTTCCAGTATGCCAAGTTGCACGAACGGACCGAATCGGCCAGTCAACACAATCACCGTCTCGCCGGTCGCCGGATCAACACCGAGTTCCCGTGGTCCAGCGGCGCCGAGAGCAACCAACTGAAGCGCGCGTTCTACCGTCAATTCATCGGGCGCGAGATCTGCAGGCATCGGGCACTTGTCTTCGCCATGATGAATCGACTCACCCGTGTTCCAAACGCGCACGAACACCGGTACATCTGCGTCGTCTGCACCAATCGCGATCGCGTTTACCTCGGCCATGTTTATTTGGGCAAGGTTCTCTTCAGATACAAGTTCGCGAAGGCCAACGGTTCCGTCGCCGAAGTAGAACGCGTGTAGCCACTTCTCCGCTTCAGCTTCTCCTCGCGCAACAGCGTCTAGCGCCTCTTCCATCGTGGCCGTGAAGGCGTAGTCAACGAGGTGTGCAAAGTAGCGCTCCAACAATTGTGTCTTCGCGAATGCAGTCCAACTTGGGACGAGAGCGTTGCCCTTTTTCCAGACGTACCCGCGTTCACTCGTGATCTTCTCGATGATCGACGCGTAGGTAGACGGCCTTCCAATACCAGAATCTTCGAGAACCTTCACCAGGGTCGCTTCGGTGTAGCGAGCCGGAGATCGTGTTGCGTGCTGCGCGGCAACAATCGACTCAGTCGCCACGCCTTCGCCTTTGCCCACGTTGGGAAGCACTGCTTCCTCATCATGGTCCGTGGATTCGTCGACCACGGCTTCTCTTACATTGACCTTCGCCATGTGGAAGCCAAGGAACTCATAACTCTTTCCGCCAGCACGCATTACAACATGCTCACCGGTGCTCGAATCCCCAGCGACACGCAATGTCACACGATGCCCACGTGCATCGAGCATCTGACTAGAGACCGTGCGCATCCAGATGAGTTCGTACAGTGCGCGCTCGTCGCGACTTAGTTCGCCGCTCACGGCTTCGGGAGTTCGGAACCGCGATCCGGCTGGCCGGATCGCTTCGTGCGCCTCCTGCGCGTTCTTCGTCTTGTTTGTATAAGTCCGCGGTGTTGGTGGAAGAAAGTCTTGTCCAAACCGCTCAACAATCTGCGCACGAGCCGCCTCGACTGCCTGCGCGGAGAGCGTGACCGAATCGGTTCGCATGTATGTGATGTAACCGCGTTCGTAGAGACCTTGTGCCGTGTGCATCGTTCGGCCAGCGCTGAACCGCAACTTGTTACCGGCTTCTTGCTGCAGGGTCGTTGTCTTGAACGGTGGCTTGGGGCGTTCTGAGAAGTCTTTCGAGTCAACAGAACCGACGGTGAATGCCGTTGCACCGAGTCGCACAGCGAGAGCCGCTGCCTGGCCACCGGTGAGATGCACCGACGTTGAACTGGCAACAAGTTGTCCTGTGGTGGAATCAAAGTCATTGCCATCAGCAACGCGCTTGCCGTCTACTTCGACGAGTTTGGCAGCAAAATCGGTACCTCGCGCAGAGAACCGAGCTTCGAGATCCCAGAACTCTGACGAATAAAACGCCATGCGTTCGCGTTCGCGTTCTACCACTAGCCGTACCGCAACACTTTGTACCCGTCCTGCGGAACGCGCACCTCCAACGCGCCGCCATAAAACTGGCGACACTTCGTACCCAACAAGGCGGTCGAGCGCACGACGTCCTTCTTGAGCTTCGACAAGCTTCATGTCGATACCGCGCGGGTTCGCGATCGCTTCGTCGATCGCCTCTTGTGTGATCTCGTGAAAAACCATTCGCTTAACGGGCACATCTGCCTTTGGCTTGAGAAGTTCGAGAAGATGCCAAGCGATCGCCTCCCCTTCCCTGTCCTCGTCTGTCGCGAGATAGAGCTCGTCTGATTCTTTGAGCGCTCGCCGAAGAGTTGCCACGACTTCCTTCGATCGGCCTTGAGGCGGCGCGTATTCGAGCTCGAAGTGGTCGTCTACCTTCACGCCCAAACCTTTTGAAGGTAGATCGCGAACGTGTCCGTAACTGGCAAGCACTGTGAAATCATCGCCAAGGAATCGACCGATTGTGTCGGCCTTGGTTTTGGACTCAACAATGACTAACGCCTTAGACACAGGACTCGTTTCGGCTTGGGGAATAACGACCGTAGCGCCGTTCTCTTTTTCTGTAATGGCATACAACTCTGTCGCAAGTCAAGCCGGGCAGTGCACCTAAGGGTGACACGGAGCTGGGAATAGCCCGTCTAGTCTGCCTCAATGCCGTTATCGTCAATCACTGACATTGTCGATCCTCAGCACCTTTTGAGGTCCTTCGGAACCATCGGATTGTTCGCGATCATCTTCGCTGAGTCCGGCTTACTTATCGGGTTCTTCTTGCCCGGAGACTCGCTTCTTTTCACCGCCGGACTGTTCGCAGCCAACGGTGATCTGAACTTGGCGGTGATTCTCGTTGGGTGCTTTTTGGCGGCAGTAATCGGAGACCAGGTCGGGTACATATTCGGCAAAAAGGTCGGGCCATCGATCTTCAACCGTCCCAATTCCAAATTATTCAAACAGGAATACGTAGAACGAGCGGACGAGTTCTTCGAAAAGCACGGCGCTAAGACAATCGTGCTGGCGCGCTTCGTTCCAGTGGTTCGCACATTCGCGCCAATCTTGGCAGGAGTCGGAAAGATGCAGTACCGAACATTTTTGGCATACAACCTGCTCGGGGGTTTGTTATGGGCAGTCGGAGTAACGCTGCTTGGATTCTTCTTGGGGAAACAAATAGGACCCGAGAACATCGACAAGTACCTGTTGCCGATTATCGCGATCATCATCGTGGTGTCGATTACTCCAGCAGTGTTCGAAGTGGTACGTCACCGCAGAAAAGCCAAGCACTAACAACTCGAACCCACGTCATCCAACGTTTTAGGGAATGGGGCCAGCTACTGGTTAGTAGGCGGTGCCTGTTGCTCCAGTTTCGGCTTCTGCTGCTACAAACGCTTCGCTCTCGTCGCCGAAGCCACCGCTCTTGCGTTTGCTGTATCCGATAGCGATCAACAGCACAACCAGACTCGCCCCAGCGATTGCGAACCGCGCTGGACCATTGTCCTGCAACGCAATAATCGCAGGCAGAATCAGAAGCGAGACCAGGTTCATCACCTTGATCAACGGGTTCAATGCCGGTCCAGCGGTGTCCTTAAATGGATCACCCACCGTGTCGCCGATCACCGCAGCCATATGGGCTTCAGATCCCTTGCCACCCTCGTGACCATCTTCGATGTACTTCTTGGCATTGTCCCACGCGCCACCTGCATTGTTCATGTAGTTCGCCATCAGCTGGCCGGTGAGAATCACTGCAGCGAGGAACGCTCCAAGCGCGTAGAAGTTGATTCCAAACCCAATAATCACAGGCGTTAGCACGGCAAGCAATGCCGGTGTAACGAGCTCGCGCAACGACGCCTTTGTGCAGATGTCGATGACCGGGCCGTAGTCGGGACGCTTCTCACCCGACATGATCTTGCCGTCACGGAACTGGCGACGAACTTCCTGCACAACGGTTCCTGCAGTCCGACCCACGGCACGGATAGCCAATGCCGAGAACATGAATGCAATTGACCCACCAATGAGCAAACCAATGAACGTCGTTGGATCTGCAACGTTGATCGGAAAGGCGTCGAAGACGCTTTTCCCAGCCGCGTCGAGTTCTCGCAGTTGCACTGGGCTCAACGTCTCATTCGCGATGGTCTCGATATAAGACGCGAACAAAGCGACGGCTGCGATGACCGCGGAGCCAATTGCGAAGCCCTTTGTAACTGCCTTCGTGGTGTTGCCGACCGCGTCGAGGCTCACCATGATGCGCTCTGGCTCACCACTGAACTCGCCGGACATCTCAGCAATTCCAGCTGCGTTGTCGGCAACAGGACCGAATGAGTCCTCTGATACGACTACACCGGTCGTGGCGAGCATTCCCATTCCGGTAAGCGCCACTAGGTAGAACACGAAGTTGATGTCGCCGCCACCAAGCCCGATTGCAACTCCAAGTGCGGCTGCAATTGCAACGATCGCCCACACCGTCGACTCAAGTCCACTCGATGTTCCTGCGAGCACCACGGTTGCGGGACCGGTGCGTGAGGCTTCCGCGATCTCTTGCACTGGCCTGCGTTCGGTAGACGTGTAGTACTCGGTGAGGTGGCTCACTACTTGCGCAAGCACGAGTCCGGTAATCACCGCGCCGAACATGCGCCACCCTGGGTTGGAAAGTGTGCCTGGCTCGTTGCCTACATAGGTGACGACCACAACGAGTGTGCCGAGGGCCGTCAAAACTCCCGCCGTTATGAACCCGCGGTTGATCGGGGCCATTGCCGACTTGTCCGTGTCTGACGCACGAACGGCGAACACACCGATGATCGACGCAAGCACACCTACGGCACGTGCAATCACTGGAAAGATCAACCCAATTACCCACATTTCCGGGCGGTCCGGATAGATCGAGTGGAAAGCAGTGACTCCCAAGATGATCGAAGCGACAAGCGTTACCTCGTAACTCTCGAAGAGGTCTGCAGCCATGCCTGCGCACTCGCCAACGTTGTCGCCA
>CAMBEL010000044.1 GCA_945865605.1 Bifidobacterium breve
GAACCTGAATGTCACAGTGGCAGGATGCTGCGCCGCTTCGAGAGAAGCCGCCGATACCGTCGAAATCGGGGTCGGTGGTAGGCCCTTAACGCGATACGTGTTGTATGGCGAATCACGCGTGAAGTCGGCATCCGTCAACGGGCCCTCGCGAAACCCGCGTGCGTACAGCAAAGTCGCATCAATCTGAAGAGGCATGGCATCGCGCAAACGGTTTTCAACGACAGCAGATATCAGCGGACGGTCCTCGTCAAGACGTGCCTCAGTTTGTATCAAGGATGCAATTATCACAGCCCGGTATGGATCAGGGGCGTCCAATAGCCCCGCCCGCGCTGCACGCTTATCGAAGGTAGCCACCAGTGTGCGCAACAGATCTTCTTCGGTTTCATGTTCGGTCACGTAATAGGTGTCCGGCCAAGTGAGGCCTTCTAGCGAAGCCACATCCTGCGGTTGGAAACGCGAACGAATGACACCGGAGTTCGCTGCATCTAGAAACTTTTGCGCGTCCAAGCCTGGCATCTCACCCACGCGTGATGCGATCACCGGCATTGTCAAGCCTGGCGGCAAAGCCAACTGCCTGTACGAGAGTTCCGGAACCCCTTCGAGGGCAGCAACTGCAGATCGCACCCCCATGCGTTCTCTCAACTTGAACCGGCCCGCTAAAAATGGACCTGCTTGCGAGTAACGCGCATATAAGCGAAACGCGAAGGCAGACCCGATGACGTCACGGCGCGCGAGTTCTTTGCCTATCGCTTCATTTCCCGAACCCTCTACTATTTCTACCTGCCGAGTTGCTCCGGGTGCCCCTGGAGGATCTAGCTGATACCAAAACCAACCGATCGAAATGGCCGCCACGACGACGAGCAGCGATGCAACGCAGGCCAAAGCCAATACAAGAGATCTGCGTTTATGCAACTTCCTGTCGACTTCGATCGGCACCCCTTCGCCATCGTCAGGTACAGGTGAACCAGATGGGGACCCGGGGCTATCCATGGCTATCCAAAAACGATTGAAGCATCACTGCGGCCGCCACTTTGTCGACGATTTTCTTGCGATTTTTGCGATGCACTCCCGCCTCGATCAAAGAACGCTGCGCGATAACGGTCGTAAGACGTTCATCGAACATCTCTACCTCAATCGTTTCCGGCACTAGAGCGCGAATCGCATCGCATTCTGAAATTGCAGAGCGTTCGGCGGGTCCTTTACGACCCGACAAGGAACGCGGCAGACCCACCACAATTTTCATCGCATCGCCATCAACCGCCGCAGCGATGATTGCCTTGTAGTCAGCGGCGGGATTGCCTTGGCGCTCGATTACGAGATACGGCGACGCGATCGTGCCAAGCGGATCGGAAATTGCAAGGCCGATGCGCCGTTCTCCAAGATCTACGCCCAAGGTGCGGCTCACCCAATTGAGCCTATGGCCCGCTCCGCCTCGGCCGCGACCAGCGCAATTGCATCGTCGATTCCGGCGGTTCGTGGGCCACCACCGACAACAAGATCTGGACTCTTTGCCGTTCCTCCGCCCAATGCCTTTGCAGCGGAAGCAGCGATGCCCGCTGCAGAAACCCCTAGTTCAACCAGGTCCTTCGTGACGGCGACAGCCAGTCCAGCCTTCTCTTGATCCGGCGCCAGTCCGACGACCGCTACTACTCCGGTGTCGAGTGCATTCCGCGTCGCGATGACCAGGCGGCGGAGGTCATCGGGGCCCAGGCCGTCACGTCGCACCGCCACCACGCCCCCTCTGGCCGCTACCGCGAGGGTCGCGCCATCGACTGCCGCTTGGCGGACACGCGCTTCATCAAGTTCGGCCGTGAGTTCTTTTACTTGCGCGACCAGTCTCGTTGCGCGTTCACCGATTTCCTGAGGCGTGACATTGAGAACCCTCGCAGTCGTTCGGATCAGGTCTTCTTCGGCTTGAACCCGCGCTAGTGCCGGTTCACCCGTGACCGCCTCTATGCGCCGTAGATTCGCACCGATGGAGCCTTCGCTAACGATCTTCACGGGTCCTATGAATCCGAGCGCATGGACATGCGTACCACCGCACAATTCGAGACTGTGGTCTCCCGCTTCAAGCACGCGCACAACTTCGCCATACTTGTCGCCGAAGAACGCGATTGCTCCGATCTCTTCAGCGTGCGCCTTGGACGTTTCGTAGTGGCGCACTGCAGCGTTCGAAATCACTTCGCGATTCGCCATCGCTTCTACCAGGTCCAGTTGAACCTGAGTGACAGGTTCATGGTGGCTGAAGTCGAACCGGAGTCTGTCCGGAGCAACTAGCGAACCCGCTTGCTTCACCTGCGGTCCCACTACTTCACGTAGCGCCCAATGCAGGAGGTGGGTAGCGGTGTGGTTCCGGCGAATCGCGTCGCGACGATCGCCGTCAATAGTTGCTTCAACGGTGTCTCCCTCAGAGAGTTCACCATCGACAACCGTGGCCCTGTGGAGCGTTAGCAACCCAGGCAAACCATATTGAGTATCGGTCACTGCCAACTCGATTGTTCCTTCGCCCTTGAGGGAACCGATATCGCCGACCTGACCACCTGATTCCGCATAGAACGGCGTGCGGTCCAAGATCACGTCGATGACGCCGACGCCAGCATCGGCGCGCCCGATCCGTTCGCCGCCAGCAACGATGGCTAAGACAGTTGCACTTGTTGAGTACTCCTGCCGCCCTGTAAATATCGTGGCGCCATGCTCGTCGAGCACTTCGCGGTAGAGGTCTATGGGCGCCGCCGCCGAACCGCCAGCGACCTTGTGTGCCTCCCGCGCACGCGTGCGTTGTGCATCCATGTTGGCCTGGAAACCATCTAGATCGACAGCGCGGCCCCTCTCCTCGGCCACCTCACGCGTGAGATCAACCGGATAGCCAAGGGTGTCATGCAAGAAGAAGGCCTTGTCGCTGGTTACATCACCTTCGGCGAGTACTTCGTCTAACAAGTCTTCACCTCGCTGAAGCGTGCGACGAAATCGCTCCTCTTCCCTGCGGATGATTGTCGACACATGTTCGTGGTGTGCAACGAGATCTGGATATGCGGAACCCATTACTTCCACGGCGGCGTCTACAAGAGTCGGAGTAACGAGTTCCGCGCCACCTAATCGGTAGGCATGACGCACGGCGCGTCGAATGATCCGACGTAATACATATCCGCGCTCTTCGTTGCTTGGCACGACGCCATCAGCGACAAGGAAGGTCATCGTGCGCGCGTGTTCGGCAAGAATTCGCAAGGAGACATCTGAGTCGCTCCCGGGAAACGTGCCGTAACGAGTTCCCGTTACCTTTTCTGCGGCAGCAATGAGCGGGAGAAAAACATCGATGTCCCAAATCGAGTCGGTGCCTTGGAGCACAGCGAGATTGCGCTCTAGACCGGCTCCGGTGTCAACGCTTGGGCGCGGCAGCGGTACGAGTTCACCATCAGGCTGAGCGTCGTACTGCATGAACACAAGGTTCCAAATCTCGACAAACCGTTCCTCTGACCCCATTGCTGGACCCCCGGGAGCCCCAAATTGATCTCCCATGTCCCAGAAAATCTCAGAACACGGTCCACACGGTCCGGTGTCTGCCATGCGCCAAAAGTTGTCGTCACCGAGTCGTTGGATGCGGTCCATCGGAACGCCAACCTTCTCATGCCAGATCGCCTCTGCTTCATCATCGGTCTCGTGCACCGTGATCCACAGGCGTTCCGCGTCGAGACCCAGCACCTCGGTGTACAACTCCCATGCGAAAGGGATCGCCTCCTCTTTGAAGTAATCACCAAAACTGAAGTTGCCCATCATCTCGAAGAAAGAGAAATGGCGATTCGTCCTGCCGATGTCGTCTAGGTCGTTGTGCTTGCCGCCCGCCCGAACGCACTTCTGGATCGAAGCAGCCCGCGGATAAGGCGCTGGCTCCTCGCCGGTGAAGTAAGGCTTGAACGGCACCATCCCTGCGACCGTGAACAACACCGTTTTGTCGTGTGGGATAAGGCTCGCGCTAGGAACTTCGGTGTGGGAACGCGCAGCGAAGAACTCAATGAAGGTTCGTCGGAGCGTTTCCGCGGTCAGTGCCTCCATGGAACGACCAGAGTATGCGAAACGGGTTCGTCGCTAGCCATGTTGCGCGCCGTCGCGGAGTTCCGCTTCACGCGTGCGCATCGCAAGGCGGCCTTCCGCGACCGCTTGCTTAAGATCTCGAACCGTCCCGCCAACGGTGCCGTTCACCCGCTCCACAAGACCTGTCGGGGTATATCGTCGAGCAACAGACTTGACCTTGCGGGCGGCATACAGCGATGAACCGATGCCGGCGCCGTAACCAACGACCATCCAAAACGCTCGCTTGGGTATCACCGTGTTCCCCTACCTTCGCTGCTGCGTAAGCGGGCGACCGCCTTCTTCGTTCCCGTACCGAGTGCCATTACTTTTACCACCGGGTTAGTGACGGTCTTCGAAACAAGCTTCGATGCCATGTCAATGCGTCCCCCTACCGATTCCGCTGCCGTCAACAGTGCGTCTACGCGGTCGACTTCGTTCTCAGCATCACGTAAGGCGGATCGCATTTCGGCGACGATACGCGTGGTCTCAACCCTCAGTTCGTCGACAGTGCGCCGCAAGGCCTGCAACGTCGACACCACCGACATCAGCGCGAACAGCAAGCCGCCCAACAGCACGGCGAGTAACACGGCACCTGTGGCGGCCAACCACTCCACAACACTCACTGCGTTCCCTCTCCGTCTAGTTCAGTGAGCCTGCGGTCAGTATCCCCACCGCGCCCAGTCGGTTCCCAATATTTCTGATCGGATACCTCTGGCGGCGAGTAGTCCTGATCCACCCATCCGCCGGGGGCATCGTGAGGATATACGTACCCGTCGCCATACCCAAGGGCGCGAGCGCCCGGGTAATGGGCATCCCGTAGATGGTTTGGGACGTCACCCACCGGCCTTGTTCGAATATCCGCCATCGCGGCCCCAAAGGCGACTGTCGAACTGTTCGATTTAGGCGCATTAGCAAGGTAGACAACGCAATGGGCAAGGTTGAGTTGTGCCTCCGGTAGACCCACATACTCAACGGCATGTGCCGCCGCCGTAGCCACTGTTAACGCATTGGAATCAGCCATACCGATGTCTTCCGATGCGAGGATCACCAAGCGTCTTGCAATGAACCTCGCGTCCTCTCCGGCCTCGATCATCCGCGCTAGCCAATAGAGTCCCGCATCGACATCCGATCCGCGAATCGCTTTGATGAAGGCGGATATCACGTCATAGTGCTCGTCATCGCCGTAGCGCAAAGCCCGCATAGCCAAAGCGGCTTCAGCATGTTCAAGGCCGATACATGCGTCAGCAGATGGGTCCTCGAGTGCAAGTGCACACGCAACATCGAGACTCGTCAACGCGTGGCGCGCGTCGCCTTCTGCCCGATCCGTTAGATGGTGCAGAGCTTCTGGTGAGATTCGAAGCCCATAAATGCCGAGTCCACGCTCTTCGTCGATTAGCGCGCGCTCAAGCAATTTCTGTAGGTCGCCTACCTCAATCGGTTGAAGTTTGAATAACGTAGACCGAGACAGCAGAGGTGCAGTCAAGGAAAAGAATGGATTTTCGGTAGTAGCGCCTACAAAAACAATTAACCCTTCCTCAACATGCGGAAGTAGGGCATCCTGCTGCGTTTTATTAAAGCGGTGCACCTCGTCAAGAAACAGAATTGTTCCCTGTCCGCGCTCACCGATCCGTGCACGCGCCCGCTCAACTACCTCGCGCACGTCCTTGACTCCAGCCGTGACCGCGCTTAGGGGTTCAAAGGCCTGGCGTGTTACTCCAGCAATTAAACGCGCGACCGTTGTCTTGCCGGTCCCCGGGGGACCCCACAAAACGACAGACGACAAGCGGTCGGATTCGATGAGGGTTCGCAGAGGCCGTCCTGGGTTGAGCAGTTCTTGCTGTCCAACTACTTCGTCCAACGTCCGCGGGCGCAGGCGAGCAGCCAGAGGGGCTCGCTGGCGAATCCGCTCTTCGGCGGCTGCACTAAACAAGTCGGCCATCGCGGCACCCTACCTAGATGCTCCCTTGGCCCGCGGGCGCAAGGAGATTCCCAACTCTGCAAGTTGACCCGCGTCGATCTCGCTCGGTGCTCCAGTGAGTGGATCAGATCCGGACTGCGTCTTGGGGAACGCAATTACCTCGCGAATGTTCTCTTCGCCAGCGAGCAACGCAACGAGGCGATCCACGCCAAAGGCGAATCCTGCATGCGGTGGCGCCCCAAACCGGAAGGCGTCTAGTAAGAATCCAAAACGATCTTGCGCCTCTTCAGGAGAAATTCCTAACAGCGAGAAAATCTCCTGCTGCAGTTCCGATTGATGAATCCGCACGCTACCTGAACCAAGTTCCCACCCGCTACAAACGAGATCGTAAGCCTGGGACCTAACCGCCAACAGATCGCCACCACGAAGAAGGTCTAGGTCATCGGCATGAGGCATCGTGAATGGATGATGGGCCGGAATTGGTCGCCCATCGCTGCCGATCGCTTCGAACAATGGAAAGTCGACTAACCAAAGTGGCGCGAGATCGCCGCCTATCACGGGCTTCCCGAGATCAAGACGCAGAACGCCAAGTACACGATTAGTCACCCTGCGCTCACCGGCCACGATAAGCACGAGATCGCCGGGCACGGCACCGAGAGTCGCGACTATCCCCTGCTTTTCTGGCTCGGACAAAAACTTGGCGACGGGAGCCTCGAGGACCGTGGTGCCTCCCTCTTCACGAACCCGCATCCAAACCAGTCCTGCCGCCCCAAGCTTCTTCGCCCGTTCCACCAGTGCATCGACCGTTGAACGCGAGGCCTCACCTTGAGCGGCGACGCATATCCCCTTTACCGCCGGAGCTTGAAACGCCCTGAACTCTGTTGCAGCAAAAATAACGCCGAGATCGACGAGTTCCATCGCGAACCGCACATCTGGCTTGTCGGAGCCGAAGCGTTCTTGCGCATCGTGCCAGGTCATACGACCAAATAAACCGGGGCGTTTCCCCGTAACGGCTTCGATTGCCGAACTCACCGCCTCGGACACGACAGCCATCACGTCATCAGCATCGGCGAAGGACATCTCGGCGTCGTATTGCATGAACTCAAACTGGCGATCGGCGCGTAGGTCTTCGTCGCGTAGGCATCGAGCGATCTGGAAGTAACGGTCGAGGCCACCAACCATCAGCAGTTGTTTGAATAGTTGCGGACTCTGCGGAAGAGCGTAGAAACTTCCAGGACTGAGACGCGACGGAACAACAAAGTCGCGCGCGCCTTCGGGAGTGCTGGCGATGAGCATCGGCGTTTCAACTTCAACAAAGTCCTGCTTGGTCATCGCCTCCCGCAGAGCCGCATTCACCCGCGCCCGTAGGCGAAGGTTGTCTTGCATCGCTGGTCGGCGCAGATCGAGATAGCGGTACCGGAGTCGGACCACTTCATCGACATCGTCGGCACGGTCCGATAACGGAAACGGAGGAGGCTCAGACTCATTCAATACTTCGATCGACACAACAGGCACTTCAACTTCACCAGTCGGCAGATCAGCGTTGACAGTCCCCTCCGGGCGCGGTCGCACCGTTCCGCTGACGCGCAGAACCCACTCACGACCAATGCGATGCACGACATCGCCGAGCGTCTCTGGGTCGGCAACTACCTGCACGATGCCCGAAGCGTCACGCAAATCAAGGAATACAACACCGCCATGGTCACGGCGCGCAGCGACCCACCCGGCGAGGGTTACCTCGGAATCAACATCTGCGGCGCGTAGTCTGCCGACCATCTGCGTACGCATCATTGGGTTAGGTCCACTCTCTTATCGTGCAACCACACCGCAAGAGAAACGCGCGGCACTTCTACCTGCTCGCCTGTCGCCATGTCCTTCACGGCGACGGCGTCGCGGGCAGCCTCATCACTACCGAGCATGACACCGAACCGCGCCCCGGAACGATCTGCTGATTTCCATTGCGCCTTCAATGATCTTCCGTCGAACGCCCGGTCTACCGCTAAACCCGCATCGCGTAATGCGCCGACCAAAACGAGTACGTCGGTGCTTCGCGTCGGTCCGCATCCATCGACCACGTACGCGTCCAACGTTCTTTCGCTATTCGCAACGTCACCTTGTGAATCGATTGCGAGCAAAGTGCGTTCTATGCCGGCGCCGAATCCGATCCCTGGCGTCGGATCTCCGCCCATCTGTTGAGCGAGACCGTCGTACCGACCTCCACCACCAATCGCGTTCTGCGCCGAATCTAAAGCCATGCTCTGAAACTCGAAGGTTGTGCTCGTGTAGTAGTCGAAACCTCGAACGAGACGCGGCATCAACTCGTAGTCGACTCCGAGCGCCATAAGCCCCGCCTGAACGCGTTCAAAATGATCGCGCGACTCGGTGGACAGATATTCCGTCAATTGCGGCGCACGCTCAATAACGTCTTGCCATTCTTCCAACTTGGAATCGAGAACCCGAAGTGGGTTCCCTTCAGCGCGTGTCCGAAAATCGTCGCCGAGTCCCTCGGCATTTGCGAGCAGGTAACTGCGCAGCGCCAATATGTACTCGGGGCGACTCTCCGCATCGCCCATTGAATTGAGTAGTAGTCGAACACCTGCAAGCCCGAGGTCGGCATAGAAGCCTGCCAAAAGGGCGATCACTTCGACGTCTGCGTCGGAGTCGTCTGTTCCCAAAACCTCGACACCTACCTGCCAGTGCTGTCGGTAGCGCCCTTTTTGCGCGCGCTCGTACCGAAAATTAGGAGCGACGTAAAACACCTTCCACGGAGGCGTTGGATGATGCTGGACGTACGCGCGGACTACGCCAGCGGTTCCTTCGGGCCTCAACGCGAGCGCGCGACCGCCCTTGTCTGTGAGCGTGTACATCTCTTTCGAGACAACATCAGTTTGTTCACCGACGCGTTCAAAAACCTCGACATGCTCGAACATCGGTGAGACAACTAGGCCAAAACCGGCGTTCTGGGCCCGAGCAGCGAACCTGCCCACTAAATCTACCCATCTGCCCGATTCCGGTGGCAGTACGTCGTGAACACCCTTCGGGGAGCGGAACAGGTCGGTGTCGGGCGGCACATCGCGGATGCTACCGCTGCCCCCCACGATATTCTGGGTCTGTTGCCCACAAACTGCCGTACCCATTAAGAAAGACGGCGATCCTGCCGATAGATCACCACAGGAGGATCGTGTGAGAGGTCGCAACAAGACCAGCAATGCGCACCCGCGCCGCGCGGCGCGGGTGCGAACGCGGCCAGAAACTTGGGGAACACGCGCGCAAGACGAGGCCGGGATGAGCCTCATCGAACTCGTTGTAGCCCTCACCCTTTTGGCCATCGTCATGACCGCTCTTGTCGGCACGATCGGCGTCTCTTTTAAGAGTGTCCAACTCGCTCGAGCGCGCCAAGTCGCGGAAGCTGCGGCCAACAAGCGACTCGAAGAACTCCGTGATGTCGACTATCCCCAACTTGCCCTCGCGACGCTTCCGACGCACAACCCTTCCGCGAACAACCCCGATCACTTCGTAACAGGATCGACCTACGATTACTCGGGCGAGGGATCCAGTGAACAAATGATCGTCGAAACTGACCCCGCCGGCCCTGTAGTCCACATTGAAAGTCCCGTGACCGTCGGTGGAACCGTCGTGAATGTTTACCAATACGTCACGTGGGTCGATCAACCAGAAATTTTAGGTAGTCAAAACCTCAAACGCATCACGGTCGTTGTCGAATATCACAGCGTCGCAATCCCCGGAACCGCTCATCTCCTACGTGAATCCGTTCTGTTTACTCCAGGCACTGTCACGATGTCGCCCCCGTCAACTTCCTCCTCTACAACCACCACAACGTTGCCGCCAAGCACGACTACCACGACTGTTCCCCCCGGCGGATGCGGATCCTTCGCCATCACCGGCGGCGGCGGCGGTGCGGTCACGGCGGTCCCGACAGTCACGCTCTCCTTGAACCTGTCTGGTTGCGGCGAATCGATCTACATGAATTTCTCAAACGATGGCACCACTTGGGGTTCGGACCTGCTCTACGACCCCTTGAATCCAGCGACAGCCTGGACCATCACAGGAAGCGACGGACTCCGTGTGATCTCAGGGCGCGCTCGCAACACGCTCGCAGGGATTCCATGGATCCTCAACCAGCAAGAGATCATCCTAGACACAACGCCACCAACGACACCGGGCACGCTGAACCGCACGTTGTCGTGTTCCGGTTCCACCAGAACAGTCACTCTCTCCTGGTCGGCGTCATCCGACCTGTACTTCGTCGGATATCGCGTGTATCGCAGCACCAACGGCAGTACATGGCAGGTCGTCAGTTCCACTTCCTACACCTACGCGACCGATTCTCACCTCGCGTCACTAACCTCCGTCCGCTTCTACGTGAAGGCCTACGACAGTGCAGGAAACGAGTCCAATGCAACCAACACGATTTCCCTCGCAAAACATCAGTGCAGCTAATGATCATGGCCGCTCTGGCGGTTTCACGATCATCGAGTTGATAATCACTTCAGCTCTATTGATGCTCATTCTCGGGGTGATTTTCGGATCCCTGGAAGAGGTCGTAAAGGCTGAGGCGTACACATCCGACCGCACGGCATCGATCGACTCGATGCGCGTCATGCTCAACAGAATGACACGCGAAGTGCGTCAAGCAACGAGCGTTGACGAAGCCACGTCTACAGCGACACGCATCGAGTTCGATACGTACGGGAACGGCGTAGCACGACATGTGGTTTACGTCGCAACGGGCACAACACTCACTCGAAAAATTGATGATGGAAACGCGGTTCCGGTATTAACTGGCCTCGCCACGACGACAATGTTTACCTACGTCTCTGCACCCCCGGTGCCCGGTGCTCAATGGGTACAGATCAATGTTCAGGTTCGCCCGAAACGGTCGCCCGACACGATCCTTATCCTCGACTCCGAGGTCAACCTGCGAAATCGAACCAGAGTCCAGGCATGATCTCGGTAATTGATCGGCGGTCTGAACAAGGCATCGCGATGGTCACAGCGATACTCGTTATGTTCGTTGTGTCCATCCTCGCGGTCGGGATGATGTACACAAGTTTCCATAACACGACCTCTTCTGCGCGCAACCGTTCCTGGGGCCAAGCTCTCCACGTCGCAGAGTCGGGCGTGAACCAGGCCATCGCCTACCTCCAAAACACCGAAGGAATTGTGCCCGTAGGGACAATCTCGGGGGTAACTGCCGATGGCACTTACGAGTACAGGGTTTTGCCACTCGGTCGCAATCGCTATCAGATTGATTCCGTCGGAACGGTCGGCGCAGCAGGAACGCTCCAGAGTTCGCGACGCCTGCGGGTGACGATGGCTCCCCCGCGATCCTTCCAGTACGGAATGTTCTCGCTTTCAGACGTGACCACCAAAAACAACAACATGATCTGCGGCGACGTCTGGGCTAATGCGAATGTGCACGTCTTTGCAAACGATGCGGTGCGATCTGCGGAATCCAGCGAGTGTGCCGATGGTTCTGCGGGCGATGGAAGCGTGACCGCCGCCACCGGATACGTCGAACTAGACCAAAACTCGATCATCGAGGGGGGAGTTTGGTCTGGCGGCAAAAACGCGAACGGTGCCGCGATTACCCTTGACAACGGTGCCGAAATCGGTGGCCTGGCGAAGGGATCATCTTCCACCCCCGGTTGCGGAGATGACCCTGGCCATTCGTCTTACAAGATCGACAACAAAGGAGCGATCATTGGAACGGCTACCACCTGGGGAACGATTATCGGCGGCGGCCCAACGGGAGGAAGCTTTGCATTGACATGCACTGCGGCAGCCGCGACGAAGCAGATGCCAATTTTTAGTTATAACGCGAACAACTATCCGGCTGAGACTGTGCACGAATACACATTCCCGGCCGACTACGCCTCATTCAACAACTACATAGCAGCGAACAAGAGCAACCTCTCTGGAGTTTTCTACATCACGGGAGGCGACGCTTCTACTCCTGTAGACCTAGGCGGGGTTCTGGTCGGAGGTGACCTTGTGGTGGTTGCCATGAACGCTCCGATCGATGCGACGCAAGGTATCGGCGTTGTCCCGGGAAACACTTCCGACAAGATCGTGGTGTTGGCTTCATTTTATGCGGCAGACGCGTCGAATTGTTCGACAACCGGCGGTAACCCAGGAGATTGCGCCATTGGAATAAAGAACAACTTCGCGCCGATCGGCGGCAGTGTCACGGACGGCGGCAACACGGCTGTATTGCTCTATGCACCCAACGGTCCAGTGGCATTCAAGAACAGCGCAGACTTCTTGGGCGCTGTATATGCCAACAATATTCAGGTTAAAAACAACATGAACATCGTGTATGACCCGCGCGTAAGCCAGATTGTCGGCTTCGGGGTAACGACACTCGAGGTCGACCTATGGCTCGAGTGCAGCCCGGCAGCGGTTACTACCTCTTCGTGCTAGCCGACGTCTCGCTAACCGACATCTCAACTCCGGCCAGGTAACACCCGATTCGCGTCGTACACCGAATTGACGCGCTTGACGGCTGCGAGGATCGAGTCGAGGTGCGACGGATCTGCAAGTTCGAAATCGAATCGAAAACGCGCTACACGATCGGGAGAGGTCTGGCTGCTGCAGGCAAGGATATTTACATGATGCTCAGCCATCGTGTGAGCCACATCACGCAGTAGTCGCGCCCGGTCTAGCGCCTCCACCTCCACCGAAACGACGTACGTACCTGGCGAATCCAGATCCCACTCAACCTCGATCAGGCGTTCCACCTGCGAAGCAAGACTGCTGGCATTCGCGCAGTCGGACCGATGGACAGACACGCCGCGCCCACGGGTGACGAATCCAATGATCTCATCGCCTGGAACCGGGGTGCAGCACCGCGACAGACGTACAAGCACATCATCAAGGCCCTCTACGTGCACCCCTGCCGTTCTTCGGCGAACCGTGTCGCGACTTGGATTGCGAGCCGTCACCGGCACTTGCTCTTCGCCGCCGTCAAAGTCGCGGCGCGCGCGTTGGGCTACGGCGCGAGCGGAAACATGGCCTTCACCAATCGCCGCGTACAAGGCATCCAAATCCGCGTAATGGAATTCGCCAGCAACGTCCGCGAGGACTTGCGATGAAGCTATTTTTTGAACAGGAAGCCCCTCTCGACGGAGTTCCTTGGTCAAATCCTCATGTCCAGTGTCGATCGCATCAACACGGCGTTCACGCGAGAACCATTGCCGGATTTTGGAAAGAGCGCGCGGCGTCTCCGCGAAGCGAAGCCAATCTCGACTTGGGCCAGCGCCCTCAACCTTGCTCGTCAATATTTCCACCGAATCTCCGGAACTCAGAGCCGAGTCAAGCGAAACGAGTCGACCGTTGACCTTTGCTCCAATGCAGCGATGACCGACCTCGGTATGAATGGCGTACGCGAAGTCAACGGCAGTAGATCCCGTGGAAAGTGTGACCACTTTGCCCTTGGGCGTGAACACAAAGACCTCACCCTGCTCGAGATCGACTTTCAAGGACGCCATGAACTCAGCAGGGTCATCGGTTTCTTGCTGCCAATCGACAAGTCGCTGCAGCCAGACCATGTCATCCGAAGTGGCACCCGCGTTTTCTTCCTTGTAACTCCAATGTGCGGCTACTCCATATTCCGCACGGTTGTGCATCTCCACCGTACGAATCTGTATCTCTATAGGCTTTCCTCCAGGCCCGACCACCGTCGTATGTAGCGACTGGTACAGGTTGAACTTAGGCATCGCGATGTCGTCCTTGAAGCGCCCTGGTACCGGCCTCCACAAGGCATGAATTGAACCGAGTGCCCCGTAACAATCCTTTACGGAATCGCAAACGACGCGAACTCCAACCAGGTCCTGCACCTCATCGAATTCTTTATTCCGCACAACCATTTTCTCGTAGATGGACCAGTAGTGCTTCGGACGCCCGCGAACATCTGCTTCGATATTTAGTTCCGCGAAACGCTCCCGCAACTCGCTCAAGACTTGATCGAGGCTGTCGTCCCGTTCCGGGGCCTGGGTCGCGACGAGTTGTTCAATCTCGGCGTAGCGTTTCGGATAAAGAACAGCAAAAGAGAGATCTTCGAGTTGCCATTTTACTTCGCCAATCCCAAGCCGGTGTGCAAGCGGCGCGTAGATATCGAGTGTCTCTTGAGCGATCCGTAACTGCTTCGCTTCGGGTAACGATGCGATTGTCCGCATGTTGTGCAGACGGTCTGCCAACTTGATAAGCAGGACCCGAATGTCCTTAGCCATCGCAACCAGCATCTTGCGTAATGTCGCAGCCTGTTGCGCCTCGCGCGAATCAAAGTGGAGACGATCCAACTTTGTTACACCCTCGACAATCGTCGCGACATCCGAACCGAACTCTGTCGCGATTGCCTCAATGGTCAGCGAAGTGTCTTCGACTGCATCGTGGAGTAGTGCTGCTGCAACAGTCACGTCGTCGAGACCAAGATCGGCGATGATCAGCGCTACGCCTAACGGATGGGAAATGTAGGGCTCGCCCGATCGTCGCACTTGTTCGATGTGCGCATTACCTGCAACTTCGTATGCTCGCTCGATTAGGGCGGTGTCGGCCTTGCGGTGTCTGGACAAATACATCTCGACAAGTGGCGCTATAGCGACTTCGACCTGGTGGCGGCGCCACGGCAGTACAGACCGTCGTTCAACGGTCCGAGTTCCGGTGCGAGGCGGCTCTGTGGGGCTCACTACCGCACCATTGTCGCGCGTGTGGCCAAACTACTTACGACGGCGCGATTTCGGCTGGCGAGGCTTCGGTTGGATCAAGGCGGCACTTTCTGCTGCCGTTTCAGGAGTCAGCGGAGGTAATGAACGCTGTCGCCCCGCCTGAATCGCGGAACCAGTGCCTATTTCTTGCTTGCTGGCCCGCGACATCGATCGTTCTTCAAGAGCGCGATACCGGGGTTCGCGTTCCTTCCACCAAGCGAGAATCGGCGTTGCGACGAAGATTGAGGAATACGCACCCACCAACAATCCAAAGAAAAGCGCTAGTCCGAAATCACGCAGCGCAAGAGCTCCGTAGATTCCTACGCCTACAACCAACAGGGACGCGACCGGCAGCAACGCTACGAATGATGTATTGAGAGAACGCATCAACACTTGATTGAGGGATCGGTTTGCCATTGCCGTATATGTGAGACCGCGCACCGTACCTACCTGCGGCACATTCTCCTTGATCTTGTCGAACACAACGACAGTGTCATAAAGAGAGAACCCGAGAATCGTGAGGAAAGCCACTACGGTCGCAGGTGTTACCTCGAATCCTGTTATCGCGTATACCCCGATGGTGACGAAGACGTCATGCACCACCGCCACGATCGCTGCTATCGCCATCTTGAACTCAAACCGGAACGTGAGATAGAGCGCAATCACCAGGAAGAAAACTGCCAGCGCTTTGAGCGCCTCGCTACTGACCTTCGCTCCCCAACTAGGACCGACTTCAGACACGCTCACGGCGCTGACGTTTACGCCTCCGTATTTCGCTAACGCCGCGCTTACGGCATCCTGTTCCGCGCGCGTGACATCACCGCTCTCGACGCGTACCTCTTCGCCGCCGACGATCACAATCTTGGCTCCACTTACACCGACGCCATCTAACAGATCGCGGATCTCGCTAGTAGATGGATCTTTAGCTCCTACGGTCACCTGCCAAGCCGTTCCACCCGTGAAGTCGAGCCCAAGGTTGAGTCCGCCGTGGACAACAAGGCCGACAGCGCTGGCGACCAGGAAGATGCCCGAGACAAGCGCCCATCGCCACTTGCGACTCAGAAAATCGAAATAGGTATCTTCGTGATAGAGGTCTTTTAGGGTGTGGCGGCGACCGTCGGGGTGGGGCATTAGACGGTTACCTCCCGTGCGTCTAGCCCGGCAGAGATGCCTACGACCTTCGCCGTAACCAGACCCCTACGCCGCGCCATGAAATACACCATCGGGTGCATAAAGCAGTACGACAGAACCAAGTCGAGCAGAGTCGACAACCCAAGCAAGAAGGCGAACTGGCGCACTGAACCGATTGCCAGCCAGTAAAGCACCAGAGCGCCGATCAAAGACACGAGGTCGGCAGCGAGGATCGTACGGATTGCGCGGTCGAAACCGCGGTCGACGGAGGAACGAACGGTTCTCCCCGTGCGTACTTCATCTTTAAGTCGCTCGAAGTACACGACATATGAGTCGACCGTAACGCCGACCGAGACAATTAGACCTGTGATACCTGCCAGCGTGAGCGTAAGCCCGATTGACTTACCTAGGAACGTGATCAGCGTGTAGATAGTCATGCCGACAAGCGCAAGACCGATTATCACGACGAGCCCCAGGACTCTGTAGAAGAGCAGCATGTAAAGGGCCACGAGCGCGAGTCCAATAATTCCTGCCGCAAGGCCTGCACGAAGTTGGTCGCTACCAAGTGTCGGAGAAATGCTTTGAGTAGTCAGTTCCTCGAGTTGGACGGGCAATGCGCCGAAGCGAAGCACGGTTGCCAAGTCTTTCGCCTCTGATTCGCTGAAGTCGCCCGTAATCTGCACGCCCGAACTATCGAAAGAGCCAGTCTGGAAGGCCGGAGCCGATTGAACGACACCGTCAAGAACGATCGCGACCGCATTCTGTGGTGGTTGCTTTTGAAACGATATAGCGGCCAACTCATTGAACTTCGCGAGGCCGTCACTGTTTAGCTCGAGGTTCACGGCCCAACCCGACCCTGGTTCGAACTGAGCGGTGGCGGTGTTGATGCCCTTACCGGTTAACGCGGCGGGGCCAAGTTGATATCGCCTCGCTTCTTTACCCGTTTCACGACCCGGCAAGACCACGGTCGCGCCGGCAACGTCTTCTTCGATCGACGTAGTCGGAATCGCACTTGGAATGGTCGTTGTTGTTACAACTGCGCCCGCCACGGTCGTTGTTGTCGTCCCGCCCGATTTCGTAGTTGTGGTTGTTACGGGTACATCGGGAGGCAATATTGCCAAGACCGGCCGAAAGCGCAACTCGGCCGTCTTGCCTACGAGGCGACGAGCCTTATCGCGATCTTTCACACCAGGAAGGGCAACGACGATCTGATTGCCATCGCGCTTTACTTCAGTCTCCGCCACACCAAGACCATCG
>CAMBEL010000045.1 GCA_945865605.1 Bifidobacterium breve
CGAACGACCGCCAAGTCGCGATGCGCAACGGCTTCGCGCTGCAACACAATGTCGGTGGGCGCGGTTCCGGTGTAAGTGTTGTCAACATTCTGACGAACATCCGATGACCGACAACATCACCATCGCGTTAGGCGCAGACCACGTATTGCGCATAACCCTCGACCGCCCCGAAGCCAAACACGCGCTCACAATCGCAATGCGCGACGCCATCGTCGCCGCCCTGCGCGACGCGCGCACGAACCCCGACGTTCGCTGCGTGCTCCTTACGGGCACAGGCGACGCGTTCTGTGCTGGCATGGACCTCTCCGCCTCGACGGTCTCCCAAGCGGGCAAGCCTGGTTTCGATCCACGCACCACCGCAGAAGCGCTGCGCGTCGGGGTGCAAGCATTCATCCGCGAACTCTGGGAGCTGGACAAGCCCACTGTCGCTGCGGTCAACGGCACCGCCGTCGGACCCGGCGCCCACCTCGCCCTCGCATGCGACTTTGTATTGGTGCACCCCGAAACGCGATTCATCTGGTCATTCCATCGTTGGGGCCTAGTGGTCGACGCAGGAGGCGCGTACCTACTACCGCGCCTCGTCGGTCTCCCGCGCGCAAAGGCAATGGTCATGCTTGGCGAAGGAGTAGTCGGTGCCGACGCCGTCTCGGAAGGTCTTGCATACCGTTGCTGCGACAATGTCGACGCGCTCCGCTCCGAGTCCGACGCCCTCGCTGTGCGCCTAGCCGCTGGCCCCACCCGCGCGCTCGGTCTCTCCAAGCGCCTCCTCAACACATCATTCGAAACCGACCTCGCTGACTCCCTCGAACTAGAGGGCGCCTATCAATCACTGGCCACCGCATCGGCGGATCTCGTAGAAGGCATGGCCGCCTTCGCCGAAAAACGCGAAGCCCGCTTCGAAGGTCGGTAGCACCCGCTTCTCTTGCCAAGATCGACGCCGCGCGCAGCGCTCGCTTGGCGCGCCCCTCGTTCGGCTCCGTAGTGTCTGAAACTCACGTCATATTTATCAAGGAGCACCAGTGGGACACTTCGACGGCAAGGTTGCAATCGTCACGGGCGCAGGGCGTGGCATCGGTCGCTCCGAGGCCCTCCTTCTCGCTGCTGAGGGTGCGGCTGTCGTGGTCAATGACCTCGGCGGTGAGAGCACGGGTGAAGGCGCCGACACCCGGCCCGCGCAGCAGGTAGCCGACGAGATCACCGCTCAAGGCGGTCGCGCCGTCGCCAACTACGACAACATCGCGACTTGGGATGGTGGCCAGGCGCTCGTCGCACAGGCTGTAGACACGTTCGGTGGCCTCGATGTTCTCATCAACAACGCAGGCATCCTGCGCGACAAGATGAGCTTCAACATGGACGAGTCCGAATGGGACTCTGTCATCAACGTTCACCTCAAAGGTCACTTTGTAACCAGTCGGTTCGCGGCTGCGTATTGGCGTCAGTGTTCCAAGGAGAACGGCGCGCCCGTAGAGGCTGCCATCGTCAACACGACTAGCGAGTCCGGATTGTACGGCAACGCAGGGCAGGTCAACTACGCGGCAGCGAAGGCTGGCATCGCATCCATGACAATCGTCATGGCCCGTGAACTCGAGCGCGTCGGTGTGCGCGTCAATGCCATCGCACCCGTCGCACGCACGCGCCTCACCGAAGGGATCGCTGCCGAGTTCATGGAACACAAGGAAGGCGACTTCGATCGCTTCGGCCCAGAGAACCCCGCGGCCATGGCCATTTGGTTGGCGTCCCCACTCGCAAACGGAATCACCGGCCAGATCTTCAAGGTGGGTGGCGGCCAAGCGCAATTGCTGAGTGGGTGGCGACCAATCACCGAAGCAACGGGGACCGACGTGTGGTCACTCTCCTCGCTCGCCGACTCGCGGGCGACCTTGGTCGGCGACAACGACACAGGTGTCCCCCCTTTCATGCCGCCCATCGAGAACTGATTCACCGCTCTGATGCGCCTTGCGTGGGGACCAGCCGAGGAGTCGTTTCGCGACGAACTCAGTGCGTTTCTCGACGAACATGCTCCACTTGAAGCATCAGTCCGCTACGACTTCGCAACCGCCGAAGGCTCCGACGGATCGATCCCAGCGTGGTCACGTACGTGGCAAGCAACGCTGTTCGACCATGGGTGGATGATTCCCGGATACCCCCGCGACTTGGGTGGCCGTGACGCGACTCCCGTGCAAACCCTCGTGTACTTGGAAGAAATGGCAGCCCGCGGCGTTAGTCGTTCACTGCACTTCCCTGGATACGCAATAGTCGCTCCCTCGCTCCTCGAGTTCGGCACCGAAGCCCAACGCGCGCTTGTACCCGCAGCCATTCGCGGCGACACCGTCTGGTGCATCGGCATGAGCGAACCGAACGCGGGCTCCGACCTTGCGGGCCTTTCAACCCGCGCCGAACTCGATGGCGATTCGTTCGTGGTGAACGGCCAAAAGGTGTGGACGTCATACGCGACCATCGCAGAGAAGTGTTGCCTCTATGTGCGCACTGACCCAGCCGCACCGAAACACAAGGGCATCTCACTGCTCATCGTGGACATGGACACTCCAGGTGTCGAAGTGCGCCCACTTCGACACATCAACGGTGCAGCGGATTTCGCCGAGGTCTTTTTCACCGACGTCCGCATACCTGCCGAGAATCTTGTCGGCTCACTCAATGATGGATGGCGTCTCACGCAGGGCTCCCTTGCGCACGAACGCTCCGGTCTCTGGGTTGAAGGCGTTGCGCGCCTCGAACATGGCGTGACGGGCCTCATCGATTTGGCACGCGAGTGCGGCGTCTCAGATGACCCCAACGTGCGACGCCGCATCGCCGAGATGTACGCCCGCGCGTCGAGTCTGCGCGCTCTCGGCTACAAGGGTCTCGCATCCCCAGACAGCGGCCGCATGAGCCCAGAGCACACATACATGAAGCTCGCTTCGTCGGAAGCCACCTCTGCACTTTTCGAACTAGGCATGGATATCCAGGGCGCGTATGGACCCGTCACCGATGCTGTGCGCGGTGCGGAACATGGTCGCTGGCCTCTCGGCTTCTTGATCACGTTTGCCAACACAATCGCTGGCGGTTCAAGCGAGATACAGCGCAACATCATTGCGCAACGTGTTCTCGGATTGCCGCGGACCTGAGAAGGCCTGAATCGCCTTGGACTTCTCCCCCTCTGATGACCAGGTACTCCTACGCGATTCGATACGCGCATTGTTAGCGGCCGAGTGCACGCCCGCCGTACTGCGCGCGCACATGTCCGACCTCCCTGCGGCAACTCCGCTGTGGTCGCACCTGGGCGACTTCGCCGCGCTCGGCGTGGGGCCGACGGTGGACCTTTGCATTGTCATGGAAGAACTCGGATACGTCGCAGCGCCATCTCCGTTCTTCGCCAGTGCATGTCTTGCCGCACCGGTTCTCGCCGCCATCGGCGACCCGTGCCTCGACGAAATACTCGCTGGCACCACTACCGGAACGCTCGCGCTTGCCGGTTCCGATGGGATGTGGCGCGCCAACTCTGATTCTCACAAGACGTTCGTCCCAGATGCAGCGTCAGCCGACATGGTCGTAGTTATCGGTGGTGGAGTCGGTGGTGCAGACGGCGGCAACTGCACAGTTGCCACGCAAATTGCTGATGACGCGCGGCGCATCACAACACTCGACAGCACACGGCCCCTCTACAACGTCGAATGCGCAACCGGTACGCCCATCGGAACCATCGATCCAGACGCGCTCGACGCGATCATTGAGCGCGCGACCGTTGCGCTCGCCGCCGAGTTGGTCGGCACCGCACGCCGACTTTTGGACATGTCGCTCGCCTATGCGAAGGAACGGGTCCAGTTCGGTGTGGCGATCGGATCGTTCCAGGCGATCCAACACAAGCTCGTCGACATGAGCCTCGACGTAGAACGCGCATGGAGCGCGGTGTACTTCGCGGCCATGACTCTCGCCGCCGCCGACGCGCCCGATGAGTCGGATGGGTCCGCTAGCCGTTTGGACTGCAAGCGCGCGGTGCATGTGGCCAAGGCGACCGCCGGAATAGCTGCCAAGCATTGCGCGAAAGATGGCATTCAGATTCATGGTGGAATTGGCTTCACCTGGGAGCACGATCTGCACCTATTCATCCGCAGGGCGTACGCGTCGGAAGCACTCCTAGGAACAACAAACTGGCACCACGAACAACTAGGAGACCTGCTCTTCTAAGCCGTCCACCCGCCGCACGCGAGCCACCGACTCGACGGCGCAGCCTTTCGACACGCGTATTGAGCACCCTGGTGCCCCGTTTCGGCGCTGAAATGGGGCACCAGGGTGCTCAGATTCAGCGCTGAAACAGGAAATCGGGACCGAGTACCATCTGACACGAGCGTCAGGTTTGCTTTGGGAGTAGCCGTGCAAGTAGATCTCGTCCAACTAGCGGGCAGCCGGGGTCGGCTTAGTCAGGACCCCACTGTCGACCAAGTCACTGCCGAGGTAATCCGCGGCGCGATGGAGACCATCTGCTTTGAGATGGCCGTCTATGTCTCGCGCACTGCGACCACCCCCATCCTCAACCAGTCCAACGAACGCAACGCCACGATCCTCGATGCGCAGGGCCGCCTAGCCGCCCTCTCCGTCGGCATCCCCCAATTCATGCTCACCTCCACCCTTCCCGTCCGCTTCGCCCTCGACTATCTCGGTGCAGACGAGTTCCGTGAGGGCGACGTGTTCTTGGCCAACGACCCGTATCACGGCGGTGGCCATCTCCCGGACTACAACGTGTTCGCACCCGTCTTTGCCGACGATGGCACGGGTAACAGGCGCATGGTCCTCATTGCAAGTATCCAATGCCACCACGGCGACACTGGCGGCGGCGTACCCGGTGGATACAACATAACGGCGACCGACGTCTGGGGTGAAGGTGTTCGTTGGCCCGTACTCAAAGTGATTGACCAAGGCATCGAGCGACGTGACGTCCTCTACGCTCTGCAAACCAATAACCGCATCCCGAGTTACATCGGTGACATCCGCGCGCAGATGGGCGCAGCGCAACTAGCGGTGCAGCGACTTGGCGACGTTCTTGGGCAGTACGGCACTCCTACTGTCGAGGAATCCGTCGACTTCATGATCGACTACGCAGCGCGTCGCTTCCGCGAGGAAGTGGCGCAATGGACCGACGGTGTTTACGAGGCCGATGCATACGTAGACCACGACCCCCTCGGTAACCCAGACATTCATCTGCACGTCAAGATCTCCGTTGACGGCGACCGTCTAGTCATCGACTACACGGGTTCAGATGAGCGGCAAGACATTCAGGCGTGGTCCACATTCGGCAACACACGCGGCTACACAATCGGCCAGATCGCCGCGATGATGGACCCCGAAATACCCAAGAACGAAGGCTTCTTCGACCAAATTGAACTCATCGTTCCGGCGGGCTCCGTGCTTAACCCGAATCCGGATCGTCCCGTCAGCGCGGGAACGCACCACCCTGGCGCCGACGTTGGCGAGGTGATTGCCGTCGCGATGCAACATGTGCTTCCTGCCAAAGCGGTCCCTCAGTCATACAAGACCGGCATCCCGACAATCATCGTCGGGATAGATCCGATAACTGGCGAGAAGTTCACCGACCACTCCGCAGAGGTATACGCAGGATGGTGCAACGCCGCGCAAGGCATGGATGCATGGGGTGCGCAAAATGCCAGTTTCGGAAATCTCTGGAAGGCGACTGCCGAGATCAACGAAAGTCTGTATCCACACATTCAGTGGGACCGTGACTACCGCACAGACTCCGGTGGCCCAGGTCAATGGCGCGGTCTTTGCGGCAGTCACTACGAGAAGGAAGTTCTTGTAGATGCCAAGGTCTACACATACGTCGTCGGCATGAAGTATCCAATGCCGGGGATCTGTGGCGGCCTTGCTGGCGCACCCAACAAGATGGTCATTCGCTATGGGTCCGACAATCCGTTCACGGTGAAGCACACCGCCGAGTGGGAACCCATAGCTGCGGGCGAACGCATCATGTACGACTACGGAGGCGGTGGAGGTTGGGGAGATCCCCTCGACCGTGACCCACAAGCCGTACTCGACGATGTACTCGACGAGTACGTAAGCGTTGAGGGTGCGCTGCGCGATTACGCGGTCGTTCTCAACGGATCTCTAGAAGACCTCACGCTCTCGATCGACGCCGGAGCAACGGCATCCGCGCGGGCAGCGCGTCGCGCCGCTCGGTGAGTCCTTCCACCGACACCGGGTACCGCGTCGGCATCGACGTAGGTGGCACGTTCACCGATGTCATCTGCATAACACCATCGGGCGAAGTGGTGCTCGACAAGACCCCGACTGTCCCCCAGGACCAGTCGATCGGCGTGATGAACGGCCTCAGTCAACTAGCAGAGAGGTTCGGACTATCGCTCGCCGACTTCTGTAGTCAACTCGACATAGTCGTCCACGGCACAACAACGGCAGACAACACAATGATCGAAATGAATGGCGCGAGTACCGGGCTGCTTGTCACCAAGGGCCACCGCGACGAGATAGAGATGCGTCGCGTACACAAGGAACAAATCTGGGACCCTTCCTATCCCGCACCCACACCGATCGCGCGCCGCCGCGCAAGGATCGCGATTGCACAACGCATGGATCACAACGGCGTAGTACTCCTCCCCCTAGACGAAGAAGCGGTGCGCGCGGGCGTGCAGAGATTGCGTCTACTCGGTGTTGAATCAATCGCCATCATGTTTCTCTTCTCGTTTGTAAATCCCGAACACGAACTACGTGCTGCGGAGATTGTTCGCGAGGAATACCCCGATGTTTCCCACATTTCGCTCTCGCATGAGGTAATGGCGCGCGGCCCCGAATTCGAACGCGTCTCTACCACCTTGGTGAATGCCTATGTCGCTCCGCGCATCGCAACCTATGTAGACCGTTTGCAAAATACGCTCCGCGAATCTGGATATGGCGGGCAGTTGTTGATCATGTCGTCGTCGGGTGGAGTGATGCCTCCGGAATATGTCGCGCGGCGTGCAGTGACGCTGCTTGCAAGTGGTCCCACGGGTGGAGTGATGGGCGCCACCCTCGCAGCCACCCGCGCCGGTGTGAACGACTTCATCGCAGTCGACATGGGCGGCACAAGTTACGACCTCGCACTCGTTCGCGGCGGGCGTCCCGAGATCAAGACCGACTGGAACTGGCGGTACCGCTATTACATCGGGCTACCGATGGTGGATGTGCAGAGCGTCGGCGCTGGTGGCGGTTCCATCGCTCGCGTACGGCAAGGTGCACTTCTGGTAGGACCCGAATCGGCGGGATCTGCACCCGGCCCTGCGTGTTATCGCCGCGGTGGGGAGAAGCCAACCGTGACAGATGCGGATCTTGTGCTCGGCTACCTACCAGCTACCGGCTTCGCTGGCGGTCGCATGACCCTCGATGTTGATGCCGCCCGCGCTGCCATCGACCGCGATGTTGCAATACCTTTGGGCATCGATGTGATCGAAGCCGCATGGGGCATCGAACGAATCGTAAACACAAGCATGGCCAACGCAACGCGGCGCGTCCTTGCATCGCACGGTGCAGACCCCCGCATCCTGTCCCTCATTGCGTACGGCGGCAATGGCGCAGTACACGCATGGGCCATCGCTCGTGACCTTGGCATCGACCGCATTCTCATTCCAAAAGCCGCACCCGCATTCTCTGCCCTCGGAGTGCTCGTCGCTGACTACGTTGTCGATCTTGTTCGCTCATACATCGTTCCGCTGTCCCAGGTAGATGTTGTTCAAATGCGAACGCTCATTGGCGAAATCGTTGAAGAAGCGCGTAAGGAAATGCAACCGACAGGATTGGCGGACGACGCGACTTCCATCGACTTGTATGCGCAGATGTGTTATCCCGGCCAAAACTTCGACATGAGCGTTCCCCTACTAGAAGGCGCCGACTTAGACGGCGAAACCTTGTTGGAACTCGCTGACCGGTTCCATAGCCAGCACGAAGCAGAACGCGGCTTCAGTTTCCGCAACCAGCAACCACTGATGCGCGGCGTGCGCCTTGTTGCACGTTCGGAAACCCCCAAGCCCGATCACTTCGCAGAACCCGGAACCGTTACCGAAGCGACGGCCGCCCTCAAGGGCCACCGCGATGCTTACTTCGGTGTTGAGTTTGTCTCGACGCCTATTTATGACGGTCCACAACTGGGAACAGGCGTCACCATTACCGGCCCAGCGCTGATCGAAGAACCATTCACGGTCATTGTTGTACCCCCCGGATCGACCGCAACGCTCGACAGCACAGGCAACTACTTGCTGATGCTTTCCGAGTCACGCGATACCTAAACATCACGTGCCCAACTTCCTTACCCACGCCGAACGCGCCGTTCTCGCGGCTGCTGCCGAGCGACTTATCCCCGCTACCGATTCACATCCAGGTGCCACCGCTCTCGGGGTCGTCGACTACATCGACGGGATGCTCAGCGCGTTTCTTGTCGATCCACCTCGCATATGGGCAGGCGGTCCGTTTTCTGGACGCAACGGCGGCGGCGCCACCTTCGAAGCGTTCAGTCCACTCGGGCATCTAGAAGAACTCGCATGGCGAACACGCATCGAAGGCTCGCTAGGCATTGCACAGCGCGAACGACTCGGGCCGGTAACAGGCTGGCAACAGGATTACCGAGACGGCATCGCATCGCTCGGCACCGACTTCTGCGACTGTGGCGACTCGGAACAGGACGTACGTCTAAGCGCGCTATCCCAATTCAAACAACTTCTCTACGTGCACGCGTGCGAAGGCGCATACGGTGCGCCCGAATACGGTGGCAACCGCGACCTTGCCGGATGGAATGCGATTCAGTTCCCCGGCGACATTCAGCCACGTGGGTACACCGACGCCGAAGTGAGCGGACGCGAATGAGTTACACATCATGAAAGACTGCGACGCGGTAATCGTTGGCAGTGGACCAGCCGGCGCGACCGCCGCACACGTACTCACCGAGGCCGGATGGTCAGTGATCATCCTCGAGAAGGGTCGCAACCACCTCCTTGAGCTAGATGCGCCGTTCGGTCCCATGAACCACGTGAGCAACGACGAGATAAAGATGGTCCGTCGCCACTTCCTCGGCCCCGACCCCTGGCTAGAGCCCCGTACATACCGACGGACGGAAGCCGACGGGGAACGCCTAGATATTGGCGATGTAAACAACCTGCCATCAACAGTCGGCGGTGGCGGCTTCCACGCTGACGGCAAGTTGCCACGCTTCCGCGAAGAGGACTTCAAGATCCTTAGCCATGCCGGCCCCGTCGAAGGCACCGACATCGTCGACTGGCCTGTCGACTATGCCGAGATGGAGCCGTTCTATGGCGAGGCGGAACGCCTAATCGGCGTTGCAGGCGACGCTGCTGGCAATCCGTTCGCATCATGGCGCGCCGACTCATACCCAATGCCACCTGGCGCGGACATGTACTGCGCCGTACTGACTGGCGAAGCTGCAACGCGCCTCGGCTATCACCCTTACCGCGCTCCGACAGGTGTCAACAGCGTTGTCTACGACGGTCGCCCTGCTTGCAACAACTGCGGGTTCTGCGCGTACTACGGATGTCCGATTGAGGCGAAGGGTGACCCAGTAGTCCCCCTGCGCGCCGCGCTGCGCACAGGCCGGTGCGAGATCCGACCGGAATCGATTGTCACCGACGTGTTGATCGACCGCACAGGCCGCAAGGCCAGCGGAGTGCGATTCCTAGATACGAACATGCAGGCCCACGAGGTATCCGCGCACCATGTTGTTCTCGCTGGTGGCGCCTTTGAAACTCCACGCCTCTTGTTGCGGAACGAGATCGGTAACCCCGATGTCGTTGGCCGTTACCTTTCCTTTCACTTCCAAACCTTTGTGCTCGGTATTTTTGACCATCGCCTGCATGGACACCGCGGTCGCGCCGTCACTCACCTAATGGATGATCCGATCGTCGGCGACGACGCAACTGCTGCCGCAGCGCGTGCCGTAGGTCTGCCGTTCTTGCGCGGTGGTATTGTTGAACATGGCGCGGCAGGCCAGCCAATCATGGAAGCAACCCACTCGCCTTCGGGTCCGATGCATGCTCAACTAATGACCGACTCGACACTTCGCGATTGCATGGCGGCATTCACGATGCAAGGCGAAGATCTGCCGCTTGCAACCAATCGCGTCGATCTCGACCCACAAGTCACCGATGTATACGGACTCCCAGCCGGACGTGTCACCTATGAACCCCACCACCACGAAATCGCAACTGCGGAACACTGGATCCCCCGCCTCGAAGCCATCATGCGCGAAGCCGGGGCAGGGCACACGTTTTCCGCCACGTCCCCAGCGCTCCCCGGCACGCGCGGAGACCGCCCCGGTCTGCGCGCACCGATGTCGCGTCACATCATCGGTACTGCGCGCATGGGAGACGACCCGCGCACCAGCGTCTTCGATCGTTGGCAACGCTTACATGGCATCGACAATGTCATGTGTGCCGACTCGTCAGTCTTCCCAACAGGCACGGGCTATGGACCGACACTCACAATCGTCGCCCTAGCAATCCGTGCAGCGCGCGCCCTGCTGTAAACGGTGAGAGGTATTACTGCGCCGCCTATACCCGTTCTAAGTCGCGTTCTTCAGTCGGTCGTATCACGCGTTCTGGCACGCGCTTCATATCCTTCACGATGCCTATCCAACTCAAGGCGACCAAGAAGTAGAACGTAAAGTCAATCTCCCACCAGAAAAATCCCTGGCGCACAGACGCCTGGAAGTGGTGATGGTTGTTGTGCCATCCCTCGCCGCCTGTCAGCAACGCCAACAACATCGAGTTGCGGCTCGTGTCGGGGGTGTCATACCGACGGCTGCCATATACGTGCATAACGCTGTTGATTGAAAACGTTGTGTGCCACAACAACACTGTCGACCAGAAGAAGCCGACTACAAGACCAGGCCAACCACCGATGGCGAATGCGGCAATCCCGTACGCCCACGGCGCGACCCAGTCGTGCTTGTTCAACCAAACAAGCTCTGGGAACTTCGCGAAGTCTTTGATGCCGTCGTAGTTCGTCGGCTTGAACTTGTCGCACAAGATCCATCCGACATGACTCCACCAGAAACCTTTGCGCGGCGAATGCACATCGGCGTCGGTGTCGGAGTAACGGTGGTGATCACGGTGGTTAGACGCCCACCACAACACGCCCTTCTGCGCTGTCGCCTGCGCCTGAAACGCAAACACAAGTTGCCAAAAACGATTGAGTTTGAAAGCGCGGTGCGCGAAGTACCGGTGGTACCCGGCCGTCACGAAGATCGACCGCGTTGCAAACATCCCAACAAACAACCAAACCGCCGTCCACGTGATACCAGTGAACACAACGGCGAAACACGCCAGGTGCGCAATAAAGAAGGGAATCGATGCGGGCCAGTTGACGCGTTCGTCCGCGGGACGTGTGAGTCGAGTCATTGTTTTGGGCATGAAAGTTAGCCTACCTGCCGGTAGGCAGGGAGATGCGGATCGGAAGCAGTTCCCTCCCCCGGCGCACCGGGGTGCCGGGGCTGGCGCACCCGTCCGCGAGACTGCACCCATGGATACCAAGGGCGTGTTACTCGACTTTTACGGCACCCTCGCCCGCGCCACCCGCTGGGCCGGCCCCGATGAGGTCCTTTCCGACCACGGCTACACCCTAAACCACGATGCGCGCGCCATTTACTTCAGCGATGGCGTCGATGGCGTCGAGCACGACGAGCACTCCAAGTCCCGAGATCACTACGTGGCATGGCAGAGGGAGCGGGCGTTGGCGATGTTGGCTGCGGCCGATGTGCACCCTGGCGAATACGAGGCCATCCTCGAAAAACTTCATCAGGGAACCGCTAATCGGGCGATGGAGGCATACGACGAAGTGCCAGGAGTCCTGACCGCTTTGCGCGATCGCGGCCTCAGGATATTCATCTGCTCCAACTGGGATTGGGACCTGCGTGAAGCGGTCGAGGAGTCTGGGCTTACCGATCTGGTCGACGGGATGGTCTCATCTGCATGGGTTGGCGTGCGCAAACCACACCCCCGCATCTATGCCGAGACCCTGGCCGAGGCGCGCTTGGAACCTGGCGCGTGCCTATTTGCAGGCGATACCTGGGGTGCAGACGTAGAGGGTCCGCTTGCCGCCGGTCTCCGCCCCATATATCTGCGCCGAGACGGCCATTGGCCCGACCACACGCGTGCTGCCGAAGATCCAATCCGATCCGATGTGCCAGTTACTAAAGATCTGCAGGGTGTGCTCGATCAGCTGTAAACAGCGCACTGGGCCGCTGCTCTAGACCGCTACCTCACTTGGGCAGGACGGCACAGAACCCGTAGGCTGCCGCCATGGCCTCCACAAATCCAACTGCATCTTCGCGGTCGCTGCCATCTCCGGCCGAAGTCCACAAGCGCGTCCGGTCCACGTTTGACACAGGGCGCACCCGCGATGTCGCTTGGCGCAAGGCGCAGTTGCGTTCCTTGAAACGCATGCTCGAAGAATCGGAAGCAGAACTTCTTGAAGCGCTTCGTCTCGATCTAGGCAAGCCTGGTGTCGAAGCCTTCATAACCGACATCGCATTCGTTCGCTCCGAGATCGATTTAACACTCAAACATCTCGATGCATGGATGAAGCCTGAGCGCGTTCCGGTGCCGGTCAAACAGCAACCGGGTCGTGCGCGTATTCATCGTGATCCGCTCGGCGCTGTGCTCATCATCGGCCCATGGAACTACCCGGTCCAACTGATCGGCGCGCCACTCGTTGGAGCGATCGCAGGTGGCAACACCGCCGTCCTCAAACCTTCTGAGGTAGCTGCACACACATCGCGCGCACTGGCACGTCTGTTGCCGCTCTACCTCGACGCAGATGCGTTTGCAGTTGTTGAAGGCGGCGTGGAAGAGACAACCGCATTGCTCGCCGAGCGATGGGATCACATCTTCTACACAGGCAATGCCACAGTCGCGCGCATTGTGATGACTGCGGCGGCACAATATCTAACGCCGGTAACCCTTGAACTGGGTGGCAAGAGCCCCGTGATTATCGACGAGAGCGCCAACCTCGATGTTGCCGCACGCCGCATCGCTTGGGGCAAGTACTTGAACGCTGGCCAAACATGTATCGCCCCCGACTATTGCCTCGTAGATCGCCGTGTCGAAGGTCCGTTTCTCGCACGTTTACACGATGCGGTCAAACAGTTCTACGGAACGAATCCGATCCACAGCCCCGACTACGGCCGCATCATCAATGAACAGCACTTCACGCGCCTGTCACGTCTGCTCGACGGCGAAGGGGCAGGCGAGGTTGCCTACGGTGGCGGGCGCGACGAGGCTGTCCGGTACTTCGCACCGACAGCGCTGCGCAATACGGATCCGTCGTCGTCGATCATGAATGAAGAAATTTTTGGACCGATTCTCCCGACCATTGTTGTCGACAACGTCGATGCTGCGATCGAGTTCGTCACGGCGCGCGAGAAGCCGCTGGCGTTATATGTGTTCGCGCAGGACCATAAGGTTTCCGATCGCGTAGTACACGAAACGACCTCGGGTGGCGTTTGCGTGAATGCAACGCTGTTCCATGTGGCCGTACCCACCTTGCCGTTCGGCGGGATCGGCGAAAGCGGCATGGGTGCGTACCACGGACGTGCGTCGTTCGACACCTTCACGCACGCAAAGAGTGTGCTCAGCCGCCCAACGCGCCCAGACCCTTCGATCGCCTACCCGCCGTACAAGGGCATCAAGGCCAAGCTGTTGAAGAAGTTGCTCTAGCGGCATGAAGGTGCTCGGAATTCATCACACGAATGTGCGCGTCGACGACCTCGACGCGGCGCGTACCTTCTATGTGGATGTCATGGGATTCGAAGAGTTGAAGCGTCCCGACTTTGGATTTCTAGGCGCCTGGTTTCAGATGGGTGCGGATCAGTTGCACCTGCAAACAACCGATGAACCAGAGTCCAAGATTGGCGACCACTTCGCATTGCTCGTAGAGGACTGTGCGGCGTGCGCAGATGAACTGGAGGCGCGCGGAATAGAAGTACTGCGCCTCGACCCCACACCGGGTGCCGGAGTTCAAGCTTTCGTGCGAGATCCTGCTGGCAACGTGATTGAGTTGATCCAGCCCGATTCCTAACGACTAGTTACGCAAGCCGTACGTTCTGCGCTTCTTCGCCCTTGCGGCCGGGAGCCACATCGAACTCAACCGCTTGGCCCTCTTCAAGGGAGCGGTAGCCATCCATTTGGATCTGGGAGTGGTGAACGAATACATCCTCTGCGCCCTCGCGGGAGATGAATCCAAAGCCCTTCTCAGAATTGAACCACTTCACGGTGCCTAGTGCCATGTAACTAATTCTTTCTTGGTGTGCTGTGGCCGCCGGTTGGCGAACCCTCGTACTTGCGTGGCATTTGATTGCCAGCCAAACGGTAGCAGCCAAACCGACTCCGTGTCTTGGACGCGCCTAGTGCATACCGGGACCTAGATGCCAGTACAGCCCGCGGCTCAGCGTGGCAGGCCTAGCAAGCGTTCGCCGATGATGGTGCGTTGCACTTCGGAGGTGCCGCCAGCGATGGATGCCGCCTTCGACCACAACCACTGCCGAGACCATTTGCCAGCCAGCGAACTCTCGGTACCGAGCACAGTGAGAGCAGCGTCCGACATGTTTTGGGTCATCTCCGTCCAGGCCAGTTTCGTGATGCTCGACTCTGGGCCAACTTCGATCCCCTTGGCCACACGGGAAAGCGTGCGCCAGTTGTGCAAGCGCAACACCCGCAACTCCACAAAGCTCTGCGCGAGCGCATCGAACATCTCGACCTCGTTCACACCGCCTCGCTCGGAGTCAGCCGTGCACGCCATCGCGAACAACTCGTCCAGGAAGACCTCGTGGACAACTTGTTCCTTGAACGGGAATGCTGTGCCGCGTTCATGCGCGAGCGTTGTGTTGGCAACGGCCCACCCCGAGTTGAGGTCTCCCACTAGGTGCTCGGTTGGAACGAACACATCGGTGAAGAAGACTTCGTTGAACTCGGCCTCGCCCGTGATCTGCACGAGCGGACGGATCTCGATGCCGGGAGCATGCATGTCGATAACGACGTATGAGATGCCGCGATGCTTCGGGGCATCTGGGTCGGTGCGCACTAGCGCGATGCCCCACCGCGCGTACTGCGCATACGACGTCCAGACCTTTTGACCGTCTAATAGCCATCCGCCTTCTACGGGCTTGGCACGCGTACTTAGCGCGGCTAGGTCTGACCCGGCATCGGGCTCGCTGAAGAGTTGGCACCAAATCTCAGCGGCATTCAAGATGTTCGGAAGCCATTGTGCCTTCTGGTCCTGAGTGCCGTGCGCAAGAAGCGTTGGACCTGCCAGGTTGATGCCGACGCGATTGACAGGCTGCAACGCGCGCGAGCGCGCGTATTCCATGTTGTACAGCGCCACTTGCACCGGCGTTGCACCGCGCCCCCCGTACTCAACCGGCCAATGCACGCCCACCCAACGATCAGCGGCAAGTTTCGCTTGCCACGCACGCGCCCAACCAATCTCGTCGTCGAGATTCGTGAACGCGGGCGGCAGTTCAAGATTGGCAGTGAGCCACGCGCGGATATCTGCGGCAAAGTCTTGCTCTGCGGCAGTGAACGACAAGTCCATGTTTATCTAGCCACCATGTTTTGGCCAGTCGGGTTTCGGTGCGCGGGACTTCGACCAACCATCTCTCGATTTAAGAACGAGGCATGCCAGACCATTACAGGTCCCAGAACCGTTCGCGGCCGTTGCTCGTGAATGACGCGCGCAGGGCGGCTTCTAGGTCTGGCGTAAATGGCTTGTAAGCGATCTCGCCGCGTTCGCGAATGAACACCGCATCACCACTGCAACTATCGGTGCGCCATTTTGCGACGGCTAGGGCGCGCTTCACAATCTTGTTGGTACCCGTAGACGGCGGATCAATCAGGACGCGCAGGTAGCGCGGGCGCCATTTGGGTCCAACGTTGGGAAGCGCGTCGAGCCATTGCCCAAATGCCGCTAGATCGAGTTGCACACCCTCGCCCAATACGAGGCCCGCCATAACTTGGTCGCCAGCCTGGTCATCGGGAACGCCGTAGACGGATGCAAGCAGCACATCGGGATGCGCGCGCAGGGCTTCTTCGATGGGACCAGCCGGAAAGTTCTCGCCATCTAAGCGGATCCAATCGGCGTTGCGACCGGCGAAATACAGGTAGCCATCATCATCTAGGTACCCGAGATCTCCAGACCAGTACCAGCCGTTGCGAGTTGTCTTGGCAGTGGCTTCAGCGTTGTTGTAGTAGCCCTCGAACGGCCCAGCGCCCGCCGTGTTCACAATCTCGCCGACGCACTCTCCGGCATTCGTCAGGCGCCCATTCCCATCGAAAACCGCTCGACTCTTTGCTACGCCGTCTTCGTTGACAACCAAGACTCCCGGTCCGGCTACTCCAAGAGCTCCCTTACGTGCTTCCGCATCGCGGGAAACGGCGACGCCACCCTCTGTCGCACCGTACGCATCGATCACCTCAACACCGAACCGCCTCGAAAACTCGCCAACAACTCCAGGAGAACCTTCGTTGCCGAATGCGACACGCAACGTGTTGTCAGCGTCGTCGCCGTTCTGTGGTTGCGCAAGGAGATACGCAAGTGGCTTGCCGGTGTAGTTGAAGTACGTCGCACGGTAGCGGCGCACATCTGGCAGCCAACCGGATGCGGAGAACTTTCGGGCGAGAGCGACCGAGCAGCCATAGACGAGTGATGGTGCCCAACCGACTTGCACCGCGTTGGAATGAAACAGCGGCATGCACACGTACCCGATGTCGTCGGGCTGCAGATTCATGATGATGCCCATGCGATTGCCTGTAACGAGCAAGCGGCGTTGCGAACAGATGACGGCCTTGGGCGCGTCGGAAGTGCCGCTCGTGAAAATAAGCGCCCACGGCGAGTCGAGCAGCTCGGCGTCTTGATCGTCTTCTTGGTCCGCGACACCAGCGACACGACCCGTGTCGTCGTCGGAATAGTTGGAGAGCGCGGTTTCGAGGCTGTCACCTACCACCAGCA
>CAMBEL010000046.1 GCA_945865605.1 Bifidobacterium breve
CTCCAAGCCGTTCACTCGCGACCTTGTGGAGGTTGCAAAGACAACCGACAAACCAATCTTTGTCGTGTGGGGGTCGCCTCCAGGAACAGACGACACCTTCTACCGCATCCTTCTCGATGGAGGCCTCCCTGTATTCCGCACTTTCGGCAACACCGTAAAAGGGGTGCGCGCCTACATCGACTACTGGCGGTTTGCGAGCGGCTACAAGTCTGCATTCGACACGGCCCCGCGCGGGGAAAGTCCCCCTGCGCGCAAGGCACGCAAGATCTTGGCCAAGGCCGAACCGGGTTGCGCGCTGTCGGAATGGGATTCGAAGCAGATACTGAAGGCGTACGGCATCAAGACTTCACGTGATGTGTTGTGTACAACCACAGCAGAGGCGCGCCGCGCGGCCGAACGGCTCGGACTGCCGGTCGTCATGAAGATCTCTTCCCCAGACCTGCTGCACAAGAGTGACCTCGGCCTAGTTGCGGTTGGTGTAGCTACCGCCAAGGAAGTCACCACCACATACAAGTCGCTAATGGCGAAAGCGAAGCGCGCTGCAGGGAGTAAGGGGACTATCGACGGCGTGCTTGTCTGCGAGATGGTGACCGGCGGTGTCGAGACGGTCGTTGGCATCTCGCAGGATCCATTGTTTGGGCCTGTTGTGATGGCCGGCTTAGGTGGCATCTTCGTTGAGGTTCTCGGTGACGTCACGTTTCGGGTGCCGCCTTTCGGCCGCGACCAAGCCGAACGCATGCTCACCGAACTCACGGGAGCCGCGATGCTTGCCGGCGTACGCGGCGCCAAGCCTTCTGACACGGGTGCGCTTGTAGATGCGATCATGAACCTTCAACGTCTAGCGATGGACCTGTCCGACGAAGTCGCGGAACTTGATGTGAATCCGCTACTCGTAAAGCCCAAAGGCGCAATCGCACTCGATGCACTAATCGTGAGAAAGAAGTAACCATGACGCTCGACGCCGATACCCGAGACAAGGCAAACGCCGAGTTGCTCGCAGACGTAAGCGATGGCGTACTCACTCTCACGATCAACCGTGCAGAGTCTTCCAACGCGATTCCTTATTACGTGCGCGACCGCCTCATCGAACACTTCCGTGATGCACATAGCGATCTGACTGTGCGCTGCATTGTGCTTACTGCTGCAGGTGACAGGCACTTCTGCACCGGCGCAGACCTACGCGTGAGGCAACCGGCGCAACCGAAACCCGATGGCGCACCCGACTTTGTAACGGGCACCGCCGTAAACATGATGCGCACGGGGTTCCAGTCGCTCATGGAAGCCATCCAGGATTGCCAGAAGCCCGTCATCGTTGCAATGAACGGCACAGCAGCAGGAGGTGGAGCAATGCTCACCCTGGCCGCCGACCTCGTAGTTGCTTCCGACACAGCCAAGATCGTCGACGTTTTCTCCAAGCAGGCGCTCATCCCCGACGGCGGCTTTCTTTACCTGCTCCCGCGCATCGTCGGAACACACAAGGCCGCTCAGATCATGTTTCTGGGCGACAGCATCTCAGCGACCGAAGCAGCGGAGCTCGGCATCGTGAACAAAGTCGTCCCGGCTGCCGAGTTACAGAGTGCTGCAAACGAGTGGGCAACGCGGATTGCCGCCAAACCCACGAAGGTTCTCGGATGGGCCAAGAAACTGCTGCACGATGCCACCGAGATTGGGCGCACAGCGACCCTCGAAAACGAAGCAATGTTGGTAGAACTCAACCTCGGCACGGAAGACGGCAAGGAGCGCATGGCCGCGATGGTCGAGAAGCGTGACCCTGTGTGGCGGGGCTGGTGAAAGATCGCACTGCGATTGTCGGCATAGGCCAGACCGCTTTCGGCAAGGGCTTGGCAGACAGCGAGTTATCGCTTGCGTGTCAGGCGATAAGCGCGGCGATCGACGATGCCAGCCTGACGCCTGGCGAGGTGGACGGGCTGTCCATGTTCTCCATGGAGGAAGGCCGCGAGGTCGAGGTAGCGCGCAATGTTGGCCTCGGTGACATCACCTACTTCTCAGAGGTTGGGTACGGCGGAGGGGCCGGGTGTGGTGTGGTCGGACATGCCGCGATGGCAGTGGCTACCGGCCAGTGCAATGTTGCTGTGGCATGGCGGGCCCGCAAACGTGCGTCGAAGACGAGTCGCCCATGGTCGCAGGTGCCGGGTCGGATTGCAGGGCACTGGCAGTGGAGCAGGCCGTTCGGTGTGGTGCGACCGGTGGATGAGATCGCGATGCTCACGCGCCGTTACATGCACGAGTTCGGAGCGACCCGAGACCACCTCGCCAACGTGGCGATTGCATCGCGCAAACATGCCAACCGCAATCCACTCGCGACCATGTACGACAAAAAACTAAGTCGCGAGCAATACATGGAAGGGCGCTGGATATCTGAACCGCTGTGCCTATTCGACAACTGCTTAGAGACGGACGGCGCACTAGCCGTGGTCATCACAAGTGCCGAGCGTGCACGCGATCTTGCGCAACCTCCGGCATTCATACACGCGTTCGCGCAGTCCATCCCGCAACAACATCAGGTGATGACCAACTACTTCTGCGACGATCCGCTTATCGGCCCGGCGTACGCGTGCGCGAGTCGGTTGTGGGAACGCTCCGACATCAAGCCTGCCGACGTGCCAGTCGCGCAGTTGTACGACGCGTTTAGTCCGTTGATCCCTTTGTCGCTTGAGGGCTACGGATTCTGCGAACGTGGAGAGGGTGCCGCATTCACCGAAAACGGCGCACTCGAATGGCCGAACGGTCGCTTGCCAACCAACACATCAGGCGGTGGAATGTCGGAGGCATATGTGCACGGCTTTAACCTGGTCCTAGAAGGTGTGCGCCAGTGCCGAGGCACCTCGACAAGTCAGGTCGAAGGTGCAGAGAATTGCCTGGTAACTAGCGGCGAGGGCGTGCCAACAAGCGCGCTCCTGTTGAGGGCATGACTATGGAGACCGGTCTGCTGCTCCCCGACCTCGACGACGAGGTGGCCGCGCCATTTTGGGAGGCGTGCAGCCGTAGCGAGTTGGTCGTGCAAATGTGCGCAGCCTGTGGCAAGTCGCGCATGCCACCGCGCCCAATGTGCCCACACTGTCGATCGGTCGTCGCGACGTGGGCACCAACAAGCGGCACCGGAACGATCTGGTCGTACGTCGTGCCGCACCCACCGTTGCTGCCTGCCTACGCAGAGTTGGCCCCTTACAACGCGATCGTCGTTGCGTTGGACGAGGACCCCACAATCCGCTTCGTCGGCAACTTGGTCACATCGGCAAATGGTGCGATCAACGAGATCGATCCCGCAACCATTCGCATCGGCGAGAAGGTGCGCGTCGTGTTCACAACCATTGACGATGTAACCCTCCCGAGATGGGTACGCGCGGGCTAGGTATGCAATGCGAGGGTGTGGCTGCCCCACACGCGCATCGACGCCGCTTCCTCACGGCCAACGGGGGGTTCGGCCGGAGAATTGCGGCGTCAATGGTGTCGGGCGAACCCGACGGGGTGGATCTTGGAGATCTATGCGGCCCGTGAGGACTGCTTGGTGCCCCGGTTGCGGAGCCGTCCGAGGGTTCTTTCCCAGCGCAGCTGGCGTTCGATCCAGCGGCGTGCGTCCCGTGAACTGGTTCGCGACGCAAGGCCTGCGGTGAGTTCTGCGCTCGCTGCTGGGTTCATTGGTTTCCGCCTACACTTGGTGTACTGACTATGAGAGTAAACACTCTGAAGGTAGTTCCTGTCAAGTAAGGTGACGACAGTCACAGCCATCCCAGCATGCTCCCAAAACCCCCGAGGACTTCGTGTCGCAGGAAACCCCCGAGCCCAACTGGCGCATCGATGATCTTGCCCAGCAGGCAGGGCTCACCGTCGACACGATCCGTTTCTACCAGCGCGAAGGTCTGCTCCCCGCCGCAGAACGAAGTGGGCGAGCGAAGGTCTACGGGGCCGACCATTTAGAACGTCTCACGCGCATCCGCGACCTCCAAGCGCGCCGCTTCTCCCTTGCCGCCATCCGCGCCCTGCTCAATAGCGAGCGCCCCGATCTCGTAGATGGGATCTTCGCGGGCGAAGGTGGCCTGTCATATTCGCTCTCGGACCTAGTCGAACGTTCCGGATGTTCACAAGAGCTTCTAACTGGTTTGCGCGATAACGGACTCCTACGCGACCCGCGTGACTTTGGACGCGACGCGTACGACGCAACTGACCTAGACGTAATGCGCGCAGCAGCCGAGCTCGTTCGCGGTGGACTCCCCGAAGCACTCGTCGTCGAACTCGCTGCTATCTACGTACGCGGCGTCGAAGCCATGCAAGTTCAGGTGCTCGATCTATTTGGTGGGGCAATAGGGCCTACATGGGAACCCAAAGAGCTAGCAGCATTTCAGGCCGTTGCAAGCGGCAACGCCGGACGGCTACTACCACTCGTTACACGTGTAGTCGACTACGTACACCAACGCACTCTGCAACGCCTAACGCTTGGTGCAATAGCGCGCGACGCACCTAGCGCCCCCGTTTAGTTCCCGAGGTTCCAAATGCGTGACGCGTTGCCGCCGACAATCTTGGCTTTCTCGTCGGCAGGGATCGAGTTCATTGTTTCCTCAATCACCTTGCGCGAGTACGGCCAGTCGTTGCCGTGGTGGGGATAGTCACTAGACCACATGATGTTGTCGATACCGGCCTGGTGGCGCAGCGCAATACCTGTTCGGTCGGTGATGAAACTCGCTGCATTGTTGGCGTACCAGTAGTACGACGGCGGTTGTTCTATTGGAAGGTCCCCCCACGAACGGTTGCGCCAATACCGGTCATCTAGGCACTCGATGAAGTGCGGTAGCCACCCAACGCCTGTCTCTATCCAGGCCACTGTCAACTCGGCGAAGCGGTCGAATACGCCGGTAAACAACATCGATGTGATGTTGCCTGCCGCCATCGAAAACACATGGCTCATGCTGCCAATCGCCTTCGCACGAGTCGCTTCACTCGACATGTCGTACAGCTGATTGCCCGCCTTAGCCGCAGCATCGCGGCCGCGCATGCGTTGCTTACGGCTGATGATGTTGATGTGGATCGATACCGGTATTCCCTCATCGACCGCTGCTGCCCAGAACGGATCATCATCACGCGACAAGGTCGCGTTGCCGGATGGCCAGTTGGAAATGACCACGCCCTTCGCCCCGCGCGCTTTCGCCTTGCGCAAACCGTCGATCGCGACATCAATGCCAAGCGACGGTATCTGGGCCATACCAATCAAACGCGTCGGGTCAGGTGCGCAAAACTCCTCGAACAAAAAGTTGTTGTACGCCTCTACGCCTGCCATTACAAAGTCATCGTCAGCGTCGCCGAGGAAATGACTCATCGTGCGCTGCGGCGGGAACAAAATCTCCGCCCAAACGCCATCGGTGTCCATGTCGGCAAGGCGCGCTTCACCGTTGTAACAACCCTTGCGAGCTTGCTCATAGGTAACGCCGTACCAGCGAAACTGGTCATACGGCATGCCTGGAGTGGAGACCAAACCGATGGGATCGGCATCGCCGCCGACGGCCGTCAACCAGGCGTCGCCACCTTCAGGGTCCAAGACCAATTTCGGGGCCCTGTCGCGGAAACGCTCGGACAGCCAGTTATCCCAGATGTCCGGTGGTTCGAGGATGTGGCAATCGGCATCGACAATGCGGGGCTCGGCCATGTACGTACTCCTCGGGATTAGGCGCGGGTGCCAGCGTAGACTGACACGGGTGTCAGGTAAAATTTCGGAGGGTTCGCCAGGAAGGACCGTGGACCCAACCCCAGAAATCGGGCTCCGTCAGTCACTGCTATCCCGGGTACGAGTTGTGGACCTGTCTGGCGAACCCGCCGCTATGGCCGGCCGCATGCTCGCCGACCTGGGTGCCGACGTGTCGCTCGTCGAGGGCCCCGAAGGGCACCCGCTGCGCGCACAGCCACACCGTTTTGCAGCTTGGACCTACGGCAAACGACTCCTGTCTGTCAGTGGACCCGACGACCCGGCCCTGTCGGCCGCACTCGCGAACGCCGACATAGTCATCGACACCCCCGTCTTCTCTGGGGCATGGTCGCTCGACCCTGGACTCGCGCCCCAAGCCGTCTGGGTAAGTGTCACACCCTTCGGGCTCGATGGACCGCGCTCGTCCTGGCGCGCTTCTGACCTCGGGGTGATGGCTGCCAGTGGAAACATGTATTGCACCGGCTTCCCAGACCGCGCGCCGCTTCGATGTAACGAACCATCTGGCTATGCACACGTCGGTGGCGAAACTGCATTCGCCGCGCTTTCCGGCCTCGCTAGCGGGCGTCCTCAACACATTGACATCTCAATGCACGAAGTCATCTGCATCGCCAATATGTCTACGCCTGCTCGCTTCCCCGTCACCGGCTTTCGCGGTGTGCGCCGCGGTCCCAATGTCGGCGCTACCCGCGAGATCTGGGCAACGACCGATGGCTACGTGAGCTTCGGACTCCGCGGTGGCAAGGCACGTGTCCGTTCCCTCGAAACCCTCACGCGCCTCGTCGACACTCCGACATTGCGCGCCATGGACTGGTCCACCTTCTCGCCCAATACGGCCGACGATGCGACATTGCGCGCCATCGAGCTCGACGTCGCAGCCTTCTTCGCACAACACACGATGGCGCAGCTATACGACATCGCTTGCGACACGAACCTCATGCTCGCCCCTATCAATGGACCGGCAGAAATACTCGCAAGTGCACAACTGGCTGCACGTGACTTCTTCACCCAGACCGACCGAAACAAGGTATTGCCCAAAGCGTTCGTCACGGTGCGTTCAGCGCCTCAACAAGCCGTGGCACTACAAACCCCTTCGCCGCCTCCTGTTCGCACGGCCCCTTCCACGAACAGAGGCGCATGGGCTGGCACCAACATCATCGAACTCGGCTCCGGTGCGGCCGGCCCGATAGCTACGCGCTACTTCGCCGAGCACGGAGCAACTGTCCTGCGTATCGAGTCCCACGGCCGCCCCGACTTCCTGCGCGTATACGCGCTCGGACCCAAAAACCCGCACGGTCTCGAAGGCGCGCCCATGTTCGATGGCCTCAACGTTTCGAAACGCGACGTCAGCTTCAATCTCAAGAATCCTCAAGCCGTCAAACTCTTGCGGCGCCTCATCGTCGACTGGGCCGACGCTGTCGCAGAGAATTTTGCGCCGCGGGCGATGGTCGGCTTGGGTCTTGACTACGACTCGCTCGCTGCCATCAAACCAGACCTGGTAATGGTCAGCGCGTGTCTAAACGGCCAGACAGGGCCCCACAAGGACTACCCCGGTTTCGGTGGTCAAGGATCCGCGCTCGCCGGATACAACTTCCTGACTGGTTGGCCCGACCGCGAACCCGTAGGGCCGCACGCAACCATCACCGACTCATTGGCGCCGCGTTTTGTTGCCACCGCACTCGCGGCCGGGTTGCTCTACCGACGACGCACTGGAGACGGCGCGTACCTCGACGTAAGTCAGGTCGAGGCCGCCATCTATTCGCTCAGTCCGTGGCTCCTCGAGTTTCAGGAAACTGGTACCCCGCGCGGCCGGGCAGGCAACGAATGCGAGCGCGCGCTATTACATGGCGTGTTCCCTTGTGCGGACGAGGGCGACATCGGCGATAGGTGGATCGCGATTGCAGCATGGACCGAAGACGAGTTAGAACAACTGCACGCCACCACCGGCACGGACATCGCGGCCTTCACAAGTACACGCAGCCGCGCCCAAGTTGGCGAGTTGTTGCAAGCCACAGGCATTGAGGCCGTCCCGGTGCAGGACTTCGCAGATCAACACAGCGATCCACAACTCGCATACCGCGGCCACTTCGTATCGCTAACGCATCCCGTGATGGGGCCAGGACTCTATGAACGCAACGGTTTCCGATTTTCAGATGCCGAAGCCGGTTACGACCGCAGCGGACCCACACTCGGCCAAGACCAAGACTGGGTACTCACCGACTTGCTCGGTCTAACCGCTGCCGAAATCGCCGACCTCACTGAAGACGGCGCGTTCGACTGACCTCTACGCTGGCATGCAGGTGCCGCCGTCTACACACAGCACTTGACCGCTGACGAGTTTGGCGTCGTCGGACGCGAAGAACACGGCCGTACCCGCCAGATCTTCGGGCTCCAAAGCTTGCTTCATGGCGCTCATCAGCGGAATCATTCCGATGTATTCCTCGGGAACAATCTTCTTGGTCGCTTCAGTCATCGTTACGCCCGGAGCAATGCAGTTGACGGTCACGTTGTACTGACCGAGTTGCCCCGCCAAGAACTTGGTCAATCCGATGATCCCCCACTTGGTCTGGCTGTAAGTGAACGCCCCAACGCCGGTGAAGTCACCCACCGGCGCCATGTTGTACATATAGGCAGCGCCAGACGACTGGTTGATGATGCGTCCCCAACGTTTCTCAACCATCGGCGGGGCACATGCGCGCGCCATTAGCCATGAGCCGTGCAGGTTGACCGCGAACACCTTCTCCAAGTACTCGTGGCTGTTGTTCGCATTGTCGATGTCGTAATAAAGCGCGGCGTTGTTTACCAATATGTCGAGTGCTCCGAAATGGTCAAGAGTTGCCTGCGCACACGCCTTGGCTGAGTCACCGTCCGAGATGTCGGTCTTCACGAAAATCGCTTCGCCCAGACCATCGAGGTGCTTCATCGCACTCTCAGCGCGATCTTCGTTGATTTCGGCAACGACAACCTTCGCGCCCTCCGCGAGGAACCGCTCGGCATACGCGAGGCCGATGCCTTGTCCAGCGCCAGTGATAACTGCGACCTTGTCCTGAAGTCTTCCCATGTTTTTCTCCTACGTAGGGCCCGTTGTCGGGGCGAAGTTACTTCTTGAGTCGTCCAATGAGATTGAAGCGTTCGGTAACGACAGGTGCACCGGTTACGGAATCTGTCCACTTCGTCTCGACAACAACGAACGTCATCACTGCGGCATCTGTTTCTTTCTCATAAATATCAGTGATCTTGCCGAAGCCATCGAGCACGTCACCCACCAAGATCGGCTTGTGGTAATCAAATTCCTGCTCACCATGCAATACAAGCGCGCCCTTCCCGAAAAGTTCACCCATCACGCGGTGCATCGGATTGTCGCCACCCGATGGATCCGGTGGCTGGTCCTCGCGAAAGCTTCCCCAAAAACTCGCAGCGAACGTAAACGTCGGCGGCACTGGAATGGCGGCGAACCCCGCGTCCCGCGCTGCACCAGGGTCGCGATACACGGCGTTGTTGTCGCATACGGCGGCGGCGAACTTGCTAACAGGTCCACGCTCGACGGTCACTTTCCATGCGCCCGTCGGCTTCCCAATGACACTCGTATCAACCGCCATAGATCGATCTTCTCCCTTGGTGATCGTTAGCATCATCGCGCTAATGTGACGCGAACGTCAGTTTTCATTCCGTGGGAAGGAATATGCAAATGGGCATGCTCGACGGCAAGGTCGCAATCGTTACCGGTGCTGGCAATGGAGTCGGCCGAGGTGAGGCCATTCTCCTCGCGGATCACGGAGCCAAGGTGGTCGTAAACGACCTCGGGACTTCCGTGAGCGGCGATGGCGCCGACCAAAAGGTGGCAGATCAGGTCGTTGATGTCATCAAGGCCAGAGGCGGCGAAGCCGTTGCAAACTACGACTCAGTCGCCGACTTTCAGGGCGCGGCCAACATCGTCAAGACGGCCATCGAAGCGTTTGGCGGCCTAGATGTACTGGTCAACAACGCTGGTGTGCTGCGCGACAAGATGATGTTTTCAATGGACCCAGAAGACTTCGATGCCGTTATGAAGGTCCATGTGTACGGCGGTTTCAACACGATGCGGCACGCTTCTGAATACTGGCGCAGCGAGTCAAAGGCGGGAAGGCAGCCAAGCGCTTCCATCATCAATACCGTCTCGAGCGCAGGGCTGCAGGGCCAGGAGAGCCAGATCAACTACGGCGCGGCGAAGGCCGGAATCGCTGCAATGACCGTCATCGCGAGCCTGGAACTCAGCCGTTACGGGGTGCGTGCCAACTGCGTAGGCCCAGGCGGTTTCACCCGCATGGTCGGGCAAGCTCGCCCGGACATTGTGATCAAGAACCCAGAGGAATACGACACATTCGATGCGATGAATCCCGGCAACTCCGCACCCGCTGTTGTCTGGTTAGCATCCGACGTGTCCAAGCCGGTTACCGGTCAAGTGCTGCGAATGGTGAGCAACTCGTTATGTGTTTACAAGCCATGGGAAATGGGCGAAGAGTTTTTCTCCACCGACAAAGAAGGCAACCCTGTGCAATGGGAGCCGGAAAAGGTCGGTCACTTCCTCGGTCGCTACCACTTCAAGACCGCGAATCCTGGTATGCACGCGCAATACAAGCGGTAGGAGTGTGACAACCATGTTCGAGTTCGAAACGCTCGGATACGAAGAGCGCGACGGTGTCGCGTTTGTAATGCTCAATCGACCAGAGCGACACAACGCGTTCAACTCGTTGATGCAACGCGAACTCAAAACGCTGTGGCGCGGCCTTCGACGCCACGACCCTGTGCGATGTGTGGTGCTCACGGGTGCAGGTGAAAAAGCATTCTGCACTGGCATCGATCGCATGGAACAGATGGGTTCAGAAGTCGATACCGCCACCTCGGAAGAAGCCATCGGATCCGGCGACACGCCTTTCATGTTCAATGATCCTGGCGACAACATCGGCCCGAAGTCCTGCGACCTCTGGAAGCCGGTCATCGCGGCGGTCAATGGTATGGCATGCGGCGGAGCGTTCTATATGCTCGGCGAAGTTGAGTTCATCATCGCGGCAGAACACGCCACATTCTTCGACCCACATGTCACCTACGGCATGACGGCGGCCTTTGAACCGATTCACATGTCGGGCATCACTCCGTTTGGTGACATCATGCGGCTCTCGTTGCTCGGCAACCACGAACGCATGTCTGCACAGCGCGCACACCAAATCGGAATGGTCTCCGAAGTTGTCCCGGCCTCCGACCTTATGGAAAGCGCCAGTTGGGCTGCGGGAGTCATTGCTGCACAACCGCGTCTTGCGATTGAAGGGACCGTGCGCGCAATCTGGGGAGCTCGTGAACACGGCCACCGAGAGGCACTGCGCTTCGGTTATGCATACGTAACCATGGGCACGAGTCCAGAATCGATTGCAGAAGGTCAAGCCGCGTTCGAAACGGGCAAACGAGTCGAGTGGCGCCTGCGTTGAAACGGGAACGCCCGAACAAGGAACGCCGGTGAACAAGCGCGTGGCGATCGTTGGCGCCGCACTCTCTGACTGCGGTCGCGTCGACACGAAGTCGCCATTCGAACTCCACTTCCAAGCAACGAGCCGCGCAATCGCAGACGCCGGACTCTCCAAAGACGACATCGATGGATTCGCATCATCGGGTATGGGTCTCCTGGCGCCGGTCGAAGTCGCAGAGTACCTGGGGTTGCGCCCTACCTGGTTCGACGGTACCGGCGTGGGTGGCAGCACTTGGGTCGTGATGGCTGAACATGCGATCGAAGCGGTAGCCCAAGGCCACGCAGACGTTGTGGTTCTTGTCTACGGATCCACATCGCGTTCCGACCTTCGGTCGAGCAGACGGCGAGCAAACTTGAACTTCGGTGCACGCGGACCCGTGCAGTTCGATGCGCCTTACGGGCACACATTGATCGCCAAGTACGCGATGGCCGCCAAGCGCCACATGCACGAGTACGGCACGACCATCGAGCAACTCGCGGAGATCGCCGTCAGCACGCGGTACAACGCTTCGCTAAATCCAGACGCGTACTACCGCGAACTAATAACAATCGACGATGTTCAAGAATCCGTGATGATCGCCGACCCTCTCACCAAGTTGCATTGCTGCATTCGTTCTGACGGCGGCGGTGCCATCGTGATTACGTCCGAGGAGCGCGCCAAGGACTTGGCAAAACCTCCTGTTTGGATCTTGGGGTCTGGCGAGGCCGCCTCGCACACAACCATGTCCGAATGGCATGACTTTACGGACTCCCCTGCAGCACAATCCGGCAAGCTCGCCTTCGAACGCGCCGGACTAACCCCCGACGATGTAGATGTATGCGAGTTCTACGACGCATTCACTCCGATGGTGCTGCTCACCCTTGAGGGTCTCGGGTTCTGCGGCAGGGGCGAGGGTGGACCATTTGTTGAAGACGGCAAACTCCGTGTTGGCGGAGCGTTGCCAACCAACACCGACGGCGGCGGTCTATCTGCGTGTCACCCAGGGATGCGCGGGATGTTTCTGATGGTCGAAGCGGTGCGCCAACTTCGCGGCGAGGCCGTGGGTGGCCAGGTCTCCGACGCCAGGATCGCATGCGTGAACGGAACCGGCGGATGGTTCTCTACTGCCGCGACCCTGTTGCTCGGGATTGAGTAGCAGAAGCACCAAAGAAACCCCGGTGGACTAACACAGCCAGCGAATCGACCATCGCTTCGTCATCGACACCGAGATCACGCGAAGTGATGGCGTATGAGGACCGTTCGATCATCGCCATCAACGCAGCTGCTGACGCCTGGGTCTGCGACGGATCTAGGCCCGCTTCTTCCATGCGGCCGCCAAGCGCGGTTGCAATCTTGGTGAACGCGCGCACGCCGAGGCGATCGATGTCCCGATCACTCACCTGATCTTCCATCCATGCACGTATCACCACGCCATAGCGTCGATACGTGGACACAAAGCGTGCGAGAAAATCGCGCAGTGCCAACTCGCCGCCGCTTCCCGAATCGATCGGACCAAGTTCTGCGGCCAATCCCTCTACTTCGCTAGCGCAGTCGATCGCAAGGGTGCGCAGTAGGTCTTCTTTATTGGAGAAGTACAGATAGAAAGTGCCGTGAGAAGTCTTTGCGACGCGCACGATGTCATCGACACGACTCTCGTGGTAACCGCGCTGCGCAAATACCTGCAGTCCAGCATCTGCGAGACGACGCATCGTCTTGCGCCCCTGCGCACGCAACTCACGCCGCTGGGCTGGCACACCAGCGGTTCCAGAAGGCTTGGTAGTGCGTCTTGGACCGAAGTTGTGCGATTCTCTGGACATGCTCCCCACAATGACGCGCGAGGCTGCACGTCGATTTGGCGATGCTACCGCCTACATAACCGAGGCTGGCTGGCCCATCACCTACAGCGACATCGATCGCATCTCCGATGAGGTTGCAGCCGGACTCCTGCACCGCGGGGTAGGAGAAGGCGACGTTGTAGCCCTCGTTTTGCCTCCAGGGTCCGAGTACCTGCTTGCCTATCTAGGCGCGGCGAAGGTCGGTGCAATAACAACGGGGGTGAACGATCGCCTAGAACCCTCCGAGCGCCAGGTTGTGCTCAAACAGGCCGTGCCGCGCCTCGTTATTGCAGGCCAAGGTCTCGCCCCGGCAAACGCGGGACTCGCCTCCGGTAACGACATCGGGCTCGTAGAGACGGGCGTGGCCGACTCACTCGACCGGGTGCTCCCGGAGTTGCGCGACGCTGGCGATGAAGTAGCGCAGTTGCCCGACGATCCCAATCGTCCGGTTGCCATCATCTACACCTCTGGCACAACGGGGTGCCCAAAGGGTGCGCTATATACCAACCGACAACTCGCTTTCATCACACACACCGACGTCGGTGACGCGTGGGGTGGTGGCACGTGCGGAATGAGTGGAACTTCGTTCGCACATCTCGGCTTCATGACCAAGTTGGCTGGCAACATGAAGCGAGGTTCAACCACCTTCATACTTGGCAAGTGGCGAGCCGAACAGGCGCTGCAACTTGTCGAACGGGAACGCTTGGCGGTTGTGGCGGGTGTGCCGACCCAACTCGCCTTGATGCTGCGTCACGCCGACTTCGATCGCATCAATGTTGAAAGCGTGAACTACCTAATCGTCGGTGGAGGGCCGATCACACCGGGTCTCGCCGAAGAGGCGCGTCAACGCTTCGGCGCGGCCCTTGCAACTCGCTACTCATGTACCGAGGCTGGCATCGGGTTAGGAACGGCGTTCGATGATCCTCACGAAGACGCCGTGCTTAGTGTCGGTCGCCCATTGCCCTCTGTCGCGCTGGCGGTTCTCGATGCCGATGACCAACCCGTCGCCCAAGGTGACGTAGGGGCCGTCTGCCTACGCTCCCCCGCCGTCATGTCCGCATACTGGCGCGACCCTGAAGGGACGCAAGCGGCTTTCACTGCGGATGGCCACGTACGCACCGGTGATCTCGGATGGGTGGACGACCTCGGTCGGCTGCGCTTGGTCGGCAGGAGCAAGGAGATGTATGTGCGCGGCGGTTACAACGTGTACCCGGTAGAGGTGGAGGCCGTGTGCTCAGATCATCCGTTGGTCGCGGCTATCGCCGTGGTGCCGCGCGCAGACGATGTGATGGGCGAAGTTGGAGTGGCGGTCGTAGTGGCGCGGGCGGGAAGCCGGGCGCCGACGCTCGAGGAGCTGCGCGAGTTCGCAAGCGAGCGTCTCGCCAAGTACAAGTTGCCCGGAGAGCTGGTTGTGGTGGACGCGCTGCCACTCACACCGGGCGACAAGATCGACCGCAAGGCCCTCCTCGGTGTTCTCGGCACGTTCGAGGCCCTATAAGGGCCCTAAACGTGCCGAGAACACTCGGGTAGGGTGCCTACGCATGGAATTGGAACTGAATACCGACCAGGAACAGCTTCGCGACAGCGTGCGTGCCGTTCTCGATGCTGAATGTGCACCCTCATTCGTCCGCAAGATTGTCGATGCACGCCTCGCTGGAGATTCGGCCAAGGCAGCGCAACTAGGCGGCGCGCTTTGGACCCAGATGTGCGAGCTCGGATGGGGCGCGCTGACGGTTCCAGAGCAATTTGGTGGCTTAGGGCAGGGCACCGTCGAACTTGCTGTGCTTGCCGAAGAAGCGGGCCGCGCACTAGCCCCCACGCCGCTGATGGCCACCCTCTCCCAGTTCATCCCTGTGGTCTTGGAATGCGGAACAGCCGCGCAGCGCGAGATGTTGCTGCGACCCGTCGCCGAAGCGGCGGCCAGTGGCACCCTCGCAATTGCAGAAGAGTCCGGGGCGACCGATCCTGCCCTTACTAAGGCCACAGCGACACCAGAGCCCAACGGCAACTACCGCCTCAGCGGCACCAAGCACTATGTGATGGAACCATCGCACACGACCGAACTAATCGTTGTTGCGCGCGTTCCTGACACCGTTGGCGACGACGGTGTCGGCGCGTTCGCGGTTCCTGTCGAGGCTGTCGCAATCAAATCGGTGCCGTCCTTGGATCCGTCTCGTGAACTAGCCACTGTAACGATCGATGGATGCGTCGTCCCGGCCAGCCGCGTTCTTGGTTCCCCTGGACCGGAAACCGCGAACGGAATGCGCCGAGCGGTCGAGGTTGCAACCGTCGCTCTCGCTGTCGAAAGTGTTGGTACCGCCCAAGCCGTGTTCGACATCGCGCTCGAGTACGCGATGCAACGCGAGCAGTTTGGCGTGTCGATCGCTTCCTTCCAGGCCACAAAGCACAAGTTCGCCGACATGCTCGTTCTCCTCGAACGCGCTCGGGCTCTCGCATACTTTGCCGCGCTGACGATTGCCGAAGACGACGGCCGACGCGCCCTCGCTACGTCCATGGCAAAAGCTGCAGCAGGAGACGCCATCGCCCGCATCGCAAAAGAAGGTATCCAGGTGCTCGGCGGCATCGGATACACATGGGAACACGACATGCATCTGTACGTAAGACGCATGCAAACAAACGCTGTGCTATTCGGAGGCGTGTCCGCTCACCGAGCCGTAGTTGCCGATCTGATCGGCGTCTGAAACCGCTCCGACAGTCGCTCTAGGGCTTCATTAAGCACTCGAAGAGTGCGTAGTAGATAACAAGCAACACGGAGGCGCTGATGATCGCGTTCTTGTGCGACTCGTACATCCAGTTCGTGAAGTTCTGCCCCTTGCCGCCGATCACACCAAGGCAGTTGAGTTCGAGAACGATCAAGATGAGAACCGTGATCCCGTAATAGGCGCCGCGGTTCTCTGCATTGAAGTTGTAAAAGAAGTGTGCGGTGCCGATCATGAACATCAGCATCGGGAAACTGAAAATCATGTTCTGCCGCGATGCCATCAAGGCTGACCGACCGCATGCCGGTGCGTCTGGGTTCGCTTCTCCGCCGGCCTGCACGTTGCGAGCGTTGGCAATCACAACCTTCTGATTGCGGTAGATCACACCCCAAACATTCCCGAGCATCACGAGACCCAGCAGTATCCCGAGCATGATGCTTACGCCTGATGGCTTTTGAGCCCACTCCATATCTGTTAGCTGATCCTTGAAGTAAAGGATCATGAATCCCATGAGAGCGGTCGCAAGAGCCGACCAGCGGAACCACCAAAGTGCGCGCGATGCAAGCTTGTCGATCGCGTTGGTTCGCGCTCCGGCTTCCATCTCGGCGAACGCTGGAACTTGCACGAAGTTGAAGTAGTAGAGCAAGCCAATCCACGTGATGCCTGCGAGCACGTGGCCCCAACGGAACAAGAACTCCCCGCCTTCCTTGGTAAACAGTTCCAGGCCTAGTTCCATGACGAGTTCCCCCTAAGTGACGAGATGCGCCAAAAGTAGCACCGGAGGGTGCAGGAACGGTGACATGACTATCCAGGCGTCACTTCCCTAGATCCCGTTTCGCCCAGCATGACCAGATCCAATCGACCATCGGATACCTCGACAACAGTGACGGAGCAGTGCCCGGGCGCGAACGAAATCACTGCGTCATTGCCTGTGGCGGCGCCTACTGCCGCATTGATTGC
>CAMBEL010000047.1 GCA_945865605.1 Bifidobacterium breve
CAATTATCACTTCGCGTACGAATGGGGATGCAAGAACCAACTTCAGCACCTCTTCGACGGTCTTGTCCTCGTTGAAGCAGGGCATCACGACGGTGAGACAGGGTTTTTCGGTCATTCACTAAGTCTCCCACTCTCCACGGGGGAACGAAAGCATCTATGGGTGTCCTCACGAGCCGCGCGCGACATCCCGTAGTTCTGCCCTATATACACTCGCGGCACCCATGAAATCACGCTCGCTGGCGAAATCTTCGGAAACCGATGCGCCACGGACGCCAGTACAAGTTGTGGCCATCTCGCTGCCGGCATGGAAGCGCCGCCTTGGAGCAGTCCTTGTATTCGCCGCGTCAATCGCAATCATGCTGCGGCCCACTTGGAGTTCTCTCAATCATTCGGTTCCAAACCTGGGCGATCCCGTATTAATAATTTGGTTTTTTGAATGGGGTCGGCATGCTTTGTTTTCAGACCCTTTACATCTATTCGATGCCAATATTTTCTGGCCTCATACGCTCACATTCGCGTATTCAGAAAATATGTTGGCCGGTGCGGTGCTTACCGCGCCGGTGCGGTGGCTAGGCGGTAGTTGGGCGCTCGCGTGGAACACATATGTAATCGCAAATTTGGCTCTTTGCTTAGGCGCTACCTACTCGCTCGTGCGTTATTTGATCGGTCGCACCGACACCGCGATTTTCGCCGCGCTCGCGTTCACCTTCGGCGCCTTCACGATGAGTCACCTCGCCCACGCACAATTATTGTGCCTCGGGCTTTTCCCCTTAGGAATTCTCCTGTTATTCCGAACCATCTCCGAGCGTCGGTATTGGCTAGCGATCGCGACCGGCGCCACCTCGGCCCTCTTCGTATTTACCTCCATGTATTTCGCGGCAATCTGGGCAGTCGTCGCGGGAGTCTTGGTAGTCGGTTATCTGGTGCTCGTGCGTTTTCGGCCTGGCCCCGGTTTGACGGGGCCGTTGATATCAATCGGCCTTGTCGCAGGATTCCTCGTTATGCCGGTCGCGTTGCCGTACCTTCGTCTTCAACAAGAGCAGGGACAAAGTCGAGGGCTCGTTCCAGAGTGGGGACTCAAGGCCAAAGACTTAATTACTTCGGCGCCGGGATCGATCTCTGAAGGGCCGTTAGCGAAATGGTCAAGTAAATCTCCGACGCCATGGGAACACGCTGTTTATCCAGGGCTTATCGTTATCGCGTTTGCACTAGTGGGAGTTCCCGCGCTCGCGGTCAAGCTACGACGGCGTGGCTTCGTGCAGCCGATTGACGAGCATCGAAGTTATAGCGAACGGGAACCAGCGTTACTGACATCGACGCCAACGCGCGAAGGGCTCGTCTTTCTCGTGGCTGTCGCTGGCCTAGTCTCGTTTGTCATCGCTGCGGGACCAACCGTACTTGGCTTAGAATTCACACCGTTTCGATTGTTGTACGAACTAGCGCCAGGATTCAATGGAATCCGGGTCGCGGCGCGTTTAGTTGTGCCAGGCCTCCTTGCATTAGTAGTCATGGCGGGGTACGGATACAGCGCTGCAACGATGTCGGTGACCCCCCGGACGAGGGTTGTTCTAGCCGTAGTCGTGTCTACTCTGGTGTTGGTCGAACTCGGCGTCTCCGTACCGCGAATCAAGATCCCTGACGACCAATCAGTGCTCGCGGTTTACCACGCTCTCGACAGCAAGCAGCCCGGAGCAGTCGCCGAGTTACCGATCTCGCCACCCATAGACGGAGCACAGTGGTCTCAACTCGAATCCAGTCGAATGCTCTATTCCTCTATCGATTGGAACCCGAGATTCAACGGTTACTCCGGCTACTGGCCGGATGGTTATCCAGAAGACGCAGCTATTCTGAACACGTTCCCATCAAACGAAGCGTGGGACCTCGCGCATGCCCTTGAGATCCGGTACGTGATCCTGCACCTTGGGGACTTTTCGTATTGGCCACAACTAACGCAAACTGAAGCCCAACTCAAAGTCGATGGGGCTGTAGCTAAAGGAGCCGTAGCCGTGCGCTACGGCGACGCTTGGTTGATTGACATCGGGAACGACTCGACAACTAGCGGACCGGTTATTCAACCCACAAACACGCGGACGGATGCCGCTAGACAACGTGCAGAGTTGGCATGATAGCGGGAACCTAAATCCTGATCGCGCCGTAGAGCGCTTGACCACTCCGGAGTGACGATGACGCGATTCCTAAGAGGCCTACGCGAAAGGAACTCAGGCGCGCCCGCACCACTCAGTGTCGGCCCAGAAGGAACCTCTCTGGAACACGCGCACCTGGACGGGAAGCGAAGTATCGAACTTGACTATCCATTCACCCCACAGGTTCGATGGGGCGGCACGCGCCCATCGCACCCGCAACTCACAAAAATTCTCGAGCGAGGACGCGATATCTATCGCGCTCAATTGGATTTGATTTTGGAGCAACGCGACTTCTTCCTAGAGATACCGGTGCACGAGAGTTCGCCCGCCGAACCATGTTGGGTGAATGGATGGTTGCCCGGTCTCGATTCAGCCGCGCTTTATTCGTTCATCGCCGCCACAAACCCAGCCATTTACATGGAGGTAGGTTCTGGAAACTCGACAAGATTCGCGCGCCGAGCAATCGCCGACCATGCCACGGGTACGCGGATCGTTTCGATCGACCCTGAACCTCGAGCGAGCGTCGACGCCCTCTGCGACGAAGTCATCCGCGGACAAGCGGAGACCGTCAAACTAGAGACATTCGACCGGCTTAGCGCGGGTGACATTCTCTTCATCGACAACTCTCACCGATGCCTGCAGAACTCTGATGCCACGGTTATGTTTCTAGACGTTTTGCCTCGACTAGCCCCTGGTGTTTTGGTTGAGTTTCACGACATCACCCTTCCCGACGACTACCCGAAAGAATGGTTGGACCGCGCGTACTCAGAGCAATATCTCCTCGCCGCATACCTACTTGCCGAGGGATCCCGCTTCGAAGTGGTCCTGCCGAACCATTTCGTAAGTCACGACAATGAGTTGAGCGCACGCCTCAAAGGGATGTGGGCCGACCGCCATTTTAAAGGCGTAGAACGCCATGGCGGTTCATTTTGGATCAGAACGCTTTAGACCGCCACGAACAGGAATCGTCACTCCCTAGTAGCGACAACTGCGTAATCCTGAGGTCCGAAGAGGATGTTGTTCAGTTGCGACAGAGATCGATTGATTGTTGTAATCATCTCTGGGGATTCCGGAGTTTCTTGTAACAACTCTAGGTACATTTCTTCGGCCGGCGAAAAGAATCGCTCTTCAACCGACATGAATCCAGCGCGCTCACATAGAAACGTCATGAGGGACGGATGTAGGGGCCAAACGTGCGTCGGATCAAGAATGTATGAGCGCGAAAGCACGATTAGCGAAGTCGGGTTTGGCGTCTCGGCGATAAACACGCCGCCGGGCTTCAGGCGAGTACACACGAGGCCCAAAAACGTCACGAGGTACTCGAGTTCTAGATGCTCGACGACTTGAATCGCAGTAATCGTTTCGTAGGTTCCCTCAGGTACAGAAGCGAGGAATTTGATCGCGTCGTCAACGTGCGCGTCGACACCAAGTTCACAGGCTTCGGCAACCATGCCCGGGTCTAGATCGACACCGATGACTTCAGTGCCCTGTTCAGCGAGTCCCGCCAACACCTCTCCTCGACCACATCCGACATCGAGGACTGGCCCTTTGCCGCGGCGCAATTCTGGGTACCTTTCAAGTGTTCGGTTCGCGATCTCTTCCGAGTCGCCTCGAAATCTGTGTTCGAAGCCGACGTAGTCGAACTGGCTCGGTTGGAATTTCTGTGGATGTGCGACGCCTAAGCCTGCATCCTGCATCGGCTGATCAGTCGCGCCGGATACCGATGCCAGACGCACACGGCGATCCAATGCATTTAGTTGTTGACGAAGTTCAGCGAATTGACGGGGCGCACCTGCAATTCCCTCTCCCGGCGAGATCGCTCGGCCAAATCCTTCGATCACAGAGTGAACGCTCGCTAGCTCGGCCTTGAATAGTTCCTGGTTTACCTCCAGAGACCCAACCGTTTCGAGAACTTGCTCGTTGCGGTTCGCCACCCTCTTGGCCTCACGCCCTGAACGTTTCACTTGAGCCACAGATGGCCACAACGAATCAACTTGAGCACGTAAAGCCTTCACATCTCCTACGAGATCGTCAAGCGGATCGAGATCTCGAGCAGCGACCGTTCGTGCGACACGAACAACAAGAGGTGCAAGTAGGCGATTGACTACGCGGGTCTTTAGCCGAACTAGATAACTCCTGCGGAAAGTACGCCGCAATTTGTTACCGCCGCGACGAAAGAGTGGAGGCCGCTTGATCTTTGGAGATATGTCGACCTCAACACTGTCTTCGGAAATCTCATCTGCAACAAATTCGATTGAATAGTGTTCAAGATCTCGATGCCCTGTCATCAGTAACTCCCGAGCGGCAACGAGGAGAGTTCTAAGGCCCGTTGCCTAATCGGGGCCGTAAGCGGAGTGTTCATGGCATCCAACACGTTCGCCAACTGTGTCTCGTGCCATGGTCTGACGTGCAGCCCTGGTCGCGCTAGTCCAAGACGGTGCATCAAGTTTCTTGCTGCGTAACCAAGGTCGAGATGTTCGCGCGCGAATCTAGAAGCCGCTCGACTAAGGGCTGCAACGCGTTCGGGACTCTCGATAAGGGCGTTCAATGCTTCATCGGTGGACGCTTGGTCGGACACAACGCAGACTCCCTCAGCAGGTATACCGAGCGCATCGACTGATGCCTTGTCGGTAACCACAGGTGTACCAAGCATAAGAGCAACCGGTAGCCATTCGCCGCTAACTACGGCCGCAGCCGCAACAGCGAGAGACGCGCTGAAGCCCCCCTCGGCGGGTTTCAGCGCATCGGGTACTCCGACACGGACGGTGAAGTTCTCGTCTAAACCCAGGCGCAGACGCCAACGGGCTCGGATGAATGGCGGCACACACGCATGATCGCCAAGAAATCGCGCGTTCGGTGATACGCCTAACGCACGGTGGCCAACTATTTGTGTTTGCGCCCCTGACTCAAACATCAGCACCCGAGCCAACACGGGGAGCGAGAACTCGCGCTCTACCTCCTCGACCGTGAATTCTTCGCCGACTACCCAGATCGCACATGGCACATCAGAATTTTCCAATACCCTTTTAACCTGCGTGCGCGAGCGCGCGACTGCGACCTTTGCATCGGGTACCGCAAGACGTGGATCACCAGCGCGCACGTGACACCACTTCGCACAGACGCGAAGGAGCCGTGCAAGGGAATCCGGAATCCTTCCATCGGCGATAATCTCGATGGCGGGAACGTGAATCGGCGCCGCTTTCATCGAGCGACAAGCTTGTCGACTACGGGTCCCCAGGAAAGAGTTGCTACACGGTCACGCGCTTCCGCTCCCATCCGGCGCGCCAAATCCCTGTCATTCGAAAGACTTTCGATCGCTGCACCTAACGCTTCCGGTGAGTTTTCGGTCACCAAACCGGTCACGCCGTCTTCCACCCACTCGAGCACGCCACCGGAGTCTTCCGTTGTGATCACTGGCTTACCCGCTCGAAATGCCTGGAGGGTTACGTAGCCATAATCTTCTTCAATCGGCGCGTAAACGACTGCAAACGCACCTGCAAATAGCTCGACTAGGTCATCGTCTGACACAAAGCCTGGCGTAGAGACGCGATCTTCGAGTTCGCGACTCACCAGGAGTGCGCGCAACTCTGCATCCAAGTGCCCTTTCCCGGCCAAAACCATCTGGGTCGGTGGCTCTACGTAGTGCATTGCATTAGCTAGAAGCAGCGGGCGCTTGTTCCCTTCAAGTCGGGTCGCACAACACACGTAGTCACCGAAAGGTCCCTCGTGCAGACGGTCAAATAAGGGAGGCGGGTGATAAAGCGGTTCTGATGCCATGCCGTTGAACCGTTCAAGCCGCGATGCGACGAGTTTTGAAGTAGTGAAAACTTGCCGTGCTTCTTCTAGTGCGGTGGTGTCCCAATCTACGAGCAACCGCTGCGCTTCGAGAGATGCATCGTCGCTACCAAAGTCGGACCAAGTTGTATCCACGAGGTCATAGGCAGGCCGATGCTGATGGAAGAGCCAGACGACCTTTCTTGGATGCTGAACGAAATATGAGGGGAAGTTGGTAGCGATTACCAAATCAGCATCGATCGGCAACAACCTCCAGGCAAGCGCGCTATCTAGGAGACGTTCACGGTCCCAAGCGGTAGGAATCTTGACCAAATCCGCGCGATGTCCTGCGGCGTTGAGCGCTGCCACAAGGTTGTCCATGTGCAACTCTGCGCCGCCGCGCATGAACGGTACTTGTGCGCCGCATACAACGATGTCCATCTGCTGTTCTCATCCGCTCCGAGATGTTAAGGCGTTGACCGAACCCAGGTTCATGGTAGCGGTCGTTCAAAACTTCGATAACTCTACGGAGCAATCGCTATCTCGCGGCCCACATCCGCTCCCCAATAGCGCGTGACCACAACCGCTGGGGCACCGCCGAATGGGTGCACCCCACCAAAGCCGTCGAGTACATACCCGCCGCGCGATGGGCTACTGACCATCGCAACACCACGAGCAATGTCCCAACCGCGCCAGTACGGGCCTCCGGTAGCGGTTGGCGCGCCGCCAAACCTATGCAGTCCGCCCCACCCGTCCAGTACGTATCCCCCCGACCCCCCTGGATCCATAGCAAATCCCCGAACAATGTCCCACCCTGGCCAATACCCACTCACCGCGACCACAGGCGCGGCGCCGAAGGGATGTACTCCTCCGTATCCGTCCAAGATGTAACCAGCGGGAGCGGACTTTGTGGAACTGCTGGTTAGGACAACAGCGCGGGCAATGTCCCAACCTCTCCAATAGCCACCGCTCACCCCGGCCTTCGCGCCACCGACCGGATGTAAACCGCCGAAGCCATCTAGAACATATCCGGAATTCGAACCGTCCGGATTCATCGCGATTCCACGTACGATGTCCCAACCTGTCCAATACGAACTCACTGAAACCGGTGGAGCGGTGCCGAACTGGTGCACGCCTCCCCAAGCGTCAGCAATCCAACCGCCACCGGGAACGACGGCAAGCCCACGCGCCATGTCGCCAGACCAAGAAGGGTGCGAGGTGGTCGGACTCGATAGCGCACTTAGGTGGCCGTTGGTCGCGACGGCGTAAGCCGACGCGAATGGCTGGGCGCGCGTCGCGTCGAGCGCAAACCCAACAACAACTGGCGAACTCCAAGGGCCCACGTTTCCAGCGACATCCACCGCACGAACACGAAGTGCGTATGAGCGGCCAGGCAACCCGAAGAGAGTGGCGCTACGACTCACTTCGGGACCAGAAGCGGCGGTCGGGATACCCCGAACGATCCACGGCCACCACTCACCTCCACTATCCGACACATCAATATCGAAACCGCGAACGCCCGTAGACACTTCGCTGATCGCGGCGGTGTCTACGGCCACGACTCGTACCGCGGCCCCTGTCGTTGACTGACTCAGCGTTGGGATCGGTGAAAAAGCAGCAACCGGTGACGTCGTATCTATCGCCGATCCGGTCCGTCGAAAGTTGGCCTTGAAAGTTGGCCAATCGAAACGACCTTCAGGAACATTCGTGATCTTCCATGTGAGAAGACGCGTGCGATCACCTGAATCCCGTCCACCAGACGCGTTCGCGTCATCGAGTGCATTGACGAATACCCAGGTGTCACCACCGACCCGCGCCACGGTGGGGGCGCTAGCTGGAGCGAAAGTCCTCATGCGACAACAGGGGTCGATGTTCCCTGCTTCATATTCAATCGCACCGTTGTTTCCATTGAATACCCGTAACTTATTATTGACAAACGACACGACATCTTGTTGGCGATCGCCATCGACATCGGCGATTACCGCCGAACTGTGATGGGCAGACGTATGCGGACATGTTGCCGACCAGTCATCGCAACTCGACCAACGCTTGGAACCGTCGGGGTTTATGACTGCTGTGTATCCGTCACCTGTAACGACAGCCGTGTACAAACGCGAGTCCCCATCTACCAGTCGGCCAAGGGCAGGTGAAGCCATCACCAACGACCCCAGGGAGATGCCCGGAGTCCCGCCCGGGCTCCAACCAGCAAGGGAGAACCCAGACCGATTCAGCGCGTAGAGGTGACGTCCAGGATCAGGAAAGTTCAAACCTGTACCGAAGACGATGTCTTGTGAACCGTCGGCGTCGACATCACCAATAGCGGGCGTAGACCACACAACCTGTGAAGCGATCGATCGAGGAAATCCTGGAAAATCGCTCCCATCGGCCCGTAGAACCCACAACAAACCGCCCCACGGGTACGGCGCGCCCGGGTACAAATCCATGTCGCCGCCAAAGACAAGTTCCGGTTTCCCATCCGAATCAAGATCTGCAATCGTCGGACTCGACCACAGCGTGTCATACAAGAAGCGCGGAAAGCCACGGAGCAGGGATCCGTCCTGACGCCATGCGAACACGTCGTGATTCCAAGACGTCGCGACGATGTCGAGTTGACCGTCGCCATCTAGGTCTACCACCGTCGGAGTCGAGAACACTCCCGATACACGATCATTAACCGTCGTCGATTTTGCGAACGCGGGCGTCCCCGACAAACCATTCGGAGTGCCCTTGAAAGTAAGGACCCATCCTGTCGCTGCATTCGCGGTAACGAGATCGGTCAAGCCGTCGCCATTTAGGTCCACAAGAAGAGGGCTTGCTTGCACGGGTCCGGCGCCCGTGTAAATGCAAGCCGGTGACGCCGCAAGGTTCGCTATATCGAAGATGAGCACACAACCGTTCATCGCGCCAACAACAACCTGGGTGCCCCCATGTCCCGTCAGGTTGACTCCGACGGCTGGAGACGAAAACAACTCGTTGGTGCCGTTCGGCAGCGAGAACACCTGCGGGGCCGAGTAACCACTCGACACAGTGCCGAGAACCGCTGCTTCCGCTCTGGGAAGTCGCCCATACGCTTCAACAAGGTCGAACCCGACAGGGAGCGTTGCTCCGAGAACAAGTAGCACCGTAATGGCCGCTAGCCGCCGACTCCGGAGCGCCTCGGCGAAGAACATGCATGGGTATCGACCAAGAAGGGGGACTTGCTTGAGCCCTGGCGAGAACACAGCGGCAACCCGGCTACAACCCTGCGACAGGTGAGTCACACGCTACGCTGCTTTCGCTGTGGATCGCCAAGGGACGCTCGCTTTCGTCCCTGCCCGATACGGGGAAGGGACGGTAGGCGGCGCCGAATCGGTGCTCTCAGACCTTGCCCATGGCCTTGCTGGTCGTGGATGGGAAGTCGAGATACTCACTACCTGCGCCCGCAACCATTACACCTGGGAAAATGAGTTCGATCCGGGAACGGAACAAGTCGACGACGTCGTAATCCGTCGTTTCCCAGCAGTCGTTTCGACTCCACGCTCAGAGCGAGCAGCGATCGGTGGTGCTATCGAACACGGACACCCCGTTTCGCTCAGAGATCAGCAACGGTGGATGAATGACGACATGCGGGTGCCTGAGATGTACCACCACCTCGTCGACGAAGCGAGCCGATACCGAGCGATCGTATTTGCGCCGTACCTGTTTTGGCCAGCATTCGCTTGCTCACAACTCGTGCCCGAGCGCACAATCCTGATGCCATGCCTGCACGACGAGCCCGCTGCGTCATTGGAACTCTTCTCTCCAATTTTCACCGGCGTACGCGGCCTTTGGTTCCTCTCCGAACCCGAAATGGCGCTCGCAGAGCGACTCCACCCAGACCTTGCCCCGCACAGAATCGTCGGCGCGGGCGTGCGGGTACCCGACCGATACGACCCCGAGGGTTTCCGACGGAGACACAAAATCGACGGGCGGTTCCTCCTGTATGCCGGCCGCCGCGAAGGAGCTAAAAACTGGGAACGGCTTCTCGAAGGTTTTGCAGCCGCAACCATTCACGCGAACCTTCCCTTTTACCTTGTCACCATGGGCACCGGCGATGTTCGGCCGCCGTCTTCCATCGCCGACCGCGTCATCGACTTGGGCTATTGCACGAACGAAGATCGCGATGATGCTCTCGCTGCCGCCGATGCATATCTGCAGCCGTCGCAATTCGAGAGTTTCTCTCTCACCATCCTGGAAGCTTGGCTGGCGGGCACGTTGGTAGTGGCCAACGGCCAAAGTGAGGTAGTCAGTTGGCACATCGAGCGATCGGGAGCAGGTCTCAGCTACCTGGATAACGCAGAACTCGAAGAGTGCTTGCGATTCATTGCCCAGGAACCGGCGGCCGCCCAAAAGATCGCAGCGTCCGGACGCGACTACGTGCTTACCAATTATCGTACCGATGACGTGCTCGACCGAGTGGAAGCTTCGATCGCTGACTGGCTCCCCGCCCGAGACGGCGGAAGTTGAACCATGCGCATACTGATGGTGAGTATCTATCCCCCAGTGCGAGACGGGATCGCCCAATATGCGATTCAAGAAGTACGAGCCCTGCGAGCAGCCGGACATCACGTAGACGTCTGTTCACCGGAACCTTCCGCCGCTCATTTTCACATCGACTTGACCAGTAAACGCGGGCCATACGCTTTAGCGAAACTCGTCGGTAGGTACGACAAGGTCATCATTCAATGGCATCCCGCGATCTTCTACAACGTGCCGGTGACCTCCGCGGAACGGCGAAGAGTTGCGCTCGGCTTGCTAATTGCATTCCGACGCGCGAAAAGTGTCGACGTACGCGTGCATGAATTCGATGTCGTTGGAGCACATGGCGCTGGCCTGGCATCAACACTCACCAGGTGGATGTGGAGATCAACAGATCGAATCACGGTGCATACATCAACGGAACAGCACGACTTCTCCGCGGCATATGAGATCGCGGAATCGAAGATTGAAGTTATCGACCACGGTGTGAACTTCACGAGACGATGCTCAGCCACACGCGCAGAAGCGCGCGAAGAACTTGGACTGCCGGATGACTCGTACATATTCCTTTCGATTGGTTTCTTGCAAGCCCACAAGGGATTCGACCGCGCCGTATGCGGGTACAGGGGCCTCGACCCCCGTCGCGCAACGCTGGAAATCGTCGGCTCGCTAAGGGTGGATGATCCTGAATACGTTTGGTATGTCGATGGGCTTCGCGATCTTGTAGCCGCTACACCGGGTGCGACTTTGCACGAGCAATACGTTACCGATAACGCGTTTGATCTCTGGCTAGTTGCCTGCGACGCGGTCGTACTGCCATACCGAATGATCTGGTCATCGGGAGTAGGAGCACGCGCTGAGTTGTACGGCAGACAACTAATCGCGACACGCGTCGGCGGCTTAGAACAGCAGGTCCCCGAAGGTACAGTCCTCGTCGATGACGACGAAGAACTCGCGACTGCGATGCGCGTTGCCTGCGGGCAGAGCGAGGCCCCGAAGGTGGAGTGGACCAACCTCGAGGAAGCGGATCAACCTGCCATTCAGGCCGAAATCATTCGACGCGCGGCATCAAGTGGATCGGCCAATCGAATCGGTGTCGCGAGTCTTCCAGCCGAGATGCGTCGACACGTACCGCTTCTTGAATTACCCGCGACCGCGTCTACGCGCGCCACGGCAACCCTGCTCAAGAAGATTGTCCGCAAACTCACCGGATGGGAACTGAACCCTATTGTCGATCGCGTGAACGAATTGGCTGCTGCCGTTGCTCTCGCTCGTCCGACCGTTCAGGATCAGTCGGAAGCGGCTCCATCATCGACTCCGAACCAAGAGGAACTTCCAGGATGACCGTCACGCCCGAATCTTCTCTGCCCGTTACTGATATCGCCGCACGACCGAGTCCGATTCAAAGAATGGTGGGGGTCTGGAGAAATAGAGAGTTACTTCTCAACCTGGTCCGCAAGGAACTCAAACTCAAATACAAGAACAGCACGCTGGGTTTCTTCTGGTCTCTCCTAAACCCCGCTCTCTACCTAGTCGTCTTCACCTTCGTATTCCAAGTCGTGCTCGGGTCAGGCCTTCCATACTTCGCCATTTTTTTTCTTGCCGGACTTCTGCCATGGAACTTGTTTTCGGGCTCTCTCGGCGCTTCAACGAGTTCGATAGTTGGCAATGCTGGGCTAATCAAAAAGGTTTGGTTCCCGCGAGAGGTACTCCCGCTTTCAACCATCAGTGCTGGACTAGTCCACTATTTCTTGCAACTCATAGTCCTCGCACTGGCTCTAGCCGTTTTCCGATACACGCCGTCGTTGGAGTTCTGCCTCTTATTGCCGGCGGCACTAATAACCCTTTTACTTTTCACGGCGGCCCTCGGTCTAGCGCTGTCTGCTCTGAACGTCTACCTAAGAGATACCCAACACTTGCTCGAACTCGTACTCCTTGCCTGGTTCTGGGCAACTCCAATCGTCTATCCGTACACGTTGCTCAGCGAGCGGATTGGAACATTGGCGCTTGCGAATCCGTTGACTTCGATCGTCATTACGTTTCAGCGCGCGGTTTACAACCGGACGAGTTATTACGACCCGACGACAAAGAAGACGATCGAAATCCTGCCGGATGAGTCCGTCTGGTGGTATCTACGTAATCTCGGAATCATTGCGAGTGTGTCATTCGTCATTCTCATCGGCGCGCTCGTTCTATTCGGGCGTCTCGAAGACAACTTCGCAGAGGAGCTCTGAGATCTAGTGGGTTCCGCAATTCATGTCGACAATGTTTCGAAGCGATTCCGCCTATACAAAGAAAAGCCTGAATCACTTAAGGAACGAATCATTCGCCTCGGTCGCAACCCTTCCGAAGAATTTTGGGCACTTCAAGACATCAGCCTCGACGTCGTAGAGGGCGAGACGATCGGGTTGATCGGGCAGAACGGTTCCGGTAAATCCACGCTGCTCAAATGCATCTCAGGAATATTGCGACCGACAAGTGGCCGGATCACCAAGAGCGGGCGAACAGCTGCGCTGCTCGAGCTCGGATCGGGATTCCACCCAGACCTCACCGGGCGCGAAAATATTTTCCTCAACTCATCAATAATCGGTCTCACAAAGCGCGACACGCTTCGGATCTTCGACGACATCGTGTCGTTCGCCGAATTGGAAGAATTCATCGATCTACCGGTCAAGCATTACTCGTCCGGCATGTACGCGCGACTTGCCTTTGCCGTAGCAGTGAATGTCGAGCCACAGTTGTTGTTGATTGACGAAGTACTCGCCGTGGGAGACGAGGCATTCCAACGCAAGTGCATGCAGCGCATCCGCGAGTTCCAAACCGAAGGCCGCACTATCTTGCTGGTTACTCATGGCGTGGAAACGGTGCGCCAGATCTGTGATCGCGCCGCTGTGCTCGACCACGGCAAGTTGATCTCCCTGGGTGAACCAGCCGAGGCCGTTTTGGTATTCAGGGACTCACTGCTGAAACGCGAACACGCCGGAGCCGAGGAAGCAGATTCAAAAACGGAACAAGGCTCGACGGGCGACGAGTGGCGCAAGCACCAACAAATTCGAATCACCGGTGGATCGGTTGAGTACGCGCAACTCGAGCGTAGGTTCTTGCGCGCGGGTGAGCCGTTGCGAGTTGTATTGCAGTACGACGCGCCCAGACGCGTTGATGACGTGGTCTTTGCGATAAATATCCACGACCAAAATGGAAACCTTCTATTCGGTGCAAACACAGACACAATCAACGCCGACCCCGGATCGGTTGAAGGGAAAGGTCAGGTCGTGTTTGAGTTCGAGGAAGTTCCGTTGCTAGGTGGCATCTATGAAATTTCGCTTGGCGTCCACACCCACGACGGTGGCGTCGAGTACGACCACAGGGCTGGCGAAGACGTTATCGAGGTCTTGGGCAGCGGCAAGGTCGCCGGAATCGTGCACCTACCAATTCACGTCAAGTTCGACCTCGACTGATCGAGACGCGAATATCAACGTGGTTAGTAGTTCAAGACGCTTCGAGCGCGAGTGCCAGCACGAAGTTGCGTTGCGCCTGCGAAATCGCTGGCGCGCCACCGAACCCGTGAATACGACCAGACCGGTCAAGTACATAACCTCCTGGTGTTCCGCTTACTGTTGCCAAGGAACGCGCGAATTGAAAGCCGAAGTATGGAATGGCCGTCGGTGCTGCTGCACCTCCTATTGGCCAGATGCCACCGAATGCATCCAACAGCAGCATCCCGACACCATCGGACGAGATTTCTAGGTCCACTGCCCAGTCACGGCCAATCCAATACGGACCACCGGTAGCCCTAGGTGCCGAACCAACGGAATGTACGCCTCCCCAACCATCCAAAACGTAGGCCCCTGTCCCGTCAGGCAACAACACAAGAGCGCGCGCGATGTCCATGCCGACGAAGTACGGCCCGCCTGTGAGTTGAGGTGCTCCACCGAATGAGTGGATACCTCCCCACGCATCAAGCACGTAGCCGCCTCCACCGGGAGCCAACTCGACATCACGAGCAATATCCCATCCAGGCCAATAGGGAGATCCAGTGGGGATGGGCGCATTGCCGAAGCGGTGTAGCCCTCCCCAACCATCTAATGAATAGCCACCAGTTCCACCTGGCATCAGAGCTAAACCACGCCCTATGGGGAACCCAGTCCAATATGCGGGAGTCGCCATATCAACCTGAGAGCCAGCCGGATATAACTTGCCGAACTCGTTCATTGCCAATAACGCAGGACCCGATCCCGGGATCCACGGGGGATACGCGTCGGGCGGCGCCGTGAAAATCCGCGCCGCCGCGGAGTAACGGATTGAAGGGAGCAAGTTCCACACTGCCTGGCCAGGACAACTAGTGAACCAAGTATCACGGTGGCCAATCACAATCGGAAGTGCCAAGGTTGTACCAGCCGCGAAGCGGTCGTTTCCCCCGGTCGTATATATGGCTGGCTTCGTCGGGTCAACACCGTGCAGTCCGAGTTTCCATGCGATGAGCTTCGTTAGCGCCTCGATGGCAACTGCAGGCGGAGAGACGTCGCTGTATGTGCCGAGCAACGCAATCCCCGTCGTGTTGCCGTTGAAACCAATTGAGTGCGCGCCGAGAACCGGCGAGTAAACGCCGCCGAAACGCCCCTCAAATACTTGTCCGTATTTGTCGACGAGGAAGTTGTAGTGAATATCGCAATATCCGAGCGCGTTGGTCGCGTACATGTAGATAGCGCGAACGATGCGGTAGCTGTCCGAAGGCGAATACGAGTTGTTGCCGTCAGCGGTGTGGTGCACAATCGCGAGGCGAACGGCGTCCATGTAGGTCGGCCCGCCGGGACAATTGCGCAGGCGTAGTGACTCGTCAGCGCCCCATTCGGCGCGACTGATG
>CAMBEL010000048.1 GCA_945865605.1 Bifidobacterium breve
GGAGCGCATTAATCGTAAGGCCGACAAGGAGCCCGGATCAGCTCGCTGCTATCCTCACGGTCACGCCGCGGGGTGGAGCAGTCTGGTAGCTCGTCGGGCTCATAACCCGAAGGTCGTAGGTTCAAATCCTACCCCCGCCACCATTTGAAACAGCAGGTCAGAGGCCCAGTTCCGGCGGGCACTTGGACCGGCGTTCCGAGCAGGTTCGCCGCGCTGCAAGGCCACGCGCGCCTCGGATCCGAGGTTAGGGCTCCATCACTACCCAGCCCCGACGTTGTAACTCGGTCGCCAACTGTTCAGCCGGAACATTACGCAACTTTTGTTCGGCAGCGGTAACTCGCGGCTTCGGTTCCGGGGGCGTGTCGCCTTGCCCATGTTCGGTGGCGAGTAGTTGTTCGATAAATGCGTCGGCTTCAGCCGTAGTGAATTTTCCACCTGCCTGCCGCTGCGTGAAGCCCATCGGGCCCCTGGCGTCGCGAAAGTCTGAGTGGCCGGCGTTGTTTAGTAACTCCAATAGTTGACTGAGCTGCTGGCGGGTCGCGGGGGGACCGGACTGTTGACCGAATGCCATATTGATATGTTCCCACTTCCGTGCGACACAGACGCGTTTTCGCAAAGGCAGCGTCGTAAAACGCCTTCGAAGGAAAGTACGTGGGCCGGATCCGCTTCAGTTGCAGGACTCTCGTTCGCACGTAACACTGGAATAATCAAGATCTATAACGACGATTACTAAGGCCTAACCAGAGGCCGACCGATAGGTCATCAGGTTCGCCATCTCCCCAGCCAGGCGGCGAACCTGATGACTTAATTACACCTATCATCTGCGAATCGCTGAAGGGAACGCGGTGATCGCGGAAACTGGCAAGAACACTACCGAACAGACGCGCTCGAACCGGCGGGCCGACATACAGGGACTGCGCGGTGTGGCGGTTGTCATGGTCGTCGCGTTCCATGCGGGCTTGCCGATCCCGGGTGGGTTCACCGGCGTAGATGTCTTCTTTGTGATTTCCGGGTTCGTAATCACTTCGATGATGACGCGCGAGATGGCCGATTCTGGTCGGCTCTCATTCGCGGGTTTTTATGCGCGGAGAGTGAGACGAATATTGCCTGCGCTCGCCGTGACGGTAGCCGTCGTTGCAATCGCTTCCGTGGCGGCTATCAGCGTCTTCATGCGAGGAGTTACAGCGCGTACTGGGGCGGCCGCCGCCCTCGTGTTGGCGAATGTCTTCCTCTATCGGTCACCACATGGCTACTTTGATGCGGCTCCAAGCCTGAACCCATTACTGCATACATGGTCACTTTCTGTGGAGGAACAGTTCTACTTGATCTTCCCATTGCTGCTTGTCGTAAGCATCGCGTTTGGGCGGCGTTGGTTTCCGCGGTCAGTTCCGCAGAACGTCGCAGCTGTGATCATTGGTATAGTCGCCCTCGCTTCGTTCGCGCTTTGCCTCTATGCGACTTGGGGAAGCGCGCGCATCGGCGGCGTAACGCTCGACTCGCGTTTCGCCTTTTATATGTCTCCCGCGCGAGCGTGGGAATTTGCGGCGGGAGCGTTGCTTAGCCTTGTGGCCGTTCGACTCGCGCGCTTGCCGAGTGGGTTGGCGATTGGGTTCGGATTCGCTGGCGCGTTGCTCGTGGGCATAGGAGCGTTCTCGATCGGCGAAAGCACGCCGTTTCCGGGAGTGGCCGTTCTGTTGCCAGTTATCGGAACCTGCTTATTGATTGCCTCCGGTAATGCTTCTAAACAAGGCGTGACACGCGTGCTTGGCCTACGGGCATGCACTCAAGTCGGCGATGTTTCTTATAGCTGGTACCTATGGCATTGGCCGCTCATCGTTTTCGCAGCCGCGTTATGGCCTGGACAAGACAACGTGAAACTCGTCGCAGCGGCGATCTCTCTTCCGATCGCGTGGTTGTCATTTCGTTTCGTTGAAACTCCGATCCGATTGAATGAAGGTTGGCGCGGACGCCGTGCCATCGGATTGGCGCTTGTATGTGTAGCGGTCCCAATACTCGCATGCGCGTTCTTGTTGTCAGCTCCAGATTTGCCAGCGTCCAACGCGACCCATGAAATGCTCACTGCTCGTCGTGTTCGCCACGCTGATTACGTTAGAGGTTGCAACCGCGGAGCACCGATAGGCAATCAGCTATCCAAATGCACATGGAGGGTTCCCGAAGCAAAAGGGTCTGTAGTTCTGGTCGGTGACTCAAATGCCGGCCACTTCACCGAGGGTGTAGCAGGTGCTTCTAACAATCTTGGCTATGACTTCTCGGTCGGTACATTTCCTACATGTCCATTCATCGATCTCATCGTGAAAGGCACGGCGCTTCGTTGGGATGAGTGCGAACGGTTCGTAAGAGAGACGATGACGAGTTTGAAAGCGAACCCGCCGAGCGCAGTGGTTTTGGCAGCCTCGACACCGATCTACCTACGTAGTTCCGGCGTACCCTTCGAGGATCCAGTCACCGGTAGCGTTGCAACGACATCAGAACACAAAGCGGAACTTTGGTCTCAGGGGCTTCGGCGCACTCTTGAACAACTCGGCGAATCTGGGATACCGGTCGTCGTGGTTCACACGGTTCCGCAATGGATGGAGTGGGACACCCGAGGTTGTGCAGCCCTACGTGTTTACCTCGCACCCAAATCGTGTGGAACCGTTCAGACCCGTGCACGCGTGCGCAGTTTCCGAGAGCCCGCGATTAATGCCGAGCGAAAAGCGATCAGTGAGGTGCCTACGAGCACAGGAGTCGACTTCATTGAACAGTTGTGTTCGCAGCGTGAATGTCGGACGAATCGTGAAAACGTTTGGCTATATAGCGATGGGCGACATTTAAGTGTGCTTGGATCAAAGAGCCTCACCGAAGGTTTTACAGCGGTGTTGCGCGAACGGCTAGGTATCGACGCGTTTGGGGGAAAGAAATGAGGCCGTTGCGGTTCGCGATTATTGGCGCTGGGATGGCGGGCATCCTGAGCGCGATCAAGTTGGCTGAGGCCGGGTTTACTGACTTCACCATTTACGAGAAGGGCGACCGGTTCGGTGGCACTTGGCGAGAGAACACATATCCGGGATTGTCGTGCGATGTCCCGTCGCAGTTGTATTGCTATTCCTTTGCGCCGAACCCCGAGTGGAGTCATGTGTTCTCACCGGGTCAGGAGATTCGTACGTACTTCGAGGTCGTCGCCCGTGAGTTCGGAATTGAAAAGTCCACTCGGTTTGATGACGAAGTTGTGTCTTGCGAATTCTCTGATGGCAAGTGGCACCTAGAGACGCACAAAGGGCATCGTGACGAGGTTGATGTTGTGATTGCAGCTACGGGTGTTTTACACCAGCCGAAGTTCCCGGATATCGATGGAATAGATACTTTCGAAGGTGCGTGTTTTCACAGCGCGCGCTGGGATCACTCGGTAAACCTCGGGGGTGCGCGCGTAGGGATCATCGGGACCGGATCAACCGCAGTGCAGATTACGTCGGCGCTTGTGGAAAGGGTGGCGCATCTGTCGCTGTTCCAGCGCACCGCGCAGTGGATCATGCCCCAACAGAACCCAGAGTTCACCGAAGAGCAGAAGGAACAGTTCCGCGCCCATCCAGAACAACTTGAACAGATGCACGACTCGCTTTCAATATTGTTCGGCGGTTTTGCGAAGGCGGTAATAGACGCGCAGTCGTCCGAAATCCAAATGATTGAAGATGCATGCCGAACGAACCTTGAGGAGAACGTGCATGATCCTGTACTTCGCGAGCGCCTTCGGCCGGACTACCGAGCGGCATGCAAGCGCTTGATTATTTCTCCCGACTTTTACGATGCGATTCAACAACCGAACGCGGACCTAGTGACATCGGGAATCGAACGGATGGAGAGCGGGGGTGTTCGTACCGAGGACGGCGTTCTGCATGAACTCGATGTGCTTGTGCTTGCAACAGGATTCAAAGTGGATGCGTTTATGCGTCCGATGACCGTTGTCGGCCGCGATGGCCTCACCTTGAACGAAGAGTGGGCCGAGCGGCCGAATGCATACCTCTCAATTTCGATTCCAGATTTCCCGAACTTCTTTATGCTCAACGGCCCTAACGGACCCGTAGGCAACTTCTCGTTGATCGATGTTGCCGAACAGCAGTTCGCGTACATCATGCAGCTCATTGACCTGCTGCGGTCGGGCGAGAATCGGGAAGTATCAGCCACTCATGTTGCGATGGATACCTTCGAAGCCGAACGTGTAGGGGCCGCGCGCAAGACGATCTGGACCACTGGATGCAGTAGTTGGTATTTGGACGACCGCGGTGTGCCAGCGGTGTGGCCTTTTCCGTTCGACCGCTTCCGATCTGAGATGGCATCGCCCCAACTCGAGTCGTACGACGTGCGGTAATAGCGCGCAACGCTGTGTGTCTTGAGCAATGGCACTGCCGGACGACCGAGCATCGTTGTGACCAGTTACGCGCGACTCACAAGTATGAAGTTGCCAACAAACATCAACACCCCAGCTACCACGACGAAGGTATGCCAAACTTCGTGATAGCCAAACCAACCGGGATTTAGTCGGGGTATGCCTTTCGCGAATAGCGCAGCTCCTACGGTGTAGAGCACGCCGCCAGCAAGGAACAAGGCCGCGACAAACGGCTGGTGGAGCAGCGCGGGTGCGGCGACAATGCCAAGCCAGCCGAGTGCGATGTATAAGCCGCCACCTAGCCGCGGGAACCGCTCAAGAGCGAAACACTTGAGCGCGATTCCGCAGATGGCGATCAGCCATACGGCTCCGAGTAACGCCCATCGCCACGGTCCGCTCAGAGCGAGCAGCACGACTGGCGTGAAGGATGCGGCGATCAATACGAAAATCATTGAGTGGTCCGCGCGCTGCAAGATTTTGCGGGCGCGTGGTCCGCGCGCGAATACGTGGTATGTCGAACTCACTAGGTACAGAGCAACTGCTGCACACCCGTATATCCATGCCGCTGCCAGGGCAATGCCGCTCTTTGCACTCTCGACCAAGATGACCAAACCGACGAGTGACATCCATAACGCGGCCTGGTGCAGTCGCCCGCGAAGCCGTGGCGGGACAGAAATCGGTATGCGACCTACCGAAGAAACGACTGGGTGCAGGGTCGCCGTCAAGTCACTAAGTGTGGCATAGAAACTACCTTGAGTGAACCGCGCCTCAGCCGAGATTTGTAATTAGGGCGACGGCGCCAACCGATGCCCCCGCCAAGGTGATCATCGTGCCCATGGTCCAGCGGATGGATCGGTTGAGGGCCTTCTCGATTGTGGCTTCAAGTTTCAAATCGATGTGTGCTTCTAACGAGTCGAACCTGACATCGACGGCTTCGAACCGGGCATCGATCGCATCGAACCGGGCATCGATCGCATCGAACCGGGCATCTACGGCTTCGAACCGGGCATCTACGGCATCAAATTTGGCATCGAACACGGTTTCCATCGCCTCAAATCTAGCGTCCACAATACGGAATCGCAGATCCATACGCGCCTCAAGTGCATTTAGATCGGAGCGGCGAACAACGTCTCCCCACCCAGACGGCGGCAGCAACTCCATAAGGGTCACGGCGACCTCGGGGGTCCAGCGGTTATGTGCAGCGGCTTCGTGTAGGGCATGGCGACTGGCTTCATCAATAGACATGGTCTACCTCCGTGCGCGCTGGGTCAAGTGGCTCGGGGAAGAGCGGCCCCCATAGGGGCGACGGCGTGGCGGAAGTGCTTGGTCAGATTAGGAGGGGGGTGGGACACTCCAAGAACGGCAATTCGCGAGAATTTGGGCGAAGGCAGCAGGAGCTGTAATTGCTGGCGCATGGCCGCCGTGCAAATGCAACACCGTTGCTGGAACCGGCAAGCGAGCGATCATCTCTTCTTGAAGTGCAAGTGGAATCGGTCGGTCTCGGTCGTTGCAGATGTAGGTGACAGGCACGTCGCCGACACTTGTCCAATAAATCGGTTGTAGGTAGTGGAATACAGTGTCTGGAACGAGGCGGACGGGGTCCACGACGAACGCGAGTGTCTCGTCATCGAGAGGGTCGCCGCCGTAAGCGGTGCGGAACGGTTCCGAGTCGTCGGGCGGCCCCGGCAATGTGATCGTTGTTCCGTCTGCGCTCGCCGCCTCGAGGGCGAGTCGTAGTCCTTCCGCATGTCGTGGTTGCATGCCGTCTAGCCCGCAACCTCCCTCCGGCGGAATCAACGCAGCGGTCATCACGATGTGTTCCACCTGATCTCCAAGCGCGGCCACAACACCAGGAACTACAAGGCCACCCGAAGAGTGCGCAACCAAAATGATTGGATCTTCGGCCAACGCTGCCTTCACGTCGGCCACGACAGATGCAACTTCATCTTCAACCATGATCGATGCGAGGTCGGCAGGGTGCGCACCGCGACCGGGAAGGTCTATTGCCAATGCAGGCGCGTCGAGGTGGGGGAGAAGCCGATCCCAAAAACGGGAGGTAGATCCGCCGCCGTGAATTAGTAGGTAAGTCATGTAGCGACCCTACGCGAGGTGGCCGAGGTGCAAACTTCTTGGCGTGCCCTAGAGATCGGCAATTGCTATTGGTGTGCCGAGGGCTGCGCTGCGGTATGAGGCCTCTACGAGTCGGTGCGCTTCCAACGCGTCAGAACAGTTGGGTGATGGTGCGGTTCCCGCAGCCAGCGATGCTGCGAACGCGCGGTGTGCGAGGTATTGGTAAACGTACAATTCGCGGTCGGGGTCTATGCCGTCGGCAGCGAATGTAGACCGGCGAAGTTCTTCGGGGTCGATGCGTGTTGCAGGCCCAGTTGCGCCCTTCACGAGAAGCCCATCTTCGGGGGCGCCGATGATGAAGTCTGTAGTTGCTTCCACGGCACCGGTTTTGAAGAACAGTTCCGTGCGTCGCTCTTCACGGTCCTGCACTCCGTTGAAGATCGTAAGCAATGTGCCAACGACACCACTTTCGTGCTCGATGGTCAACGCGGCGGTGTCTTCGACGTCGTAACCGAACACACTGCGAGTTACAGCGTGGACTCGGCGCACTGGACCAAACAACCAACATGCAATGTCACACGAGTGGATGGAATGTTCGAGCAACGCGCCGCCGCCCGCTTCGGAAGCTCGCGATCTCCACGTCGTGTGCCCGTCTACGACGGAGCCTGTCGGCCAAAACTGGTCATCCCGAATCATGTATCCCATTGGTTCGCCGTAGCGCCGGTCTGCGACTGCTTCGCGGAGGTACCCCATGATGGGGTGAAAGCGCGACTGGAAACCGACCTGAGCGGGTATTCCAGCCGCACTCACAGCGTCCACGATCTCTACGACCGTTGCGAAGTTGGGAGCCAAGGGTTTCTCAGCGAACAACGGCTTGCTGGCATCGCATACCGCGAGAATCAAGTCGCGGTGAAAACGTGTTGGTGTGACAACTACTACAACATCGACATCAGGGTTGGCGATCAACTCGTGGCCATCGGCAAATCGATGCCTCACAGTTCCCGCTATCTGCGCGACACGCTCGATGCCCTCGGGGTCGGGATCGGCCACCGCTACCAACTCGGCCACACCGTCATCGGTGAGGAATCGGAACGCAGCAGCGTGCGCTTGGGCTATCTGGCCGCACCCGATCATTCCATAACGCAACATGTCGCTGACCCCTTGCTGTCCCGTGGCTGAAGCGATGACGCTAATGCAGATGCATAGGGCATGACTTCGTTCGTGTGTAACGATGCGATCATGGACGAGGCGCTTGACGAGACGCTTGACGAAGTGATGCGAGAGTGGCTGCGCGGTTTGCCGAAAGTGGAACTGCACTTGCACATTGAAGGAACGCTTGAGCCGGAGTTGATGTTCAAGTTGGCTCAGCGGAATGGTGTGGAGTTGCCGTTTGCGAATGTCGAAGAAGCGCACCAGGCTTACGTTTTCGATGACCTGCAATCGTTTCTCGATATCTATTACGCGGGATGCTCCGTCTTGGTTACCGAAGCCGACTTCGCCGACCTCACGAGGGAATATCTAACGCGTGCTGTGGCAGATGGCGTTCTCCACACTGAGATCTTCTTCGATCCACAAACGCATACAGACCGCGGTATTTCATTCGGTACCGTTGTAGCGGGTATTACCCGTGGCCTTGAAGAGGGAGAACGCGAATTTGGTATTTCGTCGCGCCTCATCATGTGTTTCTTGCGCCATCTTGATGCGGATGCCGCTATGGCGACGCTCGAGGAGGCGTTGGAGTTCCGCAGTGCGATTACTGCCGTCGGCCTCGATTCCGGGGAGGCTGGTAACCCGCCAGAGAAGTTCGAGGCGGTCTTTGACCGTGCGCGTGCTGCGGGGTTTCTTACCGTCGCACATGCTGGCGAGGAAGGGCCCCCTGATTACATCCGTCAGGCCATCGATCTGTTGGGCGCAAGCAGGATCGACCACGGTGTGCGGGTAATGGAAGATCCGGAGTTGGTAGATCGCCTTGTTGCTGAACAAGTCCCGTGCACGGTATGTCCCTTGTCCAATGTGAAGTTGCGCGTGTTCCCGTCGCTCGGCGAGCACCCCTTGCATGCAATGTTGCAAAGTGGACTACGTGTTTCGATCAACTCTGATGACCCTGCATACTTCGGTGGTTACATCGCAGAGAACTACATACAGACCTCGCAAGCGTTGGCAATGGCTCCCGAAGAGATGCGTGCCGTCGCGCGCAATTCGGTGTTGTCGTCCTTTCTTGATGCACGAGAACGCGATAAATTGCTTGCCGCTGTCGATGCTTACCCGTGTTGCCAGACGCGCCCTTGAAGTGTGCGCGTTCCAACAAGTGATACCTGATCGAGTGCGGCCAGGTCGTCGGCGGGCAATGTCCATCCGAGCGCGCCAGCGTTTTCCGTCGCTTGAGCTGCGTTCTTCGCCCCGGGAATTGGAAGGGCACCCTTGTCAATCAACCAACGCAGTGCGACCTGGCTTGGAGTGCGTCCGCCGTTAGCTTCGCCAATTCGACGCAGTTCGGTAATAACGGTGGCGATCTGTTCCATGGGATGGTCGGAGAAACCGCGCCGACCTTGCGGCGGGTTGGTAGCGGAATACTTACCCGTGAGTCGGCCTTGTCCGATTGGCGAATATGCGAGAAGCACTACGCCGAGGCGACTGCACGCGTCGAGCAATCCGGTCGTCTCAGGGCGGCGTCGCAACAGGGAGTACTCAACTTGATTCGATGCGAGCGGTAAGCCCCGCGCGCTCAGCGCGCCGTGCATAGAAGTCATCTCTTTGACCGAATAGTTCGCAACGCCGACAGCGCTAGCGAGTCCTTCGGCAACTATTGCTGCAAGCGCGTCTGCGAGAGCGTTGTGTGAACGCAGGCTGATTGGTCCGTGTATTTGGTAAAGGTCAACGCGGTCGACACCAAGTCGATCGATCGAGGCAACGAGCGCGTCGCGTAGCGCACCGCGCACGTTGAGTTTCCATGGTGACGGCATGAACTTGGTTGCAAGTACGACAGATGATCGTCGTGCTGGTTCGGCCGCCAGCAACCTGCCAATGATGCGTTCACTCTCGCCATTGCCATAAACCTCGGCAGTGTCGAAGAGCGCAATGCCAGCGTCGAGCGATGCTTGCCATGCTTCCGCGATGGTGGCCTCGGTCAAGGAGGCGTCGTAACTGCCCATGCCCCAGGTGGCACTGTCGCCCCACGCCCATGTGCCCACGCCGAGGGGTGCGAATTGGTGGTCGAGTCCTGCGAAGTTGCGAGAAGGTGTTTCCATGGTTGGCCCTCACTGGAAAGTCTGGTTGATCAACGCCATCATCTGGCGTTGGATGGGTGGTGCCCATAGTGGCACTCGATAGCGTTCCGGTGCATTACTAGACCACATGGAAGTTTGAGAGCGTGCTGGTACGTCAGTTGTCGGTGAATACAAGAGCCCGTTATGGATGATCTGGCGCGCACGCTTGTGGTGTGCGGCCTCATAAGCGGCACGCAGCCGATCACATTGATGGGCGTGCTGATCGTTATGGGTGGCGAGCGACCGCGCGCAAACGGTTACGCGTTCCTTTGTGGTGCTTTTCTCATTCAGACGTGTCTCGTGTTCGGGGCGGGCGCGCTTCTTGGCGGGAGAGTCGACCCACTCTCAAATCTCGGGCAGGCGTTTATTTGGATTCAACTTGTTCTGGGCGTCGCTCTTGTCGTGTTCGGTCTACTTGTGCGCAGGCCTCCTCGCAAGCCGATCCCCGAGATACCGCACGCTCTGGAACGGCTCCGCGCGCTAAAACCTAAGCAGTCTTTCGTCGCAGGAATTGTTGTAGCGGACTACCAGGGTCCAGTACTCGCATCGTTCGCATTGGCGGCCAGTTCAGTTTCTATGAGTGGACGCGTAGCGGGTCTATTTTTGTATGCATTGCTGGCGACTGGTATCCCACTCGCACTGATCTTGTGGACTACGCGCTCGGGACTGGCGTTGCAGCGATTCACGGCATTTACTAGGAAGGCAATGGCACACCGACGCGCTGCGATGTCATGGATCACGATCATTGTCGGGTTGCTGGTGATAGTCGAGGCGACTATGACACTGCTCTCTATCTGAGAGTTGCAATAGCGTCGTCGGCACAAGCATTCGTCGCGAGTTCGGTGTCACGGGCAATTTGTGCGAGGCGCCCTTCGCGCAGCGGGTCTCCGCTCAAATACTCAGCGAGCGCGGCGGGGTCTGCACTGCCGTCAGGGTGAGTGAAGAACCAGATGGCCTCGTCGAGGAGTCCATCGCTTGGACGGTCGCTAATGGAGCGGTGGACGGACCACGCCACGCCCGTGTTATCGCAAGTGGCCGCTACGGCAGCGGTCTCCATGTCTAGGGCGATCACGCCGTCACCGCGCATGGCATCGAGCACCGCGTCGTCGGTGATGAAGTCGTCGCTGCTGCTGAGGATGCCATTCGCTTTGACACCGTCTGGCCAGAGCGGGTGATATGCCGTGCCTTGCATGCGGTCGAAAACAATCTCGGGACGGATGACCGTTCCGATAGGAGTATCGGGTATTAGCCCGCCAGCAATGCCGACTACAAGTACGCGATCTACGTCGAGCGCGATCGCCTTTTCTGCCGCAGCGGCTCCGGCAGCCATGCCCATGTTGGTGAGTAACGCTGTTACTTCGATCGTTCCGAAGTTGCCGCGGTAGACGCCTTCTTCGGTTGTGGTCAGGCCGAGCTTGTGCACGATGGGATCAAGTTCGATCTGCATTGCCGTAAGTATCGCGACACGCGTTGGCTTCTTCATCGGACTTGGCAGTTTCGATCAGTCATAACAAGCATCGTGGCACTTCGTTGATGATTTCGTCCAACAGTGTCCCTGTACATGAGACTCCGGATATAGACATGCGAATGATTTCTGCTATTTGCTCTGGGTTTTTGTTGGCCGTGCTCTGGTTCGACATGATGTTTGATGTGCAGGTTAGGGAGACCAAGAGCGGCGACGTCCCTGCTGACGCGCTCGCCTCTATCTCCACCTACTACGCGCGAGTCACCAAGGGTGCGAACCCTATGAACCGGCTCGTGTTAGTCATGATGGTCGCCTCTGTTTTGGCTCATGGGGCAGTGATATTCGTCGGGGGCATCCCGTTGTGGAAATCGGTAACACCATTCGTGTTGATGGTGGGTGCTGTGGGCTTGGCGGTGACGCATACCGTTGGCAACGCGGAACGTCTCGGGCGCCAGACAGCCGACGCGACGGAACTATCTTCGCTAGCCCGGTCGGTCTTTCGCGATCACAAGGTGTGTTTTGTGGCGATCTCCACAGGACTAGTTATCTCGCTGATTTAAACCTGAACCATTGTAGAGGGTTCCGCGGAATCGTGTTAGCGCGGGCGGATTTCGGTGCCGTCGGCAGCGGTTGCCTTGCGGTATTCCATGTACCAGTCCATAACGCATCAGTTGTCATGAAGTGAGTCCGTCGCGGTTCGGGGTTTGGCGCTAGCGCGGGTTGCGACAGTCGTCTGCCCACACCTAGACCGGGGAATGTGGGCCATCAACGAGCCGCGTACCCAATGCCAGCCGCTCACATCGCAAGGCGTTTGCTTTCCGATGTCATCCCGCTCCAGTGATACCGGAACAACTCTGCAGTTGCTCTCGCATCTCCCAACGCGCGGTGTTTGTTGACGATCTGGACGCCTGCAGCTTTGCAAGCAACAGTCAATGTGCCCCCGGCGATCTTCAATGTGCAAAGGCCATCGGGTAGTCCAGGCATTCCGCACCGAGTTAGTTCGTAGCCAAGCATTCGAATGTCGAACTTGAGGTTGTGACCGACCAGCGTGCGACCAGCTATCACATCCATCAGGTCATTCACCATGTCTTTGAATGCAGGTGCACCAATGAGATCCGCGCTGGTGATGCCATGAACCTCAGTAGGGCCGGGACCGCGCCCGGGGTTGATCAGCGTGGACCATTCGCCTTCATGCACCAGCCGGTCGTTCAGCAGTACCACTCCTACCTCGATCACCCTGTCGGTGGCACCGAACCCGGTGGTCTCAGTGTCTATTACTGCGTAACCTGGCATGGCCCCTCGTTCCACCGCTAACAATGCGATTGTTGCACAGGCCTACGACACATCGGGGTAACCGCCGCGCGGGGTCGCCGATATCGGGCAGACTGCCAGGCGATGGGCAGCCTGATCCCCGCAGACTTTGATCTTTCGATTCTTGAAAAATCCGAACAGCGTGTCGTGCGCGCGTTGCTCGAAAACACTGATATCTCGTGGCTCGTCCTGCCGCACGTTCCCTTTGTAGAACGTGGTCGCGATGGCGAAGCCGACATCGTGGTTATGCATCCCGAGTACGGAGCGGTGGTGATCGAGGTGAAGGGCGGCAAGATTACTGTTGTCGAAGGTATTTGGTATCAGAACGGCAAACCACTGACGCGTAGTCCGGTGGAGCAGGCAGTAAACGCGAAACACGTTCTTGTACGCAAGATCAACCGCGCTTGTGAGACCGATGGAGTGCGCTCTCTCTACATAACGCATGCAGTTGCGTTCCCGGATGCGACAACGCTGCCCGCGGAAAGTATGGGGCCAGACCTGGAACCGAAGATGGTAATTACAGGTAACGATTTAGCATGGCTAGACCGCTCGTTAGAAGCGATGCTCCCTAAGAACCGTCGCGTTAGCGATCGGGCGATGAACATCATGGTGCGCGCGTTGCGCCCGACATTGGAGTTTCGTGAAGACCTTGCACCGCAGCTCGGTGCGATGTCGCGCAAACTTGATGAGGAGACAGAGCGCATCCTGAAAGCCGCAGAGTTGCTCGACGTGAATCTCCGCGTCTGGGTAGAGGGACCCGCGGGATCGGGGAAGTCGCGCCTCGCCATTCAATGGGCGCGCAGAGCCGCCGAGCGAGAGGAACGGGTGTTGTTGTTGTGTTACAACAAACCAATGGGGGCGATCTTCGAGGTCGCATTCGAGGATGATCCGATGGTGACGGCTGGCAGCTTTCATGACGTCGCGTTGCGACTCCTTGAACCGTGCGGATTCGTTGCCCCCGATAAACCGACGCACGAGTTCTGGCAGGAGGAAGTTCCAGAGGCACTCTTTGACCACAGAGACCAACTCGGAGATGGATACGACACAATCATCCTCGACGAAGTGCAAGACATCCGCTCGGAATGGTTTCCTGCGATTGACGGGCTACTAGATCCGAACGGCGCTAATCGTTTGTATCGGATCGGTGACTCTGGGCAAAACCTTTATCGGGTTGAAGCTGAAGACGACGAGGGGTGGGTACGATTTCCTTTGGTCACCAATTGCCGCAATACACAAGCCATTGCAGCAGTCGCGAAACCTCTCGGGGGCGGATCGCCTAGTGCGGCTAGTCCTGTCGGAAATCCGGTCAGGTTCGTGGAAGCCACGACGATCAAGGATGTGCGCAAGAGACTCGGCCGCGAACTATTGGCGTTGCTTCGGGAGCATCGCCTTGCGCCGTCGTCCATCGCTGTAATCACGACGCGAGCAGACCTACGGGACGAATTGTTGGATCCACCGATTGTTGCGGCCCGTTTGTGCAGGTGGGACGACCGCGATGAAGGAGTTATTGTGTGCGAGACGGCTCACCGGCTCAAGGGTACGGAGTGGGAAGCGGTCATCGCCGTCAATTTGGAACCTGCAACGACCGTCTGGTTGTCTGACGTGTTGTACGTAGCGGTTAGCCGACCGCGAACGTGGCTGACAATCATTGCGCCGCAAGACACACGCGAACTCCTTGGCATGGCCGCCCCCGAACCAGAGTGAACGAACCGGGAAGCGGTCAGCATCCTGACCACCCTTCCTGTCGCACCCGCGTGACACGATCTCGAAGCGCTTCCCCCAACCCTTGTTCCTGCATGCCCCTGGAGGCGTACGATGGTGATCGACGAACGAACTCGTCATTTGATGTACCTCGGTTTGGAAGAGAAACTCGGCACGGAGGTGACCGACTCCTTGATGCAACACTTACCCCCGGTCGGTTGGGCCGATGTCGCTACAAGGCACGACCTCGAAG
>CAMBEL010000049.1 GCA_945865605.1 Bifidobacterium breve
GTGGCCCTGGGCGCCGTCGGAGTTGTCTTTGGCTCCCGAGCGCAAGGCTGGCTCGAACGCGCCCTGGCACCCATCCTAGAAAAAGACGGCAGCGGCCTCTCCGGTCTTGTCCCAGTCGGGCGATTTCGCATCTACACCGTGACCGCTGAGTTGCCTTCGATGCCAAAGAGCCAGTACAAACTTCAAGTTGCTGGGCTCGTCGATGCGCCATTCACCATTGACTACGTCGGCCTTCTCGCGATGTCCCCCACATCACTAACGCGTGACTTCCAATGCGTGACGGGCTGGCGTGTGCGCGACGTGCTTTGGCGAGGCGTAAAACTTCGGGACTTGCTCGAGAAGGCGGGCGTGAACGATGAAGCCAAGGCAGTCCGTTTCACCAGCTTCGATGGCGTATACACCGAGAGTCTCACCTTGCGCCAAGCCATGCGCGACGACGTGTTAGTCGCTTACCAACTCGAGGGGAAAGACATCTCAGCCGCTCATGGCGGGCCCGTTCGCCTTTATGTCGCGCCGATGTATGGCTACAAGAGCATCAAGTGGATGGACAGCATCGAACTCGTTGCCAAAGTCGAGCCCGGATACTGGGAATTGCGCGGGTATGACGTCGATGCATGGGTTGGGAGATCAAACGGTCGCGATGACGATGCAATCTGATCATGTCGTAGAAGCTGCAGGCAGCGAGGCCGTCCTCAACGTGGCGCGGTTTCATCGGGCCGAACGGTGGTTCCACTGGATAAACGCCGCCTTGTTCGCACTCGTTATGGCGACCGGTGCAATCCTCTATGTCGGCGAACTATCGGCCATCGTCGGCCGGCGCGAACTCGTGCGTGCTCTTCACGTATACGGCGGGCTCGGGATCGCTGTCCTCTTTTTGGCCGCGGTAATTCCACGGTGGGGCTTGCCTCTAAGGGCCGACGTACGCCGCCTCCTGTCGGGAGGAGAAAAATTCAACCGGGGTCAGCAGGTAAACGCGTCGTTTCTGATGGCGGTGGTTGTGGTCTTCGTCGGCACTGGCAGCATGATGCGTTGGTACGAACCGTTCTCCCTCAATTGGAGGACCGGCGCGACCTTCGTACATGACTGGTTTGCACTGGTGACATTGCTCGCGGTCATCGGTCATGTGGTCTTCGCGTTACTAAATCCCGACTCGATGAGGGCAATGACCGGCCGCAAGCCATTCTCGGCACGTTCGAGGCCCTATAAGGGCCCGGAACGTGCCGAGAACACTCGGGGTGGGTCCGCGGGGGAGACGTAGGATCGTTGGGTGAACACCGATCCACAAACAATTCTCTTACCGGCCGAACTTCGTCCGAGCGACGGCCGCTTCGGGTCTGGGCCATCCAAGGTGCGCGACGATGCGATCACCGCTCTCGCATCAAACGCGCACAACTTCATGGGGACATCACACAGACAGCAAAACGTCCGAACGGTGGTCGGGCGCGTTCGCTCCGGCCTCTCTGCACTCTTTTCCCTCCCCGATGGATACGAAGTGCTCCTTGGCAATGGCGGCACGACCGCCTTCTGGGATGCCGCAACCTTCGGACTAATTGCGAAACGCAGCCAACACCTCGTGTGCGGGGAGTTTTCCGCCAAATTCGCGACGGCCGTCGCCGCCGCGCCGCACCTCAATGAGCCCATCGTCATCGAAAGTCCAACTGGCACGCGACCAAGCGCGGTTGCGAGTGCCGACGTAGACGCTTACTGCTGGGTGCACAACGAAACATCGACCGGTGTGATGCTCCCCATAACCCGTCCCGTCGGCGCGACTGATGACCAGCTCGTGCTCATCGACGCTACCTCCGGCGCTGGTGGATTGCGTTTCGACGCGACGCAATGCGATGTCTATTACTTCGCACCTCAAAAAAGTTTCGGGTCAGATGGCGGAATTTGGTTGGCCGCCGCTTCTCCTGCCGCAATTGACCGCATCGAGCGCATCGGGGCAACCGGGCGCTGGACACCGGCGAGTCTTGACCTCACAATCGCACTCGCACAGTCACGCCTTAATCAGACTTACAACACCCCTGCGCTCGCGACGCTGTTCCTACTTGCCAATCAAGTCGAGTGGATGTTGGCCAACGGCGGGCTCGAGTGGTGCGCACAACGCTGCGATCGAAGCGCGCAATTTCTCTACGGATGGGCCGAAGCAAGTGAGGTCGCGACTCCGTATGTAGTCACCCCAACCGAACGCAGCACAGTTGTAGCCACGATCGATTTCGCTGAGTCGATCAATGCAGCCGACATCGCGACAGCGCTGCGCGCCAATGGCGTATTGGATACCGAGCCGTACCGCAAACTTGGACGCAACCAACTACGCATCGCGATGTTTCCAGCGATTGAACCAGACGACGTAGAGACAGTCACTCGCGCGATCGACTTCATCGTTCAACGGCTCGCGTAGAAATTGAGCTCGGCGGGGTGATACAGCCAGACGGCTTAGTAGCAATCGTGAAGCGCGATTGCCCTACTTGCGTATTAATCGCACCCGTACTCGCAGACATGCGCGAGCGGTTAGGTCTGACATTGACCATCTATTCGCAAGACGATCCCCTGTTTCCTGAATCGACGCGCGGGTCACTCGATGACACGGACCTCGGAGTCTCGTTCGCACTAAATATCGAAGCGGTACCCACGCTCTTACGATTTAAGAACGGCATCGAGGTGGCACGCACCGTCGGATGGAGCCGTGAACACTGGGAAGAGATTTGTGGAGTCTCCGACCTGGGAGTTGGACTAGCTCCCTTCAGGCCAGGTTGTGGATCGCGCACTCAGGAACCAGCGATAGCCGAAGCACGCGCCCTCGCAGACCGCGCCGCAGCTCTCTCTTCACGCAGCATCCCGATAGGCGAGGAAGAAGACGAGTTCGAAGCAATGTTTGATCGAGGGTGGTCCGACGGATTGCCGCTGGTCCCTCCAACAACTCTGCGCGTAGCGAGAATGTTGGATGGGACTAATAGGGCACCACACGACATTGTCGCCGTTGTCCCGCCGAATCTTGTTGAGTGCACTGTCGAGAAGGTTGCGATCAACGCCGTCATGGCAGGTTGTCGTCCCGACTACCTGCCAGTCGTTCTGGCTGCCGTCGAGGCGAGCTGCACAGAGACGTTCAACATGCACGGACTACTAGCCACGACATACTTCAGCGGACCGGTCGTGATAGTGAACGGTCCAATCAGTAAGACGATCGGCATGAACAGCGGCATAAATGCTCTCGGCCAAGGCAACCGCGCCAACGCGACGATAGGCCGAGCACTTCAGTTGGTTATCCGCAATGTCGGCGGTGGCCGCCCGGGTGGCGTCGATCGCGCGACGCTCGGCCAACCGGGGAAGTACACATTTTGTTTCGCTGAACACGAGGGAACTAGCTGGGGAACGATTGCGACCGAACGCGGCTTCGCTCCAGCACAAAATGCAGTGACGATTTTCGCCGGCGAAGGAGTGCGCGGCGTGGTCGACCAATTGTCGAGAACTCCTGAATCACTAACGCGCTCGATCGCCGAGTGTCTCCTCACCACAGCACACCCAAAACTGGCTGTCGCGTTCGATGCGATGTTGATCATCTCGCCGGAACATCTACGGGTATTTGAAGAAGGTGGATGGTCCCGCAAGAAGTTTCGTGACGAACTCGAAGGGTTGTTGTTACTCAATGGCTCCGCACACTCGCGAGGGAGCCGCGAGATCATGGAGGGTATGCCTGAGGAACTCAGCGAAATGCAGTTGCCCAAATTCCGCGAACGCGGGCTGCTAATCGCGCATGCAGGCGGTGGGGCCGGTTTGTTTTCCGCGATCGTGGGAGGATGGGTAGGTGGCTCGCTCGGTAGCGAGTCCGTAACTCTGGAGATCGGTCAATGACATACCTGTTAGATCCGACCAGTGAGTCTGCGCCCACCACGCGCGAACGCGCAGAGCGACCTCTCTCGCTCGAAGGTATAACGATCGGCTTGCTCGACATAAAGAAGGCGCGCGGAGATGTGTTCCTCGACCGGATCGAAGCGTTATTGGTGGAACGCTCGTATTCGGTATTGCGTTTCTCAAAACCAACCTTCACCAAAATTGCGCCGATCGACCTTCGCCATGAGATTTCAACGAAGTGCGACGTCGTGATCGAGGCTCTGGCTGATTGAGGATCGTGTACGTCGTGCAGTGTGCACGACATCGTGAACCTCGAAGCACTTGGTGTACCCGGAGTGTTCGTAGCATCATCCGAGTTCGTCATCGCAGCCGAGACACAGGCCATTGCCATCGGCGCTAATCCGGCACGGGTATTTGTCCCTCACCCAATCCAGGACCGCGCCGATTCCGAAATCGCGATGCTCGCCGAAGCAGCTCTAGATGCCATCATCGCCGAAATAATCCGCGGTTGAATCGAGGAGCGAACAGTGCCAGCAGTCTTCGTGCACGGAGTTCCCGACACAGCTGGCATGTGGAAGCCGCTGATTGGCCATCTCTCACGGAAAGATGTCATTGCGCTGCCGCTTCCCGGATTCGGTTGCGAGACACCTACGGACTTCAACGCCACCAAAGAGGACTACATCGATTGGTTGATCGTCGAGTTAGAGAATTTCGGTGAACCGGTCGACCTCGTAGGCCACGATTGGGGTGCGATTTTGGTACAGCGCGTTGCCGCTCTCCGGACAGATCTCGTGAAGACCCTCGCCAGTGGCAGCGGACCATTAGATGCCGAGTACGAGTGGCACCCAATGGCGCAGGCGTGGCAACAACAAGAAGTCGGCGAACAGATTTTCAGCACGCTCTTAGGCCAGCCGTCCGAAGCGCGTGCAGCGATGTTCGTCACAGGTGGAGCGCCACCAGCCCTCGCCACTTCGCAGGCAGAGCAACTCGATGAACGGATGGGGCGTTGCATTCTTTCTCTATATCGGTCCGCCATTGCCGTCGGTGCTGAATGGCAAGCATCTGTCGAGGCAATGGACCAGCGTCCAGCACTTGTCATGTGGGGAGCGGACGATCCGTACTGTCCACCGCGTTTCGCCGAACGTCAAGCCGAGCGAACTAATGCGCGGCTGTTGGTCTTCAACGAATGTTCTCACTGGTGGCCATCGGAACGCGCGAAGGAAGCCGCACTAGAGCTCGAACAACACTGGGCCACGGCCTAGGCCTGTTGGCTTCAAACCGTGGACAACGCTTCCCATCCGTCAGGTGGAGGCTCGATCCGCCAGTGCTGCTCCGGCGCTTCCAACTTTGCGTCGATCTTCCAGTCGGCCGCGCCGCGCGAATAGCCGCTTCAAGAACATCGACGGTTGCAGGAGCGGTTACCCAATCCGGTCGCTCCAGATACTGATGTTCAACAAAGTCAAGCCACACAGGAGCAGCGCCGAGTTCGCCAAGTGCCCGCTGATCCTCCTCGCGCCGCATCTCAAGGACATCATCACCTGCCTTGAATCCAGCTAACTCATCCCAACGCGTCGGTGCTTGGGAATACTCTGCAGGTCCACCCGCAAACAGTGTCACGACAGTCGCACCAGGGTGGCGAGCAAGCAGGCGCCCACAACCGAGCACCGCGTCGTCGAGGTGTGGCGACACCACAACGATCCGTTGAAGTTCATCGAGGCACACCAAGCCCCATTCGCGCATCTCCACAACTGCGTCAGACATGTTGGCAGCATGTCATGTCCGAATGAATGTGCGCGTTCCCAACATCTAGAATGCTCGTCTTCCTAGGAGTTACATATGCCCCGCAGCATCTGGATCAGTCTCTTCATTTCGACAATGACAATCACTTTCTCCTTCGCATTCGCGTCACTAGCGCAACCGAGCACCTCGAGTGCCGCACCAAGTACCCGAACTTCGGAGCAATCAATTGCCGACTCGACAACCTCTACCCCACCACCACCACCACCACCAACCACGACGACCACGCTGCCGCTCGCTCACCCCTCACCCGACTCCCCCCTAATCGGCACCGATGGTTCAGCGCCAGTCGTGAGCAGAGTACCTACGGCGGACAAGGTGATCTTTTTAACTATCGACGACGGAATGATTAGAGATCCAGCAGTTGTGACAATCCTGAAGCGTGAACAAATCCCAGTAGCTCTATTCATAAATCCCGGACCGGCTAAAGATGGGCAGGCCTACTTTCGCGAACTCGTCGACTCCGGCCTAGCGACAGTCGATGCGCACACAACAACTCACGAATCGCTGCGCGGCCTTTCATTCTCGGAACAGCAAGCCAGAGTGTGCAGCACTAACGATCTCTTCACTGAGATGTTCGGACGTAGGCCAACATTGTTCAGACCGCCGTATGGCGGGTGGGACGCGACAACGCGCAAGGCCGCGGCATCGTGCGGGTTGCGATCGGTGATCGTGTGGCAAGGAGCAACGAACAACGGACGACTCGATCTGCCCGAGGGACACTTCGTAGAAGGTGACATCATCCTCATGCATTTCCGCTTAGATCTCGCAGAAAACTTGAAACTCATTATCACTAAGGCGCGCTCTGAGGGGTTCCGATTTGGCCGCCTAATCGACTACGTAGGCGGCGACGACAATAAAACGACTTGACAAACTTGTTTAGATAGACTAATTAGTTAGTCTAAACAATGACACAGATTGATACTTCCGCCAACCTTGACCTCGCATCCCGAATCCGGCTAGTCGTCACGCGACTGGCCAGACGGTTGCGCCAACAAGCGGACCTCGCTGGCATATCACCGACTCAGATCGCTGCTCTTTCCACGATCGAGCGCTCTGGACCGATGACTCTTGGCGCGCTTGCAAAGGTCGAGCAGGTCGCACCTCCCACGATTACCGCCGCTGTAGATCGCCTCGAAGACCAGGGACTCCTGAAGCGCCAAGTCGATACAGTCGACCGACGCGTTGTGCGAGTCGAGGTCACAGTCGCTGGCCGCAAACTCCTCGAAAAAAGTCGCTCACGCAAGAATGCGTACCTTGAACGACGGCTACGCGACCTTTCTAGTGCCGACCGTGCAACGCTTGAGCGCGCTGCTCAAATTCTCGAAGGCGTCCTCGAATGACACGTATTCGGCGCGCGAGCCGCCAGACTTTTCGTTCTCTCTCTACCCGCAACTTCCGCCTATACCTAGCCGGGCAGATCATTTCCGCCAGCGGAAGTTGGATGCAACAGATCGCACAGGTTTGGCTCGTTCTGTCGATCACCGGAAGCGGAATTGCTTTAGGGACGGTAACGGCATTGCAGTTCTTGCCCGTGTTATTAGGTGGTGCATGGGCAGGATTGATCGTCGACCGCGTCGACAAACGCAAGTTGTTAATAGCGACATCTGTGATCTCGATGTTCTTGGCTGCTTCTCTAGGAACACTCGTTGCTTTAGACCTCGCTGAACTTTGGATGATCTACATATTCGCGTCCCTTCTCGGATGCCTTACGGCGTTAGACAGTCCGGCACGACGATCGTTCGTCACAGAACTCGTGCCCGAAGAACACGCTGCGAACGCCGTAAGCCTCAATAGTTCTGCATTCACCGCCGCGCGCATCGTCGGTCCGGCCGTAGCCGGTCTGATAATCGCTGCGACCGGAATCGCCTGGTGTTTTTTCATTAATGGAGTTTCATTTCTCGCGTTGATCGCCGCACTGTTATTGATGCATCTAACCGCTATCCAACGTTCGATGCCGGTAGTCAGAGCAAAGGGTCAGATTCGAGAAGGGTTTGCGTACGTGTGGTCGATGCCGGCCCTACGTACGACACTTCTGATGACAGCATTCATCGGCACCTTGAGTTTCAACTTCCAGATAACTCTCTCGTTGATCGCAAAAAAGACATTCGGCGGTGACGCTGGAACATTCGGGTCGATGTATGCACTAATGAGTATTGGAGCATTGGTCGGATCGCTCGTTGTGGCACATAGAGAACAAGCCAACACCCGCTTCGTCATCAGGTCCGCTTTGATCTTCGGTTTTCTGATGCTTTTTGCAGCTTTCGCGCCTTCGCTTCAGGTGTTGATGGTCGTTCTCTTGCCAGTGGGAGCGACGAGCGTCGCGTTCCTCTCTTCTGCTGGCGCGCTTTTGCAATCGCGTTCGTCGCCCGAGTTTCGAGGTCGGGTCGCGGCCTTGTTCGCCGTTGCATTCATTGGAAGCACGCCAATTGGTGGACCGATTGTCGGTGCGGTTTCTCAACTGATAGGCCCTCGCGCAGGGCTACTCCTCGGCGCACTCACCGCGCTCGTCACGGGTGCACTCGCGTTGCGCGCGCTAAACGGTCGATCCGCCGACCGTCGGAGAACTCGTCAATTTCAGGATCCGGCGCTAGCAACCTAAGCGTCGGCTCAACCCTGGCAAGGGCCACCAAAGCAGAAGTCGATGAACGAGCCTGCCGTGCGTAGAAACTGATCGACCTGAGACAAAACACGTGGTTCGCCGAATCCAATACCGTGCGGATCTGCCCCAGCGCGATTAGGAGTGTTCGTAGTTGGCGGAGCCTGGGTTCCCCAATCCCAAATGACTAAGACGCTTCCTGTGAACGGTAAGTCGGTACTCGTGAGCGCTGGTATATCCCAAACCGGAACGACATCGGGGCTACGCCCTGCGGCTAACGAGGGTTTCCACACGCGCATGCCGGGAACTGTTCGGGCCTCAGTTTCGGTCGCAACGTTTGTGACCTGGTGATCCCCAAAAGCTTCGATCAACATCACGGTGTGCGGCGGCGTTCCCGGTAGCGGATCACTAGTGAGATGGTGCGCGTAGCCGTTAGCTTCCGCACGGTCCCACAACATCTGGACCATCTGTTGATTGAGAACCTGATCTACGTCGTCGGGATACGCAGCGCGTGCCACCGCACCAAAGCCATCCCAGTGCACACTGCGGGTGAGTAGCACAGAGAAGTTCATCGCTGGAACGCCAAGAACCGCCCGAGTCCACTCGGTCGAAAGAGCAGTTGCGGCGCCACCAACAATTCCGCCTTGGCTATTGCCGTTGAAGAAGACCTCTCCCGTCGCGATTGCAGGCGATGATGCCGATCCTGCTCTAAAGGCAGGGTCACTCGAGAACCCGGCCGGGTCCTTCATCAGCCGAGCTAAGAACATCTGATTGAGGAAACTCTGTTGTAGCCGGTCGGCGAGGGTCGGAAATCCAGACATGTCGTTAAGGATTCCGGCGACGTTTCCGAGATCCTCTCTAGACATTCCGATCCAACTTGTCGCGCACATAACTGCACGAAACTGGTTCGCCTGGAAACCAAGTGAGTTGACTTCCTCTTTGCTTCCCAGCAATCCGTGGCCATAGACAATCGCGCGTCCCGGTACAACGGGGTCGTTCCCGTCGCTTGTTACCGACCGCGGAATGTTGCAAACGAACTGAGCGGAGAAGTCGCCATTGCGCGCGGGCAACGCGTCGGGACCTGAACCTGGTGCGTAATTGAATCGAGAACCCGGCGCGCCAGTTCCAGTCAGGTAATTCGGCACAGAAAAGGTACCCGAGATCCGACGCCACACCGTCGGGTCGACATTGTCTTGCACAGCGCTGACGTTGAACTCCGGAGCCGCGCCCCCGAGAGAATCGAATCCTTCGTCGCGAATGTGCAGCGAACGCTCGCTCAGACTTCGCTCTGAGATGACTGTGAAATCCCATGCCAAAAAGAGTTCCCTGCGATCCACACCGACATCGCCCAAGCGTCCCATGATGCCGTCCATCGCAATCCTGCGGTTTTCGATCTCGGGAATGAATGTGGGAACGAAGTCTCGATAAACACGGAACGCTCTGCTCGGCTCAATTGTTGTTCCATCGGCTCGCTTGAAGTTTCGCAAGCCGACAATCATCCGATGGCCTTCGGGATAGTTGCGTGCCGGACGAATGATCAGGGTGCGCGTCTCGTCGCTTGCTGCGTTCGAGTCAAGTTCCGCCCAAAAAGGATGGCGCTCACCCGTTGTGGCATCGAGCAAAACAATTGGCTGGTCACTATCCAACGAACTGCCCAAGTCGGTAATCGGCGCGGCTCCTGTGACGTTCAGGTCGAGACCGGGTATCAATGTCACGGCCGCTGCGCCCACGGAGAAACCATCATTGCGATTCATCTCGGTCGCATCGATTTTCACTCCGCTTGTGTTCTGCGCCATCGCCTCGGGATGAAGCGCGACGCGGCGACCGGTGTCAGTTGATGGATCTTCAACCGTTAGATAATCGCTCGGGAACGGCAGTTGGCAACGACTCTGACCGAGAATTTCACAACGGTCCGCCAGAGATACATCTATGCCGGGCTCATAAGAGAACACGACATCGCGCATGATGGGCATGCCACCTACGAGCGCCTTGACAATTACCCGCGTGATGCCGGGTTCTATCAACGTTGAATCGAGCAGTCCGACCACCTCAGACTGAGAGAGCGTCGTCATGGCGTCGGTGATGTCTATTGCATCGCCCCAGCGATCACCGGTATCGATACTTACTGCCACAGATCCATCGTCAACGCCTTTTAGGTCGGCACGAATTTCGACGGACTCGATCTCCGCTGTGGTCAGTTGCACGCGGTTCTCCGGCGTCACAATGACGATTGCATCCGGAGCCACTCCGGGGTTCGCATTGTGAACAACTACGAAACCACATCCCGACGCGACGAGTGCGACTACGCCTGCCACGACTAGCCTTTTACAACCGGACCTCATGTTCCCCCGTTTTTGGTTCCCATTGACGCGCCACTAAAAAGGAAGCCGCGACCATGGAATCGTACTAGGGAACTAGACGCTGTTTTCCCGCGGGCACTTGATCAACGTTGGTCGATGGCCACCTTTATAGCCCCGGTTTCGCCCTGCGTCGCGATCGTCGTGAACGCGGCCCTCCACTCGTCCAGACGGAACGTATGCGTGAGCATCCCCGTCAGGTCAATCCGCCCCGACTCGAGCAGGTCTAGATAGTGCTGGATCCCGTGCTTACGCTCTCCATCCACATCTTCAAACCCAAAAGCATTGGAACCGGTGAATGTGATCTCCTTGAAATACACGGGGGTGTCTTCCCATCGCGCGGGGCCATCCATACCGAGTTTCACGAGCGTGCCGCGTGCACGAAGAACGCGCGCTCCAACTTCGAGAGTCTCTGCCATTCCGACCGTGTCGTACACCACATCAACGCCGCCCGGGAAGGCCATCGGTAGTCCATCGGCCGGGAGCAAAACTCCACCCGACCATTCGGCGATCGTTGCAATTAGTTCGTCACGCGGCTCCGGCGCGACTGTCCGTGCCCCCAACTTCTCTGCGAGCGCGCGTTGCGCGTCAAAGCGAGCAACGGCCATCACCTCGACGTCGGGGAACAACGCCTTCAGAATTGCAAGCGCACATGTGCCGAGCGCGCCAGCGCCATACACAACAACTTTGCTACCCGGTTGTGGCGGGTTACGCGTGATTCCATGTAATGAGACTGCGAACGGGTCCGCGAGAACCGCTTGTTCGTCGGTGATCGAATCGGGCACCTTGAAAAGCATCGAGTCGTGTACCGACATGAGTTCGCCAAATCCGCCAGGGACATCGGAACAGAGTCCGACATGGATTGCTGGAGCGACGGGGCCTACCGCGAATGACCAGCACTGGCTCAAGTCTCCTGCTGCGCACGCACGACAAACGGGTTCTACGCCCCTCGGCCCACATGACAGCCACGGATTGAGAACCACGCGGTCGCCGACTTGTAGTCCCTCGGCTTCAGGACCCAACGCAACGACATCCGCGACAACCTCATGCCCCATTACGTGTGGGAACGAGATCAAGCCCTTCATCGGATTATCCGAGAACGATCCAGCCCTGTCCGGCGAATGAATGCTCGCGTAGTCGAGGAAAACCATCTTCGCCTCAGAACCGCAGATGCCGGTGAGCCTCGGCTTTATGACGACCCAGTCAGGAAGGAGGTACCCAGGATCAGGCAACTCTTTTAGGCGCATTGGGACCACGGCAAGCATGTCGAGCAGTGGATTACCCGTAGGCCCGACTACCTCGGTATCCGGATCTGGTGAAGTGCCGTAAAGCAGTGATCGCATGGCCGTGAACTCTATGACACCGCCGATGGGTCGGCGCGCGCGTAATGCTTGCGAAATGCCGAGCCGCAACCACGGAGAACTCCATCGCAAGAACCGCATCGGCTGGCTGCGCGCAGCAGTACTGGGGGCTCAGGATGGAGTTGTCTCAACTTCAGCGTTGATCATCGCGGTTGCGGCTGCGAACTCAAGTCGTACTGCGATTCTTGTCGCCGGGATCGCGGCACTCGTTGCTGGCGCAATGTCAATGGCGACAGGCGAATACAACTCCGTCAGCGCACAACGCGATACCGAACTCGCCGATATTTCGCGTGAACGCCATGAACTCGCCACCGCCCCAGAACACGAACTGGCAGAACTTACAGATATATATGTGAAACGCGGCCTTGATTATGCGCTGGCAGCCGAAGTTGCCGAACAGTTGACGCGTTCGGATCCGCTTGGCGCCCACCTGCGCGACGAACTCGGACTTCACGAACATGCGCGGTCGCGACCGACACAAGCAGCGGTGGTTTCCGCGGTTTCATTTTCGATCGGATCCGGACTATCGCTGTGTGCGGCAGCGATCGCGCCTGACGGCGCTCGAATAGCCGTAGTCGGCATCGTGACCCTCGCGCTACTCGCAGGTATCGGTGCGCTCGGTGCGCGCCTCGGAGGAGCGAGCGCAGGTCGCGCTACTGCGCGCCTTGTTGTGTTCGGCGGAGTGGCGATGGCGTTAGCCGCTTTGGTTGGTGAAGTAGTCGGCACCGCGGTGTGACGGATCGACGTGTGGCCACTTGGTGCCGCGTGACTGCAGTCACATGCGCGGCGTTGCCTTGATCCAGACCCACAAACGAAACGTAGGCTTGACCACGCATCGTGGATCCCCAACCACCAAGGTGCAGTCGGAGAACAAGTGACTCTCGGACGCATCGCGTCATGGTGTTACCGGCGCCGTTGGCGCGTGCTTTGCCTTTGGTTCTTGGCACTGATCGCTGTAGTAACTCTCGGTCGCAGTTTTGGCGGGGCGAACGTGACCGCGTTCCAACTTCCCGACGTGGAATCGCGACGAGCATACGAAATGCTCCAGGAGCGGTTCCCGGAACTGTCGGGTGACACGGGAGAAATCGCGTTCATCGCTGACGCCGGCGTAAGCGATCCCGCCGTCAAGGCACACATGGAAGTGCTCTTCGATCAAGTAGCGCAACTGCCCCACGTGACAGGCGTGATCAGCCCGTATGTAATGCCACCAGGTCTCGGAATCTCACCCGATGGAACAACTGGCGTAGCGAGAGTTCAATTCGACACCCGCGCGTTCGATGTACCACGAGCAACGGCAGTGCAGTGGCTCAGAGCCGTGCGCTCGGCGAATGAACCGGGTATACAGATCGAGGCGGGTGGGCACGTCGCAGAAGCTGCGGCTGAACGTGAGATGCCGTCTAGCGAAATTATCGGATTACTCGCAGCGATCGTGATCCTTCTCGTCGCTTTCGGATCGGTCATTGCGATGGGACTTCCGATCGCGACTGCTGTCCTAGGACTGGGCGTCGGTGTGGGGGGACTCACATTGCTTTCAGCCGTCGTCGACGTTCCCGAGTTCGCACCACAGATGGCAGCGATGATCGGGCTCGGAGTGGGCATCGATTACGCGCTGTTCATTGTTACGCGCTATCGCGCAGAACTCCATCTAGGGCGAGAACCCGAAGACGCGACTCGGATCGCTCTAGAGACTTCGGGGCGAGCTGTTCTCTTTGCCGGTTGCGTTGTAATCATCTCACTGCTCGGGATGTTCCTAATGAACCTCTCATTCGTGCGGGGCCTCGCATTGGGCGCATCACTGGCAGTAGCAACCGTGATGTTGGCGTCAGTCACCTTGCTACCAGCGTTGCTCGGATTCACAGGACGATCAATCGACAAAGTCAGGGTGCCTGGCCTGCATCGAGACGAATCGCAATCACGCTCTTCAATGTGGTTCCGCTGGAGTAGACAAGTTCAACGACACCCTGCGGTGTACGCGATGCTCGGAACGGTGGTGATGGTCACACTCGCCATCCCCGCGCTTTCGCTGCGTCTCGGAATGAGCGACGCCGGGAACCACCGCCCCGAAACGACTACCCGCAAGGCATACGACCTCGTGGCCGATGCATTCGGTCCAGGCTCCAACGGTCCATTGCTATTGGCAGTGGTTATCCCGCGCAGTGATGCCGACGATTCCGCTCAACTCGAACTGCTGCGCGAGGCAGTCGCTGAAACTGCAGGAGTCAAAGACGTACTCCCATCACTGGTGAACAAAAACTTTACGGCCGCCGTTATTACGGTCCTACCTACATCCGCACCGCAAGCGGAAGCGACAACCGTACTCATTGACAATCTGCGAGATGACGTAATCCCAGAAGCGATTCAGGGAA
>CAMBEL010000050.1 GCA_945865605.1 Bifidobacterium breve
TGAGTTAGCCCTCCCCATGTCGTGACACGTCCCTTGAGGTAGTGAGTATCCAGGCGCGGATTGACCGCTGGAGGATCCAGCATCTCGTTACGCAGATTCGGGTCTGCATATACGCGCAAGAGTTGTAGTTGGGCCCTTACTCCGATTTGTGCATCGGGATAGCGGCGTCCCGAAGTACAACTGTCGCAGGCGTCCATACCCGCAAAGTTGTTGTCGGTCGGCAATACCTGGCCATTGTCGGGAAACCAAAAACTGCCTGTCTCCAATATCGATTGGGCAAATGCGATATCGCCTCGCACTCCCGCCGTAGAACCTTCATACAAATAGAAACGAGTTAGTTCTTGCATCGGCACCGTGATCCTCGCACCGCGCCGCGCTTTGGAAAACCACATAACTAGCTCGTCTGCCGTCAATCCGGAGTCACCCAAGATCGAGGTTGCAACGCCACCTTCTATGGCTCGCCACCGCCCAAGCCATACCGCTACACGAGCGTTCGCGACTTCGGCATCGATAGCCCGAGTCTCGCTGACCTGCAATTCGCGCGTGAGCGTGCTCACCGAACCGATAAGCCGGTTGCGCAAAACGCGCGCCTCCTTCGCTAGGGCTACAGCGGTGGCACGTTCGCGTTTCGCTGCAACAACTGCCAAGCGTTGCTGCTCAACCACACGTGCGACGATCTCGCGGTCATAGGCATAATCACCAAGTTCACTTGAAGCCAGAAACAACATGAGATCAGAATTGTTCACTCCACCGCGGTAAGCGGCAGCGGCCAACGCGCCAACGCGATCGCGCGCCATGTCATAACGACCAGATGCTTCTGTCGCTCGAACACCCAGCGCGTCAGTACGAGCTCGCGCGGTATCAAGAAGTCTTTGATCAGAGGCGAGCCGATTTCGCACGGCGTCACGCCTAGTGGTGGCCGCTACTGCCTGTGAGGATCGTTCCGTCTGAAGTGCCTCGAGTTCGACAATTCGAGTCGCGATATCGACGGGACCGCGGACGGGTGCAGCAACCGACGGCATCGCTGTCGCCAGTCCTGCCGCGACAGTTACTCCAAGAATAAATATCGAGAAAGTTCGGCGCACGCTAGAGGTGATCGACACAACAACTAAAGATCTTCACAGATCGGCGGAAACAATTGAGTAACCACCGCAACGGCGCCGTTCACCGGTTGGTGTCCGCCATCGACTAAACCCTCCTGAGTGTCAAGCGCCGGTTGGGTCATTATCTTGTTCGCAACGCTCCTGGCTATAACTGGCGTTGGATTGGGGCTTTTAGCCCGCGCATTGCGAATCTCGAGAGACACCACGACGGCCGAGCACGAACGGCTCACCGAGTCTCGTCGATCGGTTCGACACCTCGAAACGCGTGCAGCGACCCTTCGCGCCGAATTGTCCGAGGCCCACCACACGACGGCCGAACTTACTGCACGAGTACGACGCGTCGGCACCGACCCGCGGACATCTGGGCTATGGGCCCTCGAGCGATATAGGCAGGCTCGTCTAGCAGGTACGCCGATACTCGGCTCCACAATCGGTCCAGGCATGGACGTGCTAGTCGAACTTCGTTCTGCGGTTGCTCTCGACCTTGAGTTGTTACGCGACGAAGTGGGAACCCACGGAGAGTTGGTCGGGATATCACTCGGCGACCAAGTAGAAGCGCGCGATGCGCTCGCGACGCTGAGGGTTATCCAAGAACTCACCGCAGCGTTGGCCAAACGATCCGACGAACTCCGTGTCACCGTCGATCGAGATTCAGACGACATCGTCGTGACCGTCGAAGCCGTTGGTTGGACAGAGGAAGCGCCGCCCCACGGCGCGCTCACGTCGAGTCTCATAGGTCTCGATGCGATTTTGGAAATGCGAAGCACCGGAAATGACTTAGTGGCGGTCGTGAAGATAGGTCGCGGGAACGTCGACCGTTAGGAACCGCACAACCAAGGACTTGATCGGAAACGGGTCAGGTTTCGATCGCGGTATCGGCATCGTGATAGTCCGCTAGGAGTTTCTCCTCCGCCGCGCGCTTCGGGAAAAAGAAGAACACAAGCGCCATGCCTACCAAAACGAGCAGAGTCCCGACCGCGTATGCCCAGTTCGATCCTTGAATGAATGCTTCCTTCGCCGCCGTTGTTATCGCGTCGGCATACTGGGGGTATTCCTTCGCTACATTCGCAGCTCCAGCGAAGGACATTTGAAGTTGGGATTGCGTGGTTTCGGTGATTTGGTCTGCGTTTGGCGCTCCGGCTATCGATACAGCCATTGCGGCCGCGTAGCCAGCGGTCAACAATGCGCCCATGGCCGACTGCATGATCGCCGCGCCTAAATCTCGCTGGAGGTCGGCAGTTCCAGAGGCCATTCCTACTCGCTTTACGGGCGCCGCCGCCGTGAGCGACCGAGACATAGGAGTCCCACAAAAGCCAGCGCCGATACCTATGAACGCGTATGCAATACCGACGTGCCAATACGGACTGTCCTCGCTCCAGAGGAGCAACATCGTTAGAAAGCCACAGAGAAACGCGAAATACCCGATGAGCATCGTGAACCGAGCGCCGCGCGCTTCAACGAATGTCGCCGAACGCGGTGCAACGAGCAACACAAGGACGGCGATAGGGAGGACCGATGCGCCGGCCTGAAACGTCGAGTAACCGAGCACGTTTTGGAGAAACTGTTGCCCTATGAACGCGGCGGCCATCAGCGCGCCAAAAACGATGACCCCCGCAGACGCCGTCACCCAGAAAATGCGCCTCGCGGCTACTTGTAAATCGTATAACGGGAACTCCGCACGCCGCTGCCGAAACACAAATCCGATACCGCCCGCCATTGCGATGGCCGCGAGGCAGAGCACCAATAGTTTGCGGTCGGGAACAGCTACAAAGTTGATCGCAACTATCAGCGCCCCGATCGTGACTGCTGACAAAAAACCGCCGATATTGTCGATCGGATCCGTGCTCTCATTGACATGACTCGGAACCAAACGGACCGACAGGAAGATCGCCACAACAGCAAGCGGGATGGTTATTAAGAATATGGAACCCCACCAATAAAACTCAAGAATCGCTCCCCCAACGAGGGGTCCCAGGGTGGAAACGGCTACGCCGACCGCAGACCAGACGGCGATCGACTTGATACGAGGCGATCCAGACCAAAGTGCCGTAATTAGAGAGAGGGTCGTTGGGAAAGCCATTCCCGCCGCTACGCCACCGAACACCCGCGCAGCGAACAATACGTTCTGGTTCGGGGCCCAAGCCGCGAGCATCGAGGCTGGAATTGCTAATGAAATTCCGAGAACCAGCATCATCTTGCGCCCGTGACGGTCACCGATCGCACCGAGGTACAGAACCGAGGCGGCAAGTCCAAGCGAGTATCCGACGGCAATCATGTTGAGAGACGTCTGCGATGCATTGAATGCTTCGCCGATTTCGGGAAGTGCGACGCCGACGACCGCCAAATTGAGATTCGCTACGCCCGCTACGAGGACCAGTGCCAAAAGCACAAGTTTCGCTCGCGGCGGAGAGGTGGACGCACCCGCATCCGATGTGTTTGTGGTCATCTGATGTTCCCTAATGTCGTTCAGGTGGCATGACAGTATTTTGCCTTGCGACCGCTACCGCAGGGGCATAGTTCGTTGCGCGGTGCGGTTGCGAGCATGGTCATTACTTCATCGGCAAAACCACCGCGTCGTAGCGCAGCGGACATCATTCGCATCGGAGAATCTATGTGCTTGAAGAATTGCATGTAGCCAGCACACAAATAATTGAGCCCTTCTTCGCCGTCTGGCGTGACCGTAAACCGATTTTTGGGGCACTCGCCATGACAAGCGAATCGAACATCGCATTCGCGGCAGTATCGCGGCAGCGTGTCCCGCTTGGCATCTCCGAATTCTCTCTGGCGCGGCGACGCTACTAACTCGACCATTTGCGTCGTCATTATGTTGCCGAGCAGGTAATCGGGTTCAACAAAGTGGTCACATGAGTAGAGGTCGCCGTTGTGCTCCAACGCGAGCGCACTGCCACAGGTTTCGTTGAATATGCAAAGTGCGGGCGGCACGCCATGCCAAGACGCAAGTGCGGCATCGAACATTTGGATGAACACGGTCCCCACATCTTTTCGCAGCCATTCGTCAAAGACCGCAATTAAGAATCTCCCCCAGGCTTCGGGGTCGACGGACCTCTCCGTAACCGCGTTCCCCTGTTGGAACCCTGTGTCATTGTCTCGCTCGACGATCGGGATCAACTGAATGTGACGAGCACCGAGTTCATCACGAAAGAACCGATACACGTCGAGTGCGCAGTCTTGATTTTTGGTGTGCACAGTGCACAAGATGTTCCACTCGACTTCGTGCTTGACGAGCAAGTTGAGGCCAGCGATAACCTTGTCGAACGTGGGTCCCCCTTTTTTGTCTACGCGGTAGGCATCGTGAAGAGCACGCGGACCATCGATGCTTATGCCAACGAGAAACTCGTTTTGTCGAAACAGTTCACACCACTCATCGGTGAGCAACGTGCCGTTCGTTTGGATCGTGTGGTGCACGGTCTGGTGCGGACGGCGATGTTTTTCAACGAACTCGAGGGCGCGTCGGAAGAAGGCTACGCCCATGAGGGTTGGCTCCCCGCCCTGCCACGCAATCGTGACTTCGGGGCCAAGTTGAGACTCGAGCATTTGTTGGATGTAGGTGTTGAGCACGTCGTCGGACATGCGAAATCGATCGCCCGGGTAGAGCGCTTCTTTCGAGAGGAAGAAGCAGTACGAACAGTCGAGATTGCATATCGGGCCACTCGGCTTAGCGAGTACATGGAAACCACGCGGCGCGGTCGGGGGGGCTGTAGTGGGTGAAGGTGCTGTCATGGTGCCTGGAACCCTAATAATCCCCCTCGCCGTTTGTCGCAGAATGCACGGTAGCGGTGCGCTACACGACAAACGCAGATGGGTTAGGGGCGAGGTCGATCCATATCCCCGTTGACAACACCACCAATCGTTAGCCTTCCCCTTGGGCAAAAAACTCTCAATGGGGGTAGCGCAACATGGCTGGTGAAACCGAAGACCTCACGGTGGACGAGCGCGAGACACTCTCGGATATGAGCCAGATGTGGTGGCTATGGCTGGTGCTCGGTATCGGCTGGATGATCGTGTCCCTGATCATTCTCGAAACCGATGAGAACTCGGTCGAGACCGTAGGGGTCATCATCGGGATCATGTTCTTAATCGCCGGAGTTCAGGAGTTCTTGATCGCTTCGGTAGCCGAGGGTTGGAAGTGGCTTTGGATCGCGTTCGGCGTGATTCTCATATTGTGTGGAATCGCAGCTCTAGTGGGTCCGAAATCTACGTTCGCCGAGTTCGCCAACATGCTCGGATTCATCTTGCTGCTAGTCGGCGCAATGTGGATCATCGAAGCCTTCGGCCAGAAGGATACCAACTCCCTCTGGTGGTTCGGGCTCGTCGCAGGGATCATGATGCTCGTCTTGGCCTTCTGGGCGAGCGGTCAGTTCTTCATCACGAAGGCCTACACATTGCTGGTGTTCGCTGGTATTTGGGCGATGCTCAAGGGCGTCAACGACATCTTCAGGGCATTCCAGATCAAACGCATAGGCAAGATCTCTGCAGGCTGACGATTCTTGAGGAAACCCGCCTCAGGTATTGACACCCAGCATGATGCTTATGCCATATCGTGAACAATCGACGTCTACTTTGCCAGCCATAACCGGAGCGGCGAACACCGTGGTGAGCGAACGAAGTCATCCACGTGCGCAATCCAGGCACACGCCCTAATAGATCAATCCCGTAATTGTGTTAGTTACGCGCCCAATGTCTCGAGCGAGTAGCTGTTCTTAAGTTCATCTTGCACGACCACAGCATCAGTGGTTGTCGTTACTACGCGCATCTTTTTTGCGAGTTTGCGCGATGAGTATGACCAACCCTCGGGCAACTTGAGCCGCGAAGAAAGGCCAGCGAGTGACGACTCCTTCAGGGTGGGGTCGACCTGCTGGCTCCATGACTGCATCACGTATTTGGACCCCTCGGCATCGGTCAGTTCAAAGACTGTCTGACCGGCATCGAACGTAAACACAGTCGCGCGCTTCACATGATTGGGGTTATAGGGCTTGGCCGCTTCAAGAATGTTCGAGATTGCAACAGTCGCACGTCTAATCATCTCGATGCCACCGAAGTCCTGAGCAAGCGGCTCCACATCGCTGTCGACTTTCTCAATGCTGTCCATGAGCCAATAGCGGGGGCCATTGAGAACAGCGATAGGCGCGTTGTTCGCCGCCGCGATCTCACTGGCGACGAGGGCCGACCACTCTGCTTGCGGACAATCGTTCATGGGAAAACTCACATACACATTCGCGACAACACCCTGATCCACCGGCGTAATTAGCAACACTTCGCAATACCTCATACCTCGAATGTCATCGGCGGTCTTGGGTTGCTGCGCCTTGGTAGTCGTCGTCGTTGTGGTCGATGCCGAGTCGTTGGAGGACCCGCAGCCATAGAAAAGAACGGCAGTCAGTATGCCGGCAACTACCACCCGGGCGGCGTTGCGGTTGCGACTCGTTTTGTTCACTTGCCAGGTCCTCCTGAGTTAGTTAGTGACTAGATCTAAAGGCTTGCTATGCAGCCTAACTTTGGGTCCAAAGAACCCCGCAGCAACTCCAGGTAAGCACCGATGACCGCGGCTGGACCGGTCACCGCGCGGAAGTCGATCCATCCGTCAGCCCAAGACGCGTATTCATCCCATGCGCCTGCGATCCGAACAGCCAGCTCTCCAGCGCCCCATTCCTTCGAGCGTTTAGAAATCTGCGCTGGGGCGAAGAAGAATACCGGTGCGGGTTTCGCTAGATCGTCGCGCACTTCTACCTTGTGATCCCAGTGAGTGCCGCCGACAGCCATCGAATATGCAAGGACTCCATCCATGCGAGCGTGCACAGCATGCAACACATCACGATTGCCTGCGATGTCTATGAACACCGACGGCAATCGCTCGAGGTCGGCGACTTTGTCATAGCAAACGACCTTGTCATATATCTCTAGCGATTCAACGAACTCCTTATTGCGTGCCGAAGTGATTCCGATTACGCGGCACCCGCGTCTACGCGCCATAAAGGCAACGCCGATCGCCGTCTTGCTTGACGCGCTCGAAACAATCAACTGCTGCGCCTCAAAGTCGTCGGCGACGAAATCATCCACAAGAAACGACGTGAAAAACAATGGGTAGAGAAGCATCTGGTGCCGTTCACGGTCTGCACGATAAATCGGGTCTCTTTCGCACCGCACATAGCGGTTATACGCTCCAGCCATTGGCGCGCGGTGCGCAGCGATATCGGTCAATCCGCGTTCATCAGCTCGCCCTGTCGTGATCACCAGTTCCGAGGCCATCGGGAAAAATCCGTACAACCTCTCCCCTACTCCGCAGTCTTCGGACAAACTTTCGACGACCTCGCCGATGCCCCATACCGGGATCTGACCTTGACCCGCCGATTCGTCACCCCATACTGGGAAGAAGTCCCAATACCGCATCGCATCGCCGAACACTGCATAGGTGATGTTGTTAGAAGTCAGAGCAAAGGCGTCGATTCGGATGCGTGCCTGACCGTCTTCCAGCGCTGCGGGCACGTCGGCGCTCGCGATCACATTCGATAGGTCTGCCTTCTCAACCTCAATAATCATGTCGACCGTCCTTGGCGCGACCACCTTCGAGCCACGAGCGCAACCCCGGATCAAGTTGTGCCGCAGATTGTTCATACAGAGCCAGATCGTCGTCGGTAAGCACATCGCGCCATCGTCCGTTCGTGCCCTTAAACAAGAAACGAGATACGCCACCTTCAAAGATCATTGCTGTAGGATCTTCGTTGGCTTCGGAGATAACTTCCTTGCGCATCGCGTCAAGTTGCACGGCTTCAACAATCACCGGCCAATTCTCCTCTAGCACCTCAATCTCGCAGAATGCAGCGAGTTCGCGCATCTCGCCCTCGGTATTTGCAAGCATGTCTCCGAAGTGCATCACATGGACATTTGGCAGGTGCCGCCAGTTCCACCATGTGCTGAGGTGATGATTGTGTGACCAGAATGGCCACCCATCGCTTTCCCAATCAAACCAGCCCTCACCGATCCATCGCGGCCAAAGGTCGCGCGGCTCCGATGGACAACGAGGGAACTCAAGCCCCGGCCTTTCCGGATCATTGAATAGTTCGTAGGCCAAATCGGTGTAGGCGCTGTAGTGATTCCACAGCGACATGAACACGTCACGCGTGTCACGGCCAACCACCACATACTTCGCTTCGGGATAGAACGGAACCCCATCAGCAGCGAGATGGCTCTTCATGAACCTTCGGTGAGTCTGAGCCTCTAGCGATTCGATCACCGGTTCAACCGGCCCTCGGAAACGCGCGTCAATCCACGGAGAGACCTCTCGCATCGCGCGACCGTCTGGCTTCACGCCAAGAATCAATGCAGCGAGAATGCGTTGCGTCCAGGTCGTTCCCGCCTTGTACGCAGTGGTGACCACGATGTCGCCATCACGCGGCCGGAAGTGGTCCCAGCGGGTGCTGTCGAGATGGTGATTGCGATACTCGTGCACGCGTTCCGGCATCGCTGCAGTCATGCCTCGGAAGGGTACGCGCCGAGCAGGCATCTCGAAGAGTCCGCCGCCGCCCTGTCCTCGTAGTGATGGCGCCGGACTCTCTCGATGCGACCGTTTAGATCAAGAACAAAGCGTCACACTGCAAGAACCATCTCAGGAAGAACGCGCACGCCGATGTCGTACATGATCGGGCGAAGCAGCGCGGGATTAGCCAGGGTGCGTGAGGTGGGACGTGCGAACGGGAGTGAAGCCATAACTGTCGTCTCCTTGTGCTGGGGGAAGTCGCACAAATCATCCCGCGAGGGTGAGACAGTTACACGCGTGTAGTTCTAGAGGTCCAACAACGGCGGTGCGCTGTGCCGCTTATGTGTCGTGAACGTACGAGACCTGTATTCCCATTGCGCCCGAGATAAACGAGTCATTCTCGTACCGGGACGTCGTAGTGAACTGTTCACCGGCCGCCACGGATGTGTAGTTGGAACACCCGGTCATGTCCATCAGCATGCCTGGCATACTGTCCATGTAGACCGCCGTGTTCTTACAAATTTCCTGACCACTGGCGGTGCGCTTCAGCGTGATGTCGATGCCACCATCGTGCTGGTGTCCTCCGACCGCAAGCCTCGTCCCGGCTCGCGGCATCGTGTACGTGCGCGTCGCCGTGTGGACACTGCCCGCGCCACCGTTACCAGGAATGTTGTATTCGGAGTTCGTGCATGGTCCGGACACGTCACCCCAGTACGAAGTAACACCGTTCGCACCTGTTGGATCCGCGCTGCCGACGTAATCGATCTCGTATTTGATGTACACCGTCTTCGCCGAAGAAGACATGTTCATGATGTGCCACAGCGCACTCCACGCTGGATCGGCCGCGCCCACGCGATATGCGTAGTTATCACCTAGCGCCATCGGTGTCCGTTCCTTGCCTGCTCCCGTAAACCGATTTGGATAGGACGGACATACGGCATCGGTTCGCGACCAGTCAAGCACCACAATGTGATGGAGATGCACGGCGTGCATATCGACCGGAGTGCCGCTCCCGTCCACAATGTCAAAGCGCATACCCTTTATCGCTATCGCCCCGGCAGGACGCGGTGCGGCGGCAGACGTGTCGCTCTCCCAACCTGCCACACCGTATTGAGACAGGTTGAACGGACCAAGTTGGAATGACGTCGTCACATAGTTATTAGAATCGTCTGTCTTTATTAACCCGTAACCGGTGTCATCAACAATCGTCGCACCGGTGGCAAGGGTAAGCATCACATGGAACCGCTCGTCAGTCTCCGCGTTACCGTCAGGAGTAACTGTCACAACAAAAGGCTTATGCACCTGCCCAGGGGTAAATACCATCGACACCATCTTGTCTTTGTAGTCGACTCCTGCGTTCGCCGAGTCAGACATCGTCATCGCGTGCACCGTGACTACCCCGGCCGATGGCTCCGAGAGACTCACCCATAACTTGGCCTTGTGCGTCGGACCGCTGTCGCCCTCGTACACATCCGCGTCGCTCACGTTGAGTTCGACACCTGCGCTGTTGGGGTCATCATCCAAGATCGTGCCGGTCGCAACGATGTCGCCCGCGACAGCGCCGCCGACAACGGATATCCCCGACACCGTGAAGGTTTCGTCTGGCTCGTTGGCTGTATCCGGATACACCTTCACGCTGATGAACTTCTGAGTCGACCCACCAGGACTGAACGTGAGGGTCTTCGTAATGCCGCCAAGGTTGTTGAAGTCGGTTGGCGACGTGGCCGTGCCAGCCACTATTTGGTATGTGAGCGTCACGGAGGTCGCAACCGGGTCCGATATTGCTACGGCAAAAGCAGCCAACACGTGCGTGCCGCCGTCTGCCTCCCAAACGCTGGCGTCCCCGATTTGCAACGTCGCTGGGCTAGCTCCGGCGACTGGCGCGGCCGGAGCAAGCACCAACGCCGGTACTAGGCCGACTGCTACCGCAAATATGGTTCCGGTTACGCGCTTGAACATCAACAGATCCCTTCAGCGAACATGCCAAGTAATCCGTCGAGCATACGCCTTATCTATGGCGGATTCCAGGAGCCAGGTTACGGGCGTTCACGCGATCCCATAGCGAGATATGAGGCCGTGAGGGACAGGGGGGGGGTTTAGTTCAGCCAATCGTTACGCAGGAAATCGGTGAAACTGTCATTCCAGAGTCCAAGGGCAGGCCAAATCTCCCCTACCTGCTTGGTCGCTTCAGCTTCTGAGCAACCATCGTTTCGCATAATCCATGCGCGCAATGCCAATCCCGTACGACTCGCCCCACCGTGACAGTGCACCACCACTTTGCGACCTTCAGATAGAAACGCGTCGATGCTGTCCACAACATCTAGGACGGCATCTCCTAACGCGGCGTTGTGGTCGTCTGACGAGTCGACCATGTAGACCTCTCGGCGCACGGGATGGTCCGCGAACTTGTTGCCGACACGACATAGCGAAATGACAGCCCAATCAGTCGGGACCTTCGCAGCGGCGCCAAGGTCGGCGGCATACAGACCCCGAGCGATTTCGGTGGGTCCTTCCGGGGTTCCAGGTGGTTGTTCTTCGTGTGGCTTGTTACCGAGCAGTTCGACGGTCAACCTCTGCAGATCGGAATTGCGCACAGGACCGTTTCTGCCCGGCACCTCGCCGTTGAGGTAGGTGGTCCATCGACTCGGGATGGCTTGTATTCCGTAGATCGCTCCGGCGATACCACCAGTGACCGCGGCGACTGTGTCGGCGTCATCGCCAAGTTGAATGGCGGCGACTAGTGCATCGTGGAACGTGTGAGTTGTTCGCACTGCCCAAACCGCTTGAGCTAGGCACCCCCAAACGGACCCATTGCCCAAGCTGTTGTCATCGGGACACCATGCGGGATCAAGCATCTCGACAAATCTCTGTTGGTCGTCTGGAAGACTGGCAACAATCTTTTCGAGCGCGGCAAATGCATCGTTGCCTTGCAATGCGGCATGAAGCATGCCGTGATAGATCGCTGCTCCCCATTGCGCGGCCGGGTCACCATGGGTAACAGCGGCCAAGGCGCGCGCTGCATCCATTGATTCTTCAAGGCTTCGCTGCGAAAAATACACGGCGGACGGAGTTGCTCGCATAAGACCGCCGTTGCCAGCCGAACCGGTTGGATGTTCTTTGTAGTAGTCGGTCGCCGCGGTTTCCCATGTCGCTTTAGAATTCAGAACTGAGCGGGTCGAAATGCCGACATCCTTTGCATCTTGCGCCCACTCCTTGAAACGCTCAAACAGATCTGCTCCATCTATTCCACGACACTTGATTAGTGAATCCGCCTGCACGATTGCCATCTGAGTATCGTCGGTGAACTCCCCCGGCTTCCATGCAAGACCACCGCCGCCCGTTTGTTCGCCGATTCCGCCGAGCACAGGAACGGGGAAAGCCTTGCCGTACTCACCAGCGCCCTGAAACTCGAAGCGCGCGCCGAGCGCATCGCCCGCTGCCGATCCAAGAACTGCACCAAGTGCTCGTTCTGTCATGTGTTTGTTGTCTGCCATTACGTTCCCACCCTTCGTTTTTTGTATCGGTCTGTTATTCGTTGTCGGCCGCGTCCAATGCAAGACCAACTTCTGGTGCACTGATTTCACGCGGCGTCACCTCAATAGGCGACAATTCGACAAGATCGGTTTGTACAACATCTAAGTCTCGAAACTTTCGGAGTGTTACGAGCATTCGAGTCTCGATTGAACCGACCATGTCGTTGTAAGAAGCGGTTGCACCCTTTAGGCTTTTGCCTGTCGCCTCAACATGGCTGAGCACAACTGCGACGCGGTCGTACAACTCTTTTGCGTAGGTTGCGACCTCGGCAGCATGCTCTGCCATCTTGTGATCTCGCCATGTTCCACCGATTGCCCATAGAACTGCAAGCAAGTTCATCGGGGTGGCGAGCAGAACCCGTTGCTTGACCCCGTACTCAAACAAGCCCGCGTCGGAACGCATGGCCTCGGACAAGAACGACTCTCCAGGTACGAATAGCAGAACGAAGTCCGGGGATCCAGCAGAGAACCCCGCCGAATATTTGCGGTCGGCAAGGGTCTTGATGTGTAACTTGAGCGCCCTAGCGTGATTGGCCATTTGTATGGCGTATTCGTCGGGGCTATCCGCGTCTTGCGCGGCGAGATAGGCAGCCAACGGAACTTTCGCATCGATTGCTAAATGAGCGTTTCCGGGCAATCGAACGGTCACATCTGGACGCCCAGAACCCGACTCCCCTGCACCAGCGCGTTGCTCTTCAAAGTCGACATAGCGCTCCATGCCAGCGAGTTCGATGACGTTACGAAGTTGCACCTCGCCCCAAGAACCACGCGTCGTAGACGAGCGCAGTGCACCCTCTAATGCCTTCGTCTCATTGCTGAGGGTGGTGATTCCGGTTGCAAGAGCGGCGGCTAGTTCATCGAACCGCCCTTTATCGGTGTTGCGATCACGATTCAGCGCCACGAGCGTCTCATCGAGCTTGCCGATGTTTTCACTCAATGGAGCTAGTAGCCCCTTGACGGTGAGTTCATGTGCTGTGAGCGAACCCTTGGTCGCCTCGGTCTCGCGTGCAAGTCGTTCACCGGCGAGCGATAGAAAGTTCTCAGAATTGTTCGCGAGCGCAGCATCTACCCCTGTACGAACAGTGCGCGCGATCGTGTCTGCCAACGCTGCCGAGTCGGAAGTAGAGGTTTTGGAAGTCCGACGGGCCGACACGGCAAAAATCACCGCGATGACAGCGACGATCAATGCTCCAATAGTTAGTGGCTCTCCCATGGACCGTGCACGCTACCGTCCGGGTCGGACACTATGCGTGGGATCGTGCAAATCGTCATGACGCGCCCACGGCCGTAGAGTCCACAGCGATGCCGGACGTCCTGCGACAAGAACCACTTGACACGGTTGCCGAGGTGATCGAGGCGCGCGCCGCCGACACAAATATCGCGCTGCGGTTCGAAGATCGCGTGTGGACTTGGGCCGAGGTCGTTGAAGAGATGCACGCGTACGGTGTGATGCTCCGCGAATTGGTGCCGTCAGAGCCATTCCATGTCGGTGTGTTGCTAGACAACGTGCCCGAGTACTTGTTCATCATTGGTGGCGCCACGTTGGTGGGCGGTGTTGTGGTCGGCATTAACCCGACGCGTCGAGGTGACGAACTCGCAAAGGACATTCGCGCAGCTGATTGCCAGGCGGTAATTACCAACTCGAAGTCAGCACAGCTACTCGATGGTCTAGACCTGGGAGTAGCAACGGACCAACAACTCATTATCGATGCCGACGA
>CAMBEL010000051.1 GCA_945865605.1 Bifidobacterium breve
ACCTCAGATGCAAGTTTCGACCCAGCGATCACGCGGAGCCTCTTTGACGATCGCGTTAATGCGCTGGGCGTTCCCGCGAACGGAGCCGTTGTTGTTTCCGAGGAGCGCCTATCAGGACATGCTGCAACCGGAGGATTCGACACGTTCCGGATAGCGAATCGCCTTGCTGCAGTGCTACCCGATGCTGTTGTCTTCTTCGTTGTGCGCGAACAAGTGGAAATGATTGAATCCGAGTACTTACAACTTGTGCAAGAAGGTTCTCCTGCCAGTCTCAAGTGGCTACTTGAATTCAAACCACGGGCGGCGTCACTACCCGGCTTCGACTTGGGGCACTATGAATATGACCGCCTAGCGGACCACTACGTTCAATTGTTCGGTAAACAGAACGTGCGACTCTTCGAGTTTGACGCCTTGCGCAAGGATCCTCAGGCGTTCCTAGACGCGGTCGCTCTATACATCGGGGTAGAGCCATGGCCTCGCCTTTCACAAGAAATACTGACGCGGCGGACAAACCCTGCCTTACCGCGTGGCTTGATCGGACTGCGCCGATTTTTAAACAAGTTCGAACGACGGCCGCTCAACCCGCATCCGGTGTTCACCATCCCGGCTTTCTGGCGACGGCCGCTGTGGTGGTTTGGATCGCGTATGTCTAGCAACAAGAAGCCGTTGTTAGACGCGCGCACTCGAGATGAGTTGCGCGATAGATATCGGGAATCGAATATTCGTCTAGCGCAGGCCTATGGGATCGATTTCGGGAAATCGACAAACGATCGTGACTAGCCGCGTTTCCGCGTCACTAGCCGCAAAGAGCGGGACCATGAAGTAACTGCAGCACTCTTCAGAGCAGTACCCCGACTCGGAATTGCGAGACCGAACTCCTTCGAGATGCGACCCGTGACGGACTCTTTACGACCCGCTCCAGCTAACACGCCCGTGCAGTTTTCACCTGTACCGATTTCCCAAATCACCGCCGCGAACGGGAACGGCGATAAGGGCGTCCCTAAGCGATCAAAATATTCCACGATTGGTCGGTGGCGACCCATAATCGATGTCGCCTTCTGCCTTCCGATCCGATCTAATACCTCGTCGCGCGAGAGGTCTCGGCTGAGATCCCCAGGGACCCCGAGAAGATCGGTTCTGATGACATGAGTTGAACCGTTGCGTTGGTGAAATCCATGATCGATGGCGCGCACCGAACGCCTACCGCTCATATGGAAGTAGCCCGAATCTGAGTACCAACCCGGCGCTCCTGGATCTTGAGCCACGAATCGAGCGATGTCATTATGGATGTAGTCATCTGAATCTACGAACATCACGTGGCGCGCATCGTGTCTCACCGCCGCCGACACTCCAATTCCCAACTTGGAACCCTTGTCAACTTCTATCCCAGCCAAACTTGGACGCCCTAGCGGACTCGAAGACGGCGGAAATGAAACCAAAACAAGCTCTATGCGAGGGTCTTTGGGAAGTTCGCACTCGGGCGGTTCATTCACGACAACAACAACATGGATATCGTCAGAGGTCTGCGCCAATATCGACTTGAGGGTATTGCGAAGAAGGAGCGACCGGCGCGGATACGAAGCGCAGTTCTGCGGATGCGGCATAGAGGTGATGAACGCCAGCACCGCCGCACGATACACCGTTGAAGATGAGCCTCAGAGACGAACCACGGATGCATAGACGGCACGCAACGCGGTGCCGACACGTTCTGGGGATTGATCGATCGCGACCTCGCGTGCACCATCTGAGGCGCTTTGCCACCCTTGCTGGTCTGCGAAAGCATTTGTGATTGCCGCCTTCAAATCCGCAGCCGAATTTGGCCGCACTACCCACCCAGCCCCTGTTCGCTCCACGGAAGATCGAAGCGCTCCCACATCGCTGACGATCACGGGAAGATGGCTCCCAAATGCGTCATGAAGGACGCCACTTTGCGAACTGAACGACGTATATGGCAACACGGAGAGGTCGGCACTCTGTAGCAATTCAGACTTGCGCTCTGGCGTGATCCAACCGACCTCCGCAGTGAGGCTCGGGTTACGTTCCGCCGCTTCCAACACTTTGCGTTCCATGTGCGCGTCGCCCCTGCCGGCCATGTGAAACCGGATCCCAGATTTTGGTCCTAGCTGTTCAATCGCAGCTAGCAATACTTCGATTCCCTTGTTCGCTCTAAAAGTTCCGAAGAACAGAACGGTATGGTCGCCTGATAAAACACGACGATCGTCGGGATCGCGAAACGGCGATACCCAGTGCGGAACAACGTGTACGCGTTCATTCGGGATCGCAAAACGCTCAAGCAGTTCCGTTTTCACGTCATCGTGGTGGACAATTATCGTGCCACAAACGCGATACAAACGATCGAGAACTCGGTGTTGTATGGCGACCGGCAAACGGGATCGGTGCGGCAACACATCATGCACAGTCGTTACAAGTGCCACGTCACGCGCGAGGCGCCGGAGGTCAAAGATGTCCGTGTATTGATTCAAGAATGCGACATGACACACATCAAAATCTCCGGTGGCTATCGCCTCTCGACGCATAACCGACCGCGATCGATATGTGCGAGCGCGAGAACCGGCCCATCGGACCGACCCTTCTCGCGTGCCGTCTACCTCGGGAAGGCGAGCGCGCACGATTACGCGATCGGTCTCGATGCGCGGCGCTCCTGGGCGATCCAAGGCATCGACAACTAGCGAGTCGTCGCCACCAGGTGTCGCCAAAGCGAGGGCGACATCCTCCTCGCGTGCGAAGGGCCAGTACCAGTAGATCCGCATTGTGCGCGCTCGGGTATCGGAAGACGGGACGACGATCGTACCTGATGCACCGAGGCACCTGTTGCCTACAGGTAGTCTGGCGTTATGAGCCGGTTTCTGCTCGCCGGCGTGCCCCGATCGGGCACCTCTTGGACGGCCAAAGCACTCTCGTGTGCTGCGGGGGTCCGCTACGCCAACGAACCCGACGGATTCAGAGACGCATACGCCTTTCGAGTGATGATGAGGCACGGCGAAAATCCACGCATCAACGCACTCGACGATGCCCCCGATTACGAACGCCTTTGGGCTGGTGCATTCGCCGGGAATCTGCCGCCGCGCGGTGTTCGCGGATGGATTGCGGCGCGGTCGTACGGACGCGCCGGAACTGCCGCGCGTCAAAGAGCGCGCGCTGGTGACGGAACAGGTGTCCTGCTCCACGTTGCATCTTCGTTCGCGAGGCCACCCACTTCCGACCCTAAAGCCAGCCATGTGCTCGCCAAGTCCGTGCAATGTGCTCGGTCAATTGAGTGGATTTATGAGAAGTTTGCTCCTACAGTGCTCGTCCTCAGCCGCAATCCTTTCAACACTCTCGCAAGTTGGAGAGACCTCGATTACGTCCGCAACGCACGTGAGCATGCTTCGATAGCTTCGTACGCGCTCGAACAGTTCGGAGTCACTTCACCTGACCACGATGCTTCGCAACTCACTCAGCAAGCCTTCGTCTTTGCCGTGTTGCAATCGGCGCTCCGCAGAGCAACCGCGAACCACCCCGAATGGATTGTGGCCAGTCACGACGATTTGTGTGTTGACGCTCCGACCCGCGTTCGGCAACTCGCAGAACGCCTCGGTCTCGAATGGACCGAACAAGCCGATCGATTTTTGCGAGACTCGGAACGGTCTGGTGCAGGGTATGCGACAAATCGAATGACACGTGAACAGCCAGATCGGTGGCGCGAACGACTTAGCCCAGGCGACGTCGACACGATCCGCAGCGTGCTCGCAGATTTTCCCGAATGGACAAACACTGACTTCTAAACCCACTCCAGTACGGGATCCCGCACGCGGTGGTAGCGCAGAGATACGCGTGCGTTGGCTAGTCAAAGGGTTGGGACCGGGCGGCGCTGAACTCCTGCTCGTGGCGGCCGCAGGAGCACACGACCGAGATTCGATAGATCTATCTTGCGCCTACCTTCTACCATGGAAAAAGCAACTAGCGCCAGATCTCAAGGCGCTCGGGGTACCCACAACTTGTCTAGATGTGCGCAATGAACGCGATCTGCGATGGGCGGTACGGCTTAGAAAACTCCTGTCTGATAACCCCGTCGATATTTTGCATGCACATTCTCCCTACCCCGCTGGGATCGCGCGCCTAGTTGTTCGCAGCTTGCCTGCGCGAATCCGTCCGCGGCTCGTCTACACGTTGCACAACACGACTACGAGTTTCGCTGCCGCGACACGCGTATTAAACAATTGGACAATGCATCTCGATGACATCGATCTCGCTGTTTCGGATGAAGTGCGGACGACACTTCCCCGCAGTCTCGCTGCACGTACAGAAGTGCTTGTGCACGGTATCGACCTCAACGCAGTGCAAACCCAGCGCGATCGCGCAGGCGTGCGCGCCGAATTAGGCATCGGACCAGACGAGATGGTCTTCGGAACGGTTGCGAATCTGCGCGCGCAGAAGGATTACCCGAACCTGTTCGCGGCGGCCCGGCTGCTGAAGGACCGGGATGTTGCAATACGGTTTATAACGGTTGGTCAAGGTCCGATGGATGCGGAAATACGGTCCGAGCGGGAGCGGCTTGATCTCGTCGAATCGGTCGAGATGCTAGGTGAACGTCGAGACGCAGTACGCGTTATGAGCGCGTGCGATGGGTTCGTGCTTGCTTCAAGTAACGAAGGCCTCCCTGTGGCGCTCATGGAAGCAATGGCCCTCGGTCTCCCGATCGTAGCGACAGACGTCGGTGGAGTCTCAGAGGCACTGACCGATGGGAAGAATGCGGTTCTCGTTCCACCGAAGGATCCGGTCGCGCTCGCCGATGCGATTGCAGCACTTGCATCCGACCCCGCGCGGAGCAAGAGAATGGCGACCGCTGCTGCAGCAGAGTCAGGTCGTTTCGATATTTCACGAACCGTTTCTCGACTCGAGTACATCTACCGCTCGCTGATTTTGACCGACGAGTCACCGCAATGAACGAGGGTGACGCGATCACCTTTCGGCGCGCCGAAGATAGCGACCGACACGCGATCCTTGAAATGCTGCGCGTCTCACTCGGGCGCGAATTCGATGATCGATATAGCGAGTTGTTCGCATGGAAGCACGTAGAGAACGTGTTCGGCCCATCTCCTGCGTGGGTTGCGTACGACGGCGAACACTTGGCCGGCTTTCGAACGTTTATGCGATGGGAGTTCTTAGACGGGGACCGCGTGCTGCGCGCCGTGCGCGCCGTCGACACCGCAACGCACCCCAACTACCAGGGAAGGGGAATATTCACTCGGCTCACGTTGCATGCGCTCGAAGAACTCGCCGCCGATGGAGTCGACTTCGTTTTCAACACCCCTAACGACCAAAGCCGCCCCGGTTATCTGAAGATGGGATGGCAGGTCGTCGGCAAGTTGCCAACCGCTATTCGCCCAACGAGTTTTAGGCGACTCCCCAAGATCGTGAAGGCACGCGTTCCCGCAGAGCGGTGGTCTACGCCGAGCACGGCCGGAGTAGCAGCGCGCGACCTTTTTGAAGATGAGCAAGGCCTCAACGAACTCTTGGTGACCCAAGCCGCTACTGGAATGCGCACACGCCTCAGTCCTGAATTCTTCAGATGGAGGTTCGGAACCCCGTTGCTTGGGTACCGTGCAATCGCAGCACCGGGAGGCCTCGCTAACGGCCTGGTCGTTTTTCGCATTCGAGGTCGCGGAACTGCGCGCGAAGCGGCAGTGGTGTGCTTACTTACGCGCCCGGGAGACCGAAGTACCGCAGCAGGCCTAGTGCGGGAGGTCGCACGCCTGGCAGACGCCGACTATCTGCTGGCACTCGGTGGGGCACGGTACTGGCCTGGAGGAATGCTTTACCTCCCTCGCGTCGGTCCAATTTTGACCGTCAAGCCCGTCTGTGCACCCAAGCCGCCGACCAATTGGAACTTAAGCCTCGGCGATATAGAACTCTTCTAAATCGCCCTTGCGATCGAACTAACGCTCAGTCTGACCTCAGGTGTCAGGCTGGTAATCGCGCAACGAACTGGCTCCCCACAAAAGTCAATTCATCTATCGCCGTCTTAGACGCCCACTCATCGACTGCACGCTTCACGCCTCCCTTCCACCAACCTCTTCCGTGATAATCGTCGCCAGCGACGATTCCCCCAGGTTTCACCAGCCTGCTGTAAAGGTCAAGTTCTTCCCGAACCGCCTCGTAACGATGATCGCCATCGATGTAAACCCAATCGAGCTCACCGATCCCGAATGTGGCTGCCGCAACATCTGACTGTGCACGGTGGATCTGAACGGTGCCTTCAGATATCGCTTTGGCAAAGCGAGCGCGAACACTTTCGTAGATGGCATCCATATCTTGCTGCGAACCTGCGACGGCCCCACCGTAAAAGGCTTGGGGGAGTTCGGCGCGAAATGTCCATGGATCGACTAGGTGAAGCCGCTCGGGACGAACTCGCTCAAGCAGTTGCGCTGAAAATGCGCCCTTCCATACTCCTAACTCAGCCCCAGTCGAGTTTGTTGGCAACATGCCAACCACCTGCTGGCGAGCTCGAACTCGAATACTTTCCTCCGAGTGAGGCCAAAGTTTCAACTTAACCCTAGAGACGAAACCCAACGATCAACACCTTCTACTGGGTGGCAAACAAATCTTGCAACAGACGGCGTTCATAATATCCGACCAGCCGGGACCTAAGCCTCGGCGATTTAGAACTCTTATGATTCAACGTCGTCGTATCCGACCTCCCAGAGACAAAGCCCATGCGGAGGTGCTGGCGACCCGACAACAGAGCGGTCGCGCGCACACAACATACCGAGAATGTCGCCCGGGCGTTGCTTGCCAGTTCCTACCTCTACAAGTGTTCCCACAATCGACCGCACCATCTGCTGACAAAACGCGTTAGCACGAATCTCGTAACGCAGCACGCCGTCTCCCAAGTCTGCCCAACGCGACTCGAAGACGCGTCTAACCGTTGACTTGCCATCGCCAAGTTTGCGACTGAACGAAGCGAAGTCATGTTCACCAACAAATGGATCGGAGGCGAGGTGAAGTGCGTCGAGATCTAACGGTGCGGAGATGTGCCAACTAGTGCGCGCGATGAACGGGTCTGGAACCGCGCAATTCAGGATCGTGTATCGGTACTTGCGCCAACGCGCTGAGTAACGCGCATGAAAGTCGTTAGGCATGAGTCGCGCATCGCGCACAACAACCTCGGGCCCGAGCATCGAGTTGAGAGACACCGTGAGGCGGGCAGGGTCGAGAGTGATCGGCGCTTCAAACGACACGACTTGGCCCGACGCATGTACTCCTGTGTCAGTGCGCCCAGCTACCGCAAGTGCGACACGACGGCCAACCACCTTCTCGATCGCGGCGGCGAGGACTCCCTCGACGGTGCGCTGATCGGGCTGAAGTGCGAAGCCACGAAATCCGGTGCCGTCGTAAGCGAGGCCCATCCGACACACACCGAGAGGGGTCGAGTCCGCTACCTCGCTCCGTCCCACGGCCGGCAGTCTTTCAGATCGCGGTTAGCCATCCTATGCCGTCTCATTTAGAACAGGACCTCGATAGTCAATTCGCATCGCAGCCCGGTTGGGGCATCGTCTGAGTAACTGAGGAGTTCCCATTCCATCGCCTCTCCGCCGCCATCGACGAACCACTGATCCGCAGCGCCATTGAGTTCGGTACCGTCCGCGCTGTACCAAGTGGCAGAAACGTAAACCCGATATCCATCTGGGTTGCGATTCACCAGCGTCCCAGAACTATGCAAGTTCGTTGTAGTCGAGTCCCACGAGCAGTCGGTCTCGGTGATCGTAATATTCTCCTGCGCCTTGTCGATCCTCGGCTTCGAAGTAGAAGACTCTGTAGCCGATTCCTCAACCGATTCGTCCTGGGCAATCTCGGTTGTAGGGGGAGACACGTCACCCGAAGGCTCGTCACTAGGAAGTCCATCACCCGAAAGTTCGCCGGTCGCTGGTGTCTCCTGTCCAGAAGGCGTTGCGACCTTCGCAGGTGACGACTCGTCGGACTTGCCGCTGAACACGGCTATTCCAATAGCCACGCACATTGCCCCAATGCCAATAGCAGCGGCGGGCTTAATCCATCTCTGGCTACTACGCCTTACGGGCGGTGTGGTGGGTAGCAGGTCACCTACCAAGGATTCACCTAGCTCGCGCTGCGTTGTCTACGCCTTAAGACGAAAGCCACGATCACGCCCACTGCCACCAATCCGATTAACAAACCAACCACCAAGACAGCCTTGGAATTTTTAGAACTTTCTTCGGACGTCGCTTCTATGGTCGATCGGTCTGGCAGCGCTTCTATGGTCGATCGGTCTGGCAGTACAGCTTTGAGCGCGTCGATCGCTGCTGGTGGCGCCGGAACAAATTCGTTGCGGGCTTTCAAGTTTCCGCCTGAGAGCCATGCAGCCTTGCCATCCCAGGCCAGGAGCAGATCTCCGGAGCCGTTGACCGCATTGGACGCCAGGGATAACCGCACCTTGTAAATCTGAGCTTCTTTGGAAGGCTTATCTATCTGAGGTGGAGCAATCGTGAGGCCAATCCAAGCCTTGGTGAACTGCACCCCTTGGACATCATCTAGCACCACAGGTTCAGGTAAGCCGGGGCCCCTAACCGTGGCCTTGACCAGATCGACACCGGGCAAAACCTCTACCGCATTCGCATTGCGTGGAGCAACTCCGGCCAAGGCGCCAATGATCAGACAAACCATCAACGCGCGATAACGAAAATCGGTTCTCAACATAAGGGACCAGAGTCTAAGTGATCGGCAGCCTATCCATTACCGCGGGCACATCGTGAAGGTGACGACAATGCGAGAGGGGGACGGACTCTCGTCCGTCCCCCTCTCTGTGTACTTAAACCCGGCCATGGGTTACTGGATCATGGCCAGATTACGTGTGCTTTCGGATCAACCGTTACCGCAAACCCATCCGAAGGTATTCGGGCGGGCCAGCGTGCAGGCGGTTCCGGGGTATATGTGCGTGACCGTGCTTCCGGCGGTTGCGACCGCCAAGGAAGTAAACCCACTACCAGCACCACTAAGCGTTGGCGTATTAGAAGCAGCCAATGCCCCCACGAATGTGATCGTGTAGGTACCATTTGGCGGATCAGGCTGTGTCACGTCTACGTTTAGGGCTAGCCCTGTAACTGCGCGAAGCGCCTTAGCGACGTTTTTCGCAATGTCGTTACCCTTGATAGCCGCTGTTGGGTTGCCGCCATAGGTCAACGTGTACGTAGCCGTGGTGTTGCTGGTGACAAGGGTGTACACCTTGTTTGTCTTTTGGTCGTTCTGCAGCGATGCAGTGTCTACTGACGGAGTTCCAGCAGCATTTAGACCTTCAAGACCACGAACTGCGGCACTTCCAGGACGCCCTACCCCGGTTGGGATAAGTGCCTGTGAAGCGCTAGATCCGTGAAAACGGAACCCAGCCGCAACGTTGGCGCCGGCGCAAACCGCTATCCCTGTAGGCACGAACGGGAACTGAACTTCAAAGTCACCGCTTGCCGTGGTCGGTACGACATATGCCGCGAAACTCACGACAGACGTCTTGTACACGATTTGGGCAAGAGCTCCGGAGATGTCCGGGATTGGGACTGTGCCCAGGAACAAGATCTTCGAGAACTTCCCTGGGTTTTGCCAAACTCCTGGAACCGCGAATCCACTTGACTCACCAGAGCCACAATCGCGTGCACCTGGCACTAGAGCTGGGCTCAAAGCGATCTGAGTTAGGAGGGCAGACATCTTGTCGCCATCCTTAGGAGCCGTCAGTGTTGGCCTACCGACAGTCACGATGCCGTTAGGCGTACCAGTAACAGTCGTTGCAATCGGGTCCTTCGAGCTGGCAGTTGCTGCAGCACTAATGACGGCCGTGGTTCCGAAGCCGCCTGCTGAAACGATGTAAGCAAGAGCAGGAATTCCAACACCCTTGACATAAAGACCAATGTCTGAGTCTAGGAAGATTGCTGACGCGCTTGTGATGGTTGTGCTACCGGCATTGATTGCAACGTCGGTGAGCACGCGAGCGCCAGTGGTGTAGTCGCTGCCAGCCACAGTTCCTGGCTGCGAGCTTTGACCACAGTCGGCAGCCGAGGAAATTGTTACCGAAGTCGTGCTCGCACGAGCGGTAATCGTTGCTCCCGTAGGAATGCATGTACTGCTGATGCTCTTTCCTACGTCAGCAGCTAGGAAGTTCGCCACCGCTGCACCCGATGCTGTGACTGTGGTGCTTCCATTGACTGTGGTCAGGCCTTGTGCCGCTTCAACTGGATCTGGTGCGCTTCCAGCTGCGTTACCGACAGCCCGCGCGGTGGAGTTTTCAATCCAGAACTTGCCGGTGCCGAACGCTGCCTTCGTAGCAGGTCGGGAAAGCGTCCAGTTGTTTCCGCCGCCATGAGCCACGATGAACGTGCGTATACCGGCAGTGGTGGTGTGACCAGTGGCAGTGTGGTTTATGTCTGCAGCGCTGCCCGGGGCGCCTTGCGCCGCGCCGCAACTGACTGCCGTTCCACCAAAGGACCATGTGCAAGCCGAGAACTCACGAATCGCACCGCTGTGCCATCTTGCATTCGGGTAGTCAGTTATGTATGGGTTAGTTCCTTGATCAGCATTGTCAGTCTCGCAACTGACCGTCATGTCGCCTGAAGCTCCTTCAGCGACCGGTCCCTCCGTTGAAACGCAGCCGCTGGTGATAGCGCCGCCAACGGACTCTGTGACGGCGATCGTTGCCGGTAGAGCCAAGACAGTCACCACCCCGGCTACCAGAAATCTTCCGAAACGTCCTCGCATAATCTTGGCCCCTATTCCGTGTTTTGAGTCCCCCCCAGCGGCGGACCAAATCACAATGTACCTTTCGATCTGTTTCCAGTCAAGAAGAATCTCGCTCTGAGTGAAAATCGGACTACGGCGAAAAATGCAAGCTAACCAGGGCTTTTGCCGACAAATATCGTTTTTGACGCCGGAAGTTCAAGAATCGACAAAAAATATGTCCCGGATACCACGGCCAGCGTGAGGGCTGGGCGGGCTACTTCAGACGAACTCGATCCGGGCCATTGGCGCATTGTCGCCCGGACGCGGTCCCAGCTTTAGGATGCGCAAATACCCGCCATTGCGGTCTGCGTACTTCGGCGCTATTTCGGCAAACAACAGATGCGTTGCGTCTAGGTCGTGAAGCGTCGCTACCACTTGGCGCTGGCGATGAACTCCGCCCTTCTTCGCCTTGGTGATCAACTTCTCTGTATAAGGCCTCAGCGTCTTTGCTCGCGCGACGGTCGTGGTGATTCCACCCGACTCGATCAACGATGCCGCGAGGTTCGCCAAAATATGACGCTGGTGGTGTGGGCTTCCGCCGAGACGGGCGCCCTTCTTCGGGGTAGGCATGTTGTTGTTAGTCCTTCATGCGCAGCGACAAGCCACGCTCGTCGAGCTTCTGACTAATCTCGTCGAGGCTCTTCTGTCCGAAGTTTGTGATTGCAAGCAGATCGTCCTCGGTCTTTTGGACCAACTGGCCGATCGTGTCGATGCGACCACGCTTGAGACAGTTACGCGGACGCTCGGACAGGTCTAGCTCTTCGATTGCAAGTTCTAGGTCTGGTGAACTCGCAGTTATCGGCGAGATCTCGCCCAGCTCAAGACCTACCTGCTCATCGTTGAGACTCGCCACCAAGGCAACCAAGGAACCCAGCGTTGCACCGGCCGAAGCGAGCGCATCACGCGGGGTAATAGAGCCATCGGTCTCGATCTCGAGTCCCAACTTGTCGTAGTTGGTCGCCTGCTCAACGCGAGTTGGCTCAATGTCGAAACTCACGCGGCGCACCGGCGAGAAAATCGCATCGACCGGTATCACGCCGATCGGCGCTCCTGCGTTTCTGGTCTTCTCAGCAGATGCGTAACCGCGTCCCTGTTCAACCGTGAGGTCAAGAGCGATACGGCCGTTCTCATTGACTGTCGCGATAGGGAGGTCTTTATTGAGGATCTCAACATCGGACGTCGTCTGGATGTCGCCAGCGGTCACGTCCGCCGGACCACGTACATCTAGGCGCAACGCAACGGGTTCTTCCGACGTGCACGTAATCACAAGATCCTTGAGGTTGAGAATGATATCTGTGACGTCTTCCTTGACCCCGGTGAGTACGCCGAACTCGTGCAGTGCTTCGTCGAAACGCACCTGAGTTACCGCCGCACCTGGAATGGCCGAGAGCAACGTACGACGCAGGCTGTTACCTAACGTGTGCCCGAAGCCAGGCTCTAACGGCGAAATAGTGAATCGCCCGATATTGCCTTCGGGGTCGTCGGCTTCAATTTCTGGACGCTGGATAAAGAGCATTTATTTTCCTCGCTGACGGGCTCGCGGCCCGGGAAGTCGGTTACTTGGAGTAGAGCTCGACGATGAGCTGTTCACGAACAGGCACATCGATCTGGTCGCGTAACGGCAAGTCGCGCACCGTCACTTTTGCTTCTGCCGTTACTGCCTCGAGCCACATTGGGACGAGACGATCAATCGTGTCGAGGTTGTGACGCAGCACGATCATATTGCGGGCCTTCGGTGCCATCTCCACGACATCGCCCTTGCGGACCATGAAGCTGGAGATTGTGACCCTCTTGCCATTTACAAGTACATGGCCATGCCGCACCCATTGGCGAGCCTGGTTTCGACTCGAAGCGAATCCGGCCCTAAAGACAACGTTGTCTACGCGCTGCTCGAGCATGCAAAGCAATGTCTCGCCTGTGATGCCCTTTTCACGCGCAGCGCGCTGGTAGAGATTGCGGAACTGACGTTCGAGCAACCCATATATGCGACGCGCTTTCTGCTTCTCGCGCAACTGGAACATGTATTCACTCTCGCGAATACGTCCGCGCCCGTGAACACCTGGCGGGTACGGCTTCTTCTCTATGGGGCAACGCATCGTGTCGCACTTGGCGCCCTTTAGAAACAACTTCATCTTCTCGCGTCGACAAAGACGACACACGGGACCTGTATACCTAGCCATCAGACCCTCCGCCGCTTGGGCGGGCGACAACCATTATGTGGAATCGGCGTTACATCTTTTATGCCAAGAACTTCGATGCCGGCACTTTGGATAGAACGGATCGCAGTTTCACGCCCAGAACCTGGCCCCTTAACGACGACATCTACCCTGCGCACGCCATGTTCCATCGCTCGTTTAGCCGCGGTCTCTGCAGCAAGTTGGGCTGCGAACGGCGTGCTCTTGCGAGACCCCTTGAACCCAACATTGCCCGATGAAGCCCATGCGAGCGTATTTCCCTGTTGGTCAGAGATCGTGATGATTGTGTTGTTGAAGGACGACTTGATGTGCGCGATGCCGTGCGTGATGTTCTTGCGTTCACGCCGGCGCGGTCTCCGGCCTCCTGCTGCTGGTTTTGCCATTTATCTCATTACCTACTTCCGGGCTTTCTTCTTGCCCGCTACGGTCTTTTTCGGTCCCTTGCGTGTTCGCGCGTTAGTTCGCGTCCGTTGACCTCTAACAGGAAGGCCGCGACGGTGGCGCACTCCCTGATAGGTGCCAATCTCCATCTTGCGTTTGATGTGACCCGACACCTCGCGGCGCAGATCACCTTCTACTTTGAGGTTCGCATCTACAAAAGCTCGTAGCCGCGCAACTTCGTCTTCTGTCAAGTCTCTTACGCGTGTGTCTGGCGACAGCCCGGTCTG
>CAMBEL010000052.1 GCA_945865605.1 Bifidobacterium breve
GTTGTGATTACCCCTCTAAGTCCCTCTTCGCGAGCCGCGAGCATGATGCTCCACGCGAACGGATACACCGATGCCCCACCAGCAAACGTGTACCGATCTAGATCGCGATCGACTGCCGCCAGCATTCGTATGTCCACGAGCACCACCAGCAGCGCCGGAACCGTATCGAAATTTTCTGCAAAATCGCCTAGAAACGAATCGGCGACTACCCCATCTCTCGATGCCCGTTCGAGCGCGTCAGCCTCCGCCGCAATATCTGTGATCGGAGCGAATGGCGTTAGGCCAGCGGCCCTTTGGGCTTGATACTCAGCCCAGCCAGCGACATAAATATCTCGCACACCACTCCGGACTGTGGGGTCCTTGACCACCACTACGCGCCATCCCTGACGATTTCCCCCACTCGGAGCGAAGCGAGCGCGATCCAGGATGCGAACAAGCGCTTCATCATCGACGGGAGCGTCAAGAAAGTCTCGAACCGCTCCCGTCGTACAGAGCGCGTCAACGAGTTCCATCGGGCGAACTTACCATCCACATCAAATCCCATCGCCGTGCATCGATCGCTTTAGAAAACGCTCCCGTAAATCCTCGGGAGACTGTCGTACCCCCATGGGACAATGGCTCTTGCCGCCCAGTAGCAACCTCAACCAGGGCCCAGCTAAGGAGCCGAATTGCCACATACACCTACAGCAACTCACCTATCTAACCTTCTCGAGTTCGGTGGAGTATTCCCCTCCCGACGCAACCATCGTCCCCCGACGCACCCCGAGACCGTGGCGCGCAGAGCAATCAAGGTGCTCACACCCGAGCTGCAGGATGTAGCCGAATCGCTCGGCCTTCGCCGACCTAGCCGTGCTCGTGCACACGCCTCGGCGCTCCTTGTGGTGCGGTTCATCAACCTAGGGCGGCGCCTACTGGCCGACGACCTTCATGGCTGGGTCGCGAGCGTCGATCGCGCGCTTCGCAATGCAGCGCCGCAACGCGGCTCCTTAGATGAAGAACGCCTAGACGCGCTTCGCCAGCAAGTCATCGACTCGTTGCTCGTGTCGCTCGCTGGCTCGCTAGACATTTCCTTCGACCTACTCATCGGCATAGACCATTCTGAGACATCGTGTGAAATCGCCTCGAATGCACGGCTCGCGTTGAGCGAACGGTGGGTGACCCTCGCAGAAGAAGGCGTCGCCTCCGGGAACTCGCTCGCTGCAGTCGAAGCTCTCGACCTATCGAGGACCGCCGACGCACTGCCGAACGTGAGACTTGCGCTTCACTACGCGTTACTTGCCAGAAAGTGGGGTGCCGATGATCCCGATATCGACAACCAACTCAGTTACCAGTCTCGCCTACTCGACGCGAACTGCCGGGTGGGTGCATGGAAGAAGGCGGCGAAGGCTGGCCGTAAAGCATCCGAACTGGCCGCCGACTTTCTGGAGACAGATGATCCACGCAGACTCACAATCGACTGTGTTTACACACGGGTGCTGACCGAGTGTGGCAGGCATGACAAGGCGCTCGCTCTCGCGCGAGCCATCGTCTGGACGTGCGAAAGTGAAGTCGGAATCCCCTCGCGCGCAGCATGGGAGGCCTACGACCTACTTGCCCATGTCCTTGATGTCGTCGGCGAAAGTGACGAAGCAGTTGTTGTGCGCCTCCATCGCTTGGAGACGCATAGCGAAGGTCTCATCGACGTTTCTCCCAGGGAGTTGATCGGCGCAGGATTGGACCTAGCCGGTGCCTACCTACGGGCGGGCGACGGTGCGACGGCCGAAAGCAGCGCTCGAGAATGGCTCAAGTGCTCCGAAAGCCGATTAGGCCCTGGTGAACATCTCACCCATCTACTACGCGGTCTCGTCAGTTCATTTGACTAAGACTGATCCGCGAGATCGATCATGTAGTTCAAGCCGTACGATCCCCTGATGGGGTCAGTCGAAGTCCATGTCCAACAGGGCGGCGCTAAGCAACTCGACTTGGAGTCCGTCGGGGTCTCGCACATAGACCGAGTTGCGCACACCGAGGTCTGGACCACGGTAAGGAATTTCACGTTCGTCGAGGCGCCCCCTCAGCGCTTCGAACTCCTTCGGACCCATAGAAATAGCGATGTGTTGTACTCCACCCAGCGTCTCTTAAAATTCTGGATGTTCGTACCCGGGAAAGTCGAAGAAAGCGAGCAAGTTACCGTTTCCAATATCAAAAAAGATATGGGCGCTACCGACGTAGTCTCGATTCTCGAATATCTCGACCACTGGGAAGCCAAGAAGGTCTTGATAAAAGGCAATCGTCGCGTCTACATCCGAGCAGATAAAAGCAGCATGATGGATGCCCCGCGCGCTAGACGAGGTGAACGTTTCGGCTGTACGCAAGTGATGTTGCCATCTTGCGAGTCGCGTTTCGAAGTCTTCAACCATTACCCGAACACTACCGTCTTTAAAGGCGCGCTATGAATAGCGCACGATGAACGGTTCTCGGCGCGCCCGGTTGAGTAATTCCGCCAGAACGGCCGCACTCATCGCAAACTCTCGTGCGCGTGAATCCGCATTGAGGTTTGCAGCCTCAAGTCGCGAGTTGTTAGCAACGGTGCCAGCAGAGGCTCGCAAAGAACTGCGTGGGTCACTTTGGCGCCTTAGGAAAATCCGTTCACCGCACTCTGCGGCACAGGCTCTAGAAGACGAATTGGTAATCCTGCTCCGAGTCGTCACACCGATCTTGGCAGAACACCCGCTGCCCGTTCAACGCGTAGGAACGGCAAGAGCGCTAGTTGCCACTAGCGCAGCGATGGCAGCGACCGGAGAACAAATTGAACTAATTGCTGGACTCTTTTCGGCTGGCGTATCCATACCCGGCACATTGCCTATCGCTCTCGCTGCCATCTTCCTCTCAATAGTCATTGAGCTCTATGTGGCTACATCGCTACGGGTCCATATGCTCCGCGAAGTGGGCGCTGTCGTAGATCCAACAGTGGTCGCCGCCGAGGTTGCCTGGGCCATGGGTGGAGCAGGCGGACGCCCTGGCCACGCGGTAATCACGAGGAAAGTCGTAACGAGGCTCGCGGCTCGGATGGCTTCGCGGATTGGCCGAGGCCTGATCCCAATCGCTGGCGCTGCCTACTCAGGGTGGGACGCTCAACGCACGGTCGGCGCCATTTCCACCCTTGGAGTGCCATCACCACCGGACCGAACCGGCTCCGATCTCCCCGCACTAAACGCCGGACAGCGCCCCTCGAACGATATTGACAGTGCCTCCCGGTAGCCTCCCCTCACAGGAGGAATAGATGGCAGACAACTTCGTGGTCGACGGTTCCAACCTGGCAACCGAAAGCCGAACTGAACCGAGTCTCATCCAACTACAAGAAGCGGTTGCCGCCTTCCGTTCCGAACACCCCGGCGCCGTAGTCACCGTGGTCGTTGACGCCAGCTTCGAACACCGCATTGATCCGAAAGAACGTCGCGCGTTCGCGAAGGTTGAATCTAAGGGTGAAGTGGTGTCGCCGCCGGCAGGGGCGGTTGGCAGAGGCGATGGATTTCTCTTGCAGATTGCGAACCGCACCCAAGGCACCATCGTTTCAAACGACTCATTCCAAGAGTTCCACGCAGAATACGAATGGCTCTTCGAACCCGGACGCCTCATTGGCGGAAAACCTGTTCCTGGAGTCGGTTGGATCTTCTCGTTACGCCGCCCAGTGCGAGGAACGGTCAGTCGCAAGACGCTGGCAAAAGCCAATCAAGATGACAAGGCCGAGAAGCAAATACGCGTTGCAATCGCGGAGGCGACGGCAGACGCCCTGGAGCCAGATACTCCAAGAAAGCGTCGGAGGCGTGGCGGCCGCGGCCGCGGTAAAGAAGTTTCTAACGTGTCCGAACCAGAAGCGGTTAATGAGCCTGCGCCGTTCTTGCAGTTCGTTATCGCACATCGCCTCGGCACCAAAGTTACCGGGACGGTAGATGCATTCGCGTCCCACGGCGCATTCATCGATGTAGACGGCGTCAGGTGTTACGTGCCGTTGTCTGCGCTTGGTAACCCTCCGCCGAGCAGGGCACGAGACGTGATATCGCGTGGCGAAACCCGGTCATTCGTTGTACAAGCAGTCGATGCACCACGCCGCGGTATCGAACTCGGACTCCCAGGGTTCTCGCATGTGGCTGGCTCCCCAAGCGAAGAGACGGTTGCGGCGGACGTACGCGGTGCACGCACGAAGAAACCGCCGACCAAGACTGTGAAGACCACGCTGAAGAAAGTCGCCAAGAAAACTCCGGTCAAGAAAACTCCGGTCAAGAAAACTCCGGTCAAGACTGTGAAGAAGGTCGCTAAAAAAGAACCGACCAAGACTGTGAAGAAAGTCGCTAAGAAAACTCTGGTCAAGAAAACGCCGGTCAAGGCGACGAAGGCTGCCAGCAAGGCACCTGCAAAAACTTTGAAATCCGCAGCGAAAAAGTCGGTTCAGCGCAAGCGCTAACAATCAATAGGAGTACGAGTGCCCGTTCATCAGAATCGTCCTGTCCCTTCAATCACGGAAGAGTCTCTTGGGCAGTTAGTGGATTTTGTATTGCTCGATGTTCGGGAGCCGGACGAATGGGATGCGGGCCACGCTCCAGACGCGTGGTTCTGGCCACTCGGCAAACTCGAAGGTGTTAGAGCCGAATTGCCGCTAGATCGAACGGTCGTGTGCATCTGCCGTGTCGGAGGACGTTCGGCTAAAGCGACGGAACTACTGCGCTCGTGGGGAATCGAGGCATTCAACTTTGAAGGTGGAATGCAGAAGTGGGCTGAAGCTGGGCGACCGGTAGTCCGCGACGACGAAACCCCTGGAACCGTCATTTAGCCCGGTCAGAAATTTTTGCTGGACCAATGCGCGCAAGCGCCTTAGAATTCCAAAACACTCCCATTTCTCTACGGCTTCGTCACGCGAGGACAAATAGGGGCAATCTCCCTAGACTTCTCGACGAGCGCCGGAGTGGGTGGAGGGCCAAGGGAGTGCTCGGTACTGGTTACAAATGACCAGACCCACGGAAGACAACCGACTCCAAGGACGGAGAACTCCAATATGCACCTCTACCCCTCCGGTCTCACTGCCGTTGTTTTGGCGATCGCAGTCTGGCTTGAACCGACCGCAGCTTTCGCGAACGCGATTGCCGACGTCTCAACGGACCCTACGGGCGCACACGTTGTCTTGACACGTCGCGACACCTGGGTCGAAGTTGGTCAATCAACTTCTACTGGCACTCAACAGACTGGATGTCGCCGACGCTGGCGCCTAGCGCCTACGCCGAATCTTCTTCGGCCGATTATCACCGGCGATTACAGGCCAATCCCATTACCGCCGCCGCCCACGCCGGAACACCGCCCCTATCACGTCTTCTGCGATGTCGCGTATGTAACAACAGTGTGGCTGTTGCCTGCCCAGTTCACTGCGGGCGCGCCGCCTAACGCGTTTTCGATTGCACAGCGCCTCGCGCGCGATTTACCGTATCCAACAGCCACGGTCGGCGCCAGCCCTTCCTTGCGCGGATTAACCGGCCTCGAATCTTGGTTTTGGGTCGATGGATATTCCTCGATACCGATACGCGACACAGTCACCGGTTTGGGCTTGAGCATCGACGTCGAAGCTGTCCCGGGGAGCGTCACATGGGACTTTGGCGACGGCACACCGACCACATTTGGAACACTCGGAAGCGCTGCGCCTGTGCGGTCCGACATCGTTCACATCTTCGAGCGCAAGGCGCGCCTCGCGCCGTTCGCGATCAAAGCGGTGGTACGCCTAGACGTTCGGTGGCGTCAAAACGGAGGTGCTTGGCAAGCCCTCGCTCCAATACAGCGCACCGCCACGCGCGCATATCCAGTAATTGAGTCGCGAGCCGTCCTTGTGCCACCGGGCTAACGCCCGTCCATAACGCGCGGCCCACAAGTAGGAGCGCCTCAAGGTTCGCTTAGCCCTGCCCACTATCCTGATGCCGTGGCAGTTCCCTCCCTCAACCGGTCGGACGCGCTTGAGGCCCTGCGCACAACCACTTTTGATCTGCTCGTAATCGGGGGTGGCATCACAGGTGCTGGCGTCGCGCTCGACGCTGCAGCTCGCGGCCTATCGGTGGCGTTGGTAGAGCGCGACGACTTTGCGAGTGGTACTTCTTCGAAGTCGTCAAAACTCATTCATGGCGGATTGCGGTATCTGCAGCAACGGGAGTTTCGACTCGTTTACGAGGCGCTACACGAACGCCAACGAATACTGCGTAATGCACCGCACCTTGTGCGCATCCTCCCATTTCTGATTCCGATCCTTTCGAAGGACGGGCTGCTCAACTCCAAACTCAGCCGGGCATTAGGTAGCGCGCTCTGGATGTACGACCTCACTGGTGGCGCGCGCATCGGCAAACTGCACCGTCGAGTCAAAAAAGCTAAGGCCCTCGAACACATGCCTACTTTGCGAGAACCAAATCTTGCCGCGGCATACCTCTACTTCGATGCACAGGCCGACGACGCGCGTCTCACTCTCACGATCGCTCGAACAGCAGCGCGAGAAGGTGCGACGATCATTAACCACACGAAGGTAGTCGCGCTATTAAAAGATCAGAACGGGCAGGCCTGCGGCGCAACCGTAGAAGCAGACTCTGCGCGCTTTGATGTGTGCGCTCGGCAGATTGTCAACGCGGCAGGCGTTTGGTCTGACGAGATCCGATCATTAGACGAGGGTTCAGATCCCAACTCGATTCGTCCAGCGAAAGGCATACACATCACAGTCCCTTGGTCAAAGGTTCGCAATGACATTGCAGCCATTGTGCCGGTACCAAAAGATCGCCGCTCGATCTTCGTGGTTCCTTGGGGTGACATCACCTACATCGGTACAACAGATACCGATTACGACGGATCAATCGACGATCCGCAGTGCACACCCGAAGACATCGCTTACTTGCTGAACGCTATGAACCTCGTGGTATCGGAACCGCTAACAACCGAAGACGTCATCGGAACCTGGGCTGGTCTCCGTCCCCTGATCTCTGGAGGGTCAGTTGGCGAAAAGACTGCCGATCTCTCCCGCCGACACGCCGTTCGACGCTCAGACAATGGAGTCATCACAGTTACGGGAGGGAAACTCACGACATATAGGCGGATGGCAGCAGATACTGTCAACGTAGTCATGGGGGCACTCGGGCGTCGCGGCCGCACAACTACAAAAAGTCTGCGACTACTAGGCGCGGTCGGAACCGCAACCGACGACGCGCATCTAGCGGGCCGTTACGGCAGCGAAGCACCCGAAATACTGGAGCTCGTTGCATCCAATCCCGCTTTAGCTGAATCTCTTGTTCCGGGATTGCCATACATCAAGGCTGAAGCAATTCACGCGGTACGCCACGAGATGGCACTAACACTCGATGATGTGCTTTCGAGGCGAACTCGCGCTCGACTCCTCGGGAGCGAGTTGACGGCGCGCGCAGCGGAAAGTGTTGCCCAACTCCTCGGCCCTGAACTCGGCTGGGATAACAAGCGCATAGCCGCAGAGGCCAGCGAGTACCGAGCAAGCATCACTGCAGAGCGAATCGCCGGAGGACTCGACTATTCGGTGGTGGATGGCCAGTCGGGTTCGTAATGCAGTTGTACCTGCCGCCCACCTAGGCTCCGCAGTTATGCGCTCCGGAGAACCCACGCCACCCATCGCAATTGCCGCACCAGCCAACCAAGTCCGCAGTCACATCGAATCCAAGAGAGTCCTGCTTGACAGCGGCCTCTTGGGACGTCTTAACGAGGTCTGTGCGGAAGTGCTTGTCGATAACGCGACAGTCTCTGAGGCAAGCCGCGACTGGTGGCCACTCGCAATGATCTGGGCCCTGAACGGCGAGGTCGGTGTTCTTGCTTCGGCAGTGGTTCGGCCAGCTAATGCTCGAGAGGTATGCGCGGTTCTAGCGATCTGCAACGAGGCAAGAATTCCGGTTACCCCTGCCGCGGGGCGAAGCGGCGTAACTGGAGCGAGCGTTCCCCTACACGGCGGAGTAGTGCTCGACCTCACGGCGATGAGTGGGATAACTAACGTCGATGCAGAGTCCTTGATTCTCGACGTTCTCCCAGGCACCTTCGGTACGTGGCTTGAGGATGAACTGCGCGCCAAGCACGGCACTACCCTCGGCCATTGGCCACAGTCGATCGATCTATCGACGGTTGGTGGTTGGATCGCATGCCGCGGCGCTGGCCAAATGAGCACGCGTTACGGCAAGATCGAGGACATGGTCGTAGGCCTCGATATCACCTTGGCAGACGGCACAACTATCTCCACCGGCGGATCACCACGCGCCGCCGTAGGTCCGGACCTCACACAAATATTTGTCGGTTCAGAGGGCACACTCGGCGTCATCACTGGTGCGCGTCTGCGCTTGCACCCGGCACCGGCATCAGAACGGCGTGCCGCATACGCGTTCCCAAGTTTTGCGGCGGGGAACGACGCTTGTCGCAAGATCGTTCAGCGGGGAGCGACACCTGCCGTACTTCGCCTCTACGACGCGACAGAATCCGATAGGTCGTTTAAGACGGGACCGGACCGCAATGTGCTCCTCGTAATGGACGAGGGTGATCCGTTGATCATCGATGCCACTGCCGCGCTAGTCACCGATGTATGCACCGATGCCGAGCAACTAGACGTTGAACTTGTAGAGCAATGGATGGGTCATCGCAATGATGTAAGCGCTCTCGAATCACTAATCCGTCGCGATTTTGTAGTCGACACGATGGAGATATCGGCACCGTGGTCACGCTGTGTGCAGATATATAACACAGCCTCAGCAGCAATAAGAGATGTTGCAGGAACGCTTGTTGTCAGCGCACATCAGAGCCATTCCTACACCGACGGTGCGTGTCTTTACTTCACCTTTGCTGCCCAACCCGGATCAGATTCCGAAAGTAAGAGCACCTATTACGAGGCGGCGTGGGACGCTGGAACGCGCGCAGTTCTTGCTAACGGTGGATCATTGAGCCACCACCATGGAGTGGGGCTCAATCGATCACGTTTCGTTCACGAAGCGCTTGGTGGCGGCATGGAAGTTTTCTCTGGCATCAAACAAGTTCTTGACCCGAACGGAATACTCAATCCCGGAAAGTTCGGACTCCCCGATCCATGGGCATAAGCGGAAAGATTCGTTGAACGAACTACTGGTAATCGACGTAGGCACATCATCAATTCGCGCGGCGATCGTACGCGGCGATGCAACAGTTGCCAGCGAACAAGTTCGTTCCGGATTGCCCCGTTCTCCTGAACCCGGAATGGTTGAGTTCGATCCGGCGGAGATGGCAAGTACAGCCCTCGAAGCGGCTCGTGCATGTCTAGAGGCGCACGGTGGACCGGTCGCGGCGGTAGGCATTACCAATCAACGCGGTTCGACCGTCGTTTGGGATCGCGCGACCGGGGAACCGATCGGTCCAGGGCTGGGGTGGCAAGACCTACGCACGATCGGTACATGTCTCGAGCAACGCGCGAACGGGTTTCGGTTCGCGCCGAATGTCTCTGCAACAAAGGTGGCCTGGCTCCTCGACACGTTTGACCCAGAACGCAAACGCGATCTCTGTTTCGGAACGGTAGACAGTTGGATTGCCTGGAATCTGTCCGAGGGCACTCTGCATGTAACCGACGCCAGTAACGGCGCAGTCACGTCACTTATGCGTCCCGACGGCTCAGGTTGGTCTTCATCAGTTTTGGAAGCACTGGCCATTCCACAGCGCATGCTTCCCCAAGTCGTAGATACAACTGGGATAGTTGGCCACGCGACTGCATTGCCTAGCGCTCCACCGATCGCCGCACTGGTCGGCGACCAGCAAGGTTCGCTCGTCGGGCAAGGCTGCGTCGCGCCTGGTCCAGCAAAGATCACGTTTGGTACCGGTGGAATGCTCGACTTGGTAGTCGGACCAACTCGCCCAAACTTCGAGACGCGCGGAAACGGAGGTTGCTTCCCTATAATCGCGTCTCGTGTTGGCGGAGTCGACGCTTGGGGACTTGAAGCGATGATGCTCTCGGCAGGCACCAATATTGAATGGCTACGCGACGACTTGGGCATCTTGAAATCTGCAACTGAGAGCCATGACGTTGCCCAACGCTGTTCTGACTCTGGTGGCGTCATGTTCGTACCAGCACTTCTTGGCCTCGGGACTCCAAAGTGGGACTACGGAGCGCGCGGCACTTTGCTCGGTCTCACCCGCGGATCAGGGCGGCCAGAAATCGTGCGAGCAGTGCTCGAGGGAATCGCGCAGCGAGGTGCCGATCTGGTGGAGGCCGCCGAGGCTGACTCTGGAAACCCAATTTCTTCACTGCGAATCGATGGTGGAATGTCGAGCAACCCAACCTTCGTCCAGGCGCTAGCCGATGCTTCCCAGAAGTCGGTCGAGGTCTCACCGGTCACTGAGGCAACGACACTTGGCGCAGGTTTCTTGGCCGGTGTTGCCGTCGGAACCTGGCCTGACCTTGCGTCGCTAGCTGAAACGTGGCGACCGCGAACCAGTTATGAACCCGAAAGAGCCCTAGACCGAGACCGATGGCTAGAAGCGGTGAAACGTGCCGAACGCTGGATACCAGAGTTATCTGAAGTCGACTTCTAACAAGATCTGACCCCCACCAAAAGGGGTGATAACCTCACCAACGGAGTTCACCGGATTCGCCACCTCTGCGACACGGTGTACACCGGTAGGGGTCGTGTCCCCTCCGCTGGGCACAAAAGCCCGAAGGCAGAGCAAGCCGTTTACATGGCCCTGATCGGGCTAGAGCCAGGGGGAAATACCTCCACACCTGGCGAGAAGCGTGAACACGAACGCGCAGATCCGAACCCAATCCCCGAGCAGACGGAACGCATGACCGTCACAACCACACCAACAGCATCAACGCTAACTGCCCCGCTAACCGTGCGCATTGTCGATGGTCGTCTATATCTCTGCGCTCCGACGGAGGAGTACCTGACAGACACCGCGGCCGACGCTGCACTGAATATTTCTGGACTCAGAATTATCCCCGTAATACTCGAGGACAACTCTGTAGGACGATGGAAGGGCGCACCCATTTTGGGCGCTCTTCGATTTGTGGACTGGTTATGCCGTACCCGGCCGAGCGTCGATGTCACGGTGACGGCGATCGCGTCGCTGATCGTCGAAGCAACTGAACTAACCGCACGCGGTGAACTCGCTCCGGACCTCGCTACCGATACTGCTGAGCGGACTTGGTCTTGGCGCCCAGCTCCAGGCACCGAGGCTGCAGGCAGGATTGGTAAGGCATGGACCTCTGCCTCGGCAGCAATCGATGATGAGGACAAAGACCCCGATGAAGTCCTCGCAGGTTGGTTCGCGACAACTGTTTCCGAACTTGCGACCGCGCGTCTCGGATCTCCTCCGCTTCCACTCAATGCATCTGAACCAAGAGTTCATCGATGGGCAGATCAAATCGCTGCGCGAGCGAGTGCTGGTGCGCGATTGAGATTTCACCTAGACGCACCCGAAGATCTCGCAGGCAACTTTCAACTTATAGCCCGGCTCGAGTCGCTCAGCGACCCAAGTCTGGTACTCCCACCTCAGGGCCCTGACACAGCAGACCTGCTAGGCACTTCTCCACACGACGCGGTCACTCTTCTTGGACGGGAGTGGGATTTGGCACGCCGCGCTTGGCCTGACCTTCCTGAACATGCTTCAGACAAACTCGTTATTGATCCCCACGCGGTGGCCACGCTCCTGGAAGAAGGACTACAAGCGCTCGACAGTGTTGGTATATCGGTCGAGATTCCATCGTCGCTGCTCCCAAAGACACAGATCGTGCGACGCATCGTGATCGCAGGAGCGTCGGCTGGCCTCGACGCACAGACGCTCGCCCTCACCGGCGAAGTGCTAGTCGACGGCGACCCTCTCACGGCTGAAGAACTCGACACCTTGGCTCGCGCCCGAAGCGAGCTGGTTGCGGTACGCGGGAAATGGTTGCGCATCGACGCGCACACGAGAGAAGCAACACTCGCCTTCGCTGCACGCATGGCTTCCGGAACTGTCTCGACCGCCGATGTTCTTGATCTTGCAGCAATCGCCGACGAAGTCGATGCAGACGCGGTTTCGGGATGGGCGAAGAAAGCGTTAGACGGCGAGTTTCGGCCGACCCCCGCCGAACGAGTCCCAACTCCAAAAGGGATCACAGCGATTCTTCGCCACTACCAAGAAGATGGGCTCGCTTGGCTCGCTTGGCTCCAAGCCAACGACCTCGGCGGGATCCTCGCCGACGACATGGGCCTTGGCAAGACCGCGCAAGCGCTCGCAATCATTGTTCGCGACGTTGAGTCCAAGAAACCCCCCAAGACCCCGACCCTCGTTGTCGCGCCAACCTCGGTAGCATCGAACTGGCTGCGCGAAGCCGAACAGTTCGCGCCAGGTTTGCGCGTCGTATTACACCACGGGTCGGCGCGCCAAGATCCGACCGCCTATATCGGCAAAGCCGATCTAGTGGTAACTAGTTATGGCGTAATGCGCCGAGACGAACCGCTTCGATCAATCAAGTGGCACCGTGTAGTTCTCGATGAGGCCCAAGCAATCAAGAATCCGACAACGGCGACAACGCGCGCGGCGCGCAAACTCTTGGGCACACATCGCCTCGTTGTTACCGGTACACCAGTCGAGAACCACCTCGGCGAACTTTGGAGCCTCATGACATTCGCGAACCCTGGACTCCTCGGTACTCAATCGGCATTCAAGAACCGGTACGCCACGGCACTAGAGGATGGGAATGCAGGAGTCGTAGAGGGCCTACGTAAACGAATCGCTCCATTTGTTCTCCGTCGCCACAAGATGGACCCAGGAATTGCAGATGAACTCCCCGAACGCATCATCGTGCGAGACGACTGCACCCTTACCCGCGAACAAGCAGCACTGTATGAAGCAGTTGTTCGTGACATGCGCTCCGATGTAGCCGGGAGCACGGGAATAGCGCGCAAGGGCCGCGTTCTAGCTGGCATCACACGCCTCAAACAGATCTGCAACCACCCGGCAACAATCGCGGATGCGGACGACACCGGCGAGTTGGCTGGCCGATCCGGGAAGCTAGACCGCCTCGTAGCACTGACGGAAGAAATTATCCAAGAAGGAGAGGCGGTAGTCGTATTTAGTCAGTACGCAACATTCTTGCGTCGCATCGCGGAACACTTGCGTACGGAATTAGGAGTTGGCGTGGGCAACCTAGATGGGAAGATGCGGCGAATCGCTCGCGACGAATCCATCGAACGATTCAGTCTCCCTGACGGTCCACCCGTGTTCTGTGTGTCGCTCAAGGCGGGTGGAACCGGGCTCAACCTCATCCGCGCCAACCACGTGATTCACTTCGACCGCTGGTGGAACCCCGCTGTGGAAGATCAGGCCTCGGACCGAGTCTGGAGAATCGGTCAAACGCGCGGCGTAGTTGTGCATACTCTCGTTTGCCCTGGGACACTCGAGGAACGCATCGCGGACCTACTCGACAAGAAGCGCAGCCTTGCCGGCGCAGTAGTCGCATCGTCTCCTGACCAGATGATCAGTGAACTAGATGATGCTGCGTTATCCGCCCTGATCGAACTCGACGCCGATCGGGCCGGAGAGCTGTAGTGAACGAGAATCACGAAGCTCACCCACAAACTCC
>CAMBEL010000053.1 GCA_945865605.1 Bifidobacterium breve
TGGCGCGCTGTTGTAATCGCCGCTGTTGCCTGACCAAACGAAGTGTGGGTAACTGCTGCGAGCCATGACTCGGCACTGCGATGGTTACCAGAGACTGCCCACGCACCCGTGCCTGCCGCACGACCAGCGGCTAGCAACTTGCCAGCGCCTGCGAGGCGTTCTAATTCACTAAACATCTCGACTAGCCCACAAGCTGTGGTGCCATCTACAACCAAGGGATCAAAGGCCACGACTGCCTCGCGCACCTGATCAATCGCCTGATTGATCACCTGACCCAATTCACCGCCTAGTTCGCAATGCACCACAAGACTCCCAACGTCTGGTTCGACCCGCTAACCCGAACCCGATACTTCGGTGGGCACTAAGCGAGATGACTAGCTGGACTCTGTGGAGTCGAGTGTTCCTGACCTGCAAGACCCATGATACGAACAAATGTTCGCCCTGTCAAGTTCTAATCGAGATTTCTTTGAGAAATCTTTGCGGACTTCACTGGGTTAGCAAACGCGTCGTTCGCCGCCAAGCCACTCGAGCGCCTGTCGGAGAATGCACGGTGGCGGTGCGCTACACGACAAGCACTCGGGGTTGGGATGTGTGCGTAGGGGGCACGCAAGGGCGCGCGCGGGTAGGGGGTGCCGTTGAGGGGCGCCACTAGCCTGGCTGCTTCTATGGCTTCCCCCGACCAGATGGAACGCGTTGTCAACCTGGCTAAGCGCCGGGGCCTCGTGTTCCCATCGAGTGAGATCTATGGCGGATTCCGCTCCACCTGGGATTACGGGCCGCTCGGGGTACTCCTCAAGCGCAACGTGAAGGAAGCCTGGTGGCGCTCGATGGTTCAGATGCGCGACGACATCGTCGGCCTCGACTCTTCGATACTCATGACTCCAAAAGTCTGGGAAGCGAGCGGGCACGTCGCCACTTTCACGGATCCACTGGTGGATTGTCGCAAGTGCAAGGAACGGTTCCGCGCCGACCAATTGCCAGAGTCTGGCGCTTGTCCGAAGTGTGGATCGAAAGACAGCTTCACCGACGCGCGCCAGTTCAACTTGATGTTCAAGACCTTTGTCGGTCCAGTTGAAGACGATGCTTCCGTTGCGTACTTGCGCCCCGAAACGGCACAGGGAATTTTCGTGAACTTTGCGAATGTGCAGACGACTTCGCGCAAGAAGCCGCCATTTGGTATTGCGCAGATTGGTAAGTCGTTCCGAAACGAAATCACGCCGGGCAACTTCATTTTTCGCACTCGCGAGTTCGAGCAGATGGAGATGGAGTTCTTCGTGCCGCCAGCGGAGAGCCAGAAATGGTTTGAGTACTGGTGCGCCGAACGGTTTTCCTGGTACCTCGATCTAGGTATTCCAGAGGACATGTTGCGTTTGCGCGCACATGACCCCGACGAGTTATCGCACTACAGCACGGGTACTGCCGACGTGGAGTTCGCATATCCGTGGGGCTGGGGTGAGTTGGAGGGCGTAGCTAACCGCGGCGATTATGACTTGAAGCAACACTCAGAGTTTTCCGGTCAAGACTTGTCCTACTTCGACCAGGAGCAGGACTTGCGTTACTTGCCTCATGTGATCGAGCCCGCCGCCGGCGCAGACCGTGCAACGCTCGCGTTCCTGCTTGCTGCGTATCACGAAGAAGAGATCGAGGGCGCTGATGGCAAGGTAGACAAGCGAACGGTTCTGCGTCTCGACACGCGTCTGGCGCCTATCAAGGTGGCGGTACTGGCGCTTTCGAAGAACGAGAAGCTTGTGCCCACAGCCGAAGGCGTAGCCAACAAGTTGCGAGGCGAGTTTATGATCGACGTGGACGTAGCCGGATCAATCGGGCGCAGATATCGGCGCCAAGACGAGGTAGGAACACCGTTCTGTGTAACTGTGGACTTCGAGACTATCGATGACCACGCGGTTACCGTCCGGTCGCGTGACTCAATGAGTCAGGAACGCGTGGCCGTGGACGAACTTGTTGCATATCTAAGGGAGCGATTGACGTAATGACTGACTACTACGAACTTCTCGGTGTCCAGCCGACCGCCGAGAAAGAAGAGATTCGCGACGCATATCGCAAAGCGCTAGAAGCGACAACGGACTCGTTCGAGGTCGCGCAACTCAAGAAGGCCTGGGGAATACTTGCGGACCCCGCGCAACGCGTTCAATTCGACACGCGATTGATGGCGGGCGAGCCTGAAACCGTTAACACAGTCGATGCACTCGAAGTAGTCGAGATGGGCGAGTCGCCCGTGCGCGCCAGTGGCAACGCAAAACTAGAGCCAACCGTTGTGTTGCCCAAGGGTATGTACCTCGCAGAGAAGAAGCCGCGTGGCTTGGCGTTGATGTTCGACTTTTCCGTGTTGTTTGTTCTCGCAATTCTTTGTCAGCAGTTCATCCCTCCGATGGTGGACTCGGGCTACGCGGAAGCGCGCACGAAGTACGACAAGACCGTCGAACTAATCGCCAAGGCAGACAAGCAAGCGGAAAAGGCGAACAAGAGCGCGGACTCGGCATCCAAAGCGGCGAAAAAGGCCGATAAAGATGGGAACGCTATCGAGGCCGCGTCGAAACAAGAGGAAGCAGCGAACGAACGCGCAGACGCGAAGGCCGCTAAAGCAGACAGTGCCAAGTTGACGAAGCAAGCCGAGGTCATCGCGAACGAGAAGTTGCGCAATCCCTTTTACGCAGCGATCGGCCTAACGCTATTTCTCGCCCTTGCTTACTGCGTGATTCCGTCCGCAATGACAGGTCAGACGGTCGGCAAGAAGTTGCGCCGTATCAAGTTGGTGCGCGTTGACGGATCCAACGCGGGATGGGGCGCAAGCCTTGCCCACTTCTCGGTCCCACTGCTACTTGCAGTCGTGCTCTCAAATTTCCTCGGCCCATTAGCGCTTCTCCTGGCGCTCGGCTCGGTCTTGTGGTTCATGCGAGACCGCAATCGCCAAGGACTGCATGACCGTCTAGCGAAGACTCTCGTGGTTGAGGCTCCGACTAACCTCAAACACCGATGAAGTACGTGTACGCCTTTCAGGAAGGCGGAAGAGATCAGAAATACCTGCTCGGGGGCAAGGGAGCGAACCTGGGCGAGATGACCAACCTGGGTCTTCCGGTGCCGCCAGGGTTCACTATCTCGACCGACGCCTGCAAGGCATACATGCTGGCGGACGACACGTTGCCAGAGGGCCTGATGGACGAGGTAGCCAAGGCGCTTGTTGCCCTTGAAGAGAATATGGGTAAGCAACTCGGTGATGACGCAGACCCATTGCTCGTATCGGTGCGGTCGGGTGCCGCCTTCTCGATGCCGGGCATGATGGACACGGTCCTCAACCTTGGTCTCAATGACGCTTCGGTTCGCGGCTTGGCGAAGTTGAGCGGCAACGAACGGTTTGCGTACGACTCGTACCGCCGCTTCGTACAGATGTTTGGAAAGATCGTGCTCGACGTTTCTGGAGAGTTGTTCGAAGAATCTCTCGCCGATCTGATGGAAGACCGCAATGTTTCGGTAGATACCGCGTTGTCGGCAGACGACCTGCGCGGCCTTGTAGTGACCTTCAAAGAAATTGTCGCAAAAGAAGCTGGCACGCCGTTCCCCGATGACCCGCGAGAGCAGTTGCGCTTCGCGATTGAAGCAGTATTTAAGTCGTGGAACGGAGACCGCGCAAAGATTTATCGAAAGATGGAGAAGATTCCCGATGATCTCGGGACTGCAGTGAACGTGCAGACAATGGTGTTCGGGAACTTGGGCGAAGATTCCGGAACCGGTGTTGCCTTCACGCGTAACCCTTCGACTGGTGAATCGTTGCCGTACGGTGACTTCCTGACCAATGCGCAAGGCGAAGATGTGGTGGCAGGCATTCGCATCACGGAACCGCTGGCGGCGATGAGTTCGGCATTCCCAGAGTGTCATGTCCAGTTGCTCGACACGATGGGCCGCCTGGAGCGGCACTACCGCGACATGTGTGACATCGAGTTCACGATCGAAAAGGGACGTCTGTTCCTGTTGCAAACGCGAGTTGGCAAGCGCACAGCGCTGGCCGCCCTTCGCATGGCAACCGAGATGCACAAAGAAGATCTCATTGACCAGCGCGAAGCGGTCTTGCGTGTTCAGCCTGAACAACTTGATCAGTTGTTGCATCCGCAGTTTGATCCGGACGCCACCTACGACATTCTTGCGACGGGATTGAATGCTTCGCCTGGCGCAGCGGTTGGACAGGTCTACTTCACTGCCGACGATGCCGAGAGCGCAGCGGCACGCGGCGAGCGCGTGATTTTGGTGCGTCCCGAGACTTCGCCCGAAGATCTTCACGGCATGATCGCAGCCGAAGGCATCCTCACGTCACGAGGTGGACTTGTGAGTCATGCGGCAGTTGTCGCGCGCGGTATGGGAACTCCTGCTATCTGTGGCGCCGACTCCATAAAGATCGACCTTGTGAAGAAGACGTTCTCCGTCAATCACGACCAGATCCTTGGTTCGATTGTTCATAGTGTCACGACAACCGTTGCCGAGGGCGAGGTCATTTCGATCAATGGAACTACCGGAGATGTTGTGGTGGGCGAGGTTGCGGTCGTGACCCCAGAGCCCAGCGGTCCGTTCGGCGTTGTCCTCGGTTGGGCCGACGAGTACCGCACTCTCAAGGTGCGTACCAATGCAGATCTACCTGAAGACGCAAAAAAGGCTCGCGAGTTTGGCGCTGAAGGCATTGGCCTGTGTCGCACAGAGCACATGTTCCTCGGCGATCGTTTACCGATCGTGCAGGCGATGATTCTGGCCAAAGACGAAGAAGCCGAAGCCGCCGCGCTCGTGTCATTGCTTGATATGCAACGTGCAGACTTTGTTGGGATCCTCGAAGCCATGGAAGGGCTCCCTGTCACGGTACGGCTGCTTGACCCACCGCTGCATGAGTTCTTGCCGCGACACGACGAAGTACTTGCACGACAAGTGGACGCGTTCATTCAGGGCATAGGCGATCCCGAGGCGGACGAGTTGATGCATGCGTTGAAAATGTGGCACGAAGTGAACCCGATGCTCGGTACTCGCGGATGCCGTCTGGGAATTCTCAAGCCAGGGTTGTACAAGATGCAAGTGCGCGCGTTGATTGAGGCCGCGCTAATCGCGAAGAAGGCGGGACATGATCCCCAAGTTGAGATCATGATTCCACTGACCGTGAGCGCGTCAGAGATGGAGTTGCTCGACGGTTGGGTGCGCGTCGAAGCCGAGAAGGTATTTGCCGAACAGGGAGATCGCGTCGATTATCTGGTTGGGACAATGATCGAGACGCCGCGGGCTGCAATCGTCGCCGATCAAATTGCCAAGACCGCAGAGTTCTTCTCGTTCGGGACGAACGACCTGACTCAGATGACATTCGGGTTTAGTCGTGACGATATAGAGGGCCGCATGATGCCCGAGTATTTGGAGCGCGGCTTGTTCGCGGTGAGTCCGTTCGAGCAACTCGACCGTGACGGCGTGGGCAAGCTGGTTGAGTGGGCGAAGGAGAAGGGCCGTTCGGTGCGCCCGGATATCAAACTTGGAATCTGCGGTGAGCACGGTGGGGATCCGGCCTCGGTGCACTTCTGCCACGAGGTGGGACTGGATTACGTGTCGTGTTCGCCGTATCGGGTGCCACTGGCAAGGTTGGCGGCGGCGCATGCGGCACTAAACGCAACAGGCCCCGGAACCACCGCCTAAACAAGCCAGCCCGCCCCCGCCCAACCCAACGACCATCTTTCAGCGCTGAATCTGAGCACCCTGGTGCTCCATTTCAGCGCCGAAACGGGGCACCAGGGTGCTCATTTCGCGTGTTGAAAGGCGCGGGCGGCGTGCCGTGTCGCACCTTGTCGATACCCTTCGGGTAATGGACGATGCTGTTCCCCTCACGATGCGCCAGCAGGAGTGGGCCTCCACGATGGGTGGTCACGGCGGGGGAGCACTGCGGCGTGCCCATGCAGATTCGGATGCAAAAATTGGGTCCGCTGAATTACTCGGACGGGTGGCGAGGGAAGAGGCCGAAGAACCGCTTCTCGCTCCCGGTGCGACGCGTGCGAGGGGCGCAGGCAACCGCGCCCTCCAAGAGGAGCCGAACGAAATACGCACTTGCTTCGAACGGGACCGTGACCGGATCCTTCATGGAGTCACGGCATTTCGACGATTGGCAGGCAAGACCCAGGTATTCATCTTCCCTGACGACCACCAGCGCACAAGGCTCACGCATGCACTCGAGGTTGCACAGGTTGCAACCGGCATCGCCAGGGCGTGTCGCCTCAACGTGACCTTGACCGAAGCGATCGCTCTCGGCCATGACTGCGGCCACGGACCGTTCGGACACGCCAGCGAAGACGCGTTCACTCCTTTCGTTCCAGGAGGCTATGACCATGCCGTGTGGGGCGCCGATGTAGTACTAGAGCCGCTCAACCTCTGCACCGAAACGCTCGACGGAGTGCGTAATCACTCGTGGTCTCGACCTGCGCCCCAGACCCCCGAAGGAGAGGTCGTCTCCTGGGCAGACCGAATCGCCTACGTCTGTCACGACTTTGAAGACGCCGTGCGTGCGGGCATCGTGACCCCGGCCATGCTCCCGCAGTCGGTCTTGGAACGGTGTGGCGATCGCAGAAGCCTTCAACTCGGTGGGTTCATCAACGCCGTAGTCGGCGCATCGCTCGCTTCAGGCGAAATTGGAATGGATGATTCGACCGCCGAAGCCCTCGCGCAGTTCCGTACCTTCAATTACGAACGTATCTACATGCGCCCAGCTTCGGTCGCCCAAGGTAAGGCGGTAGAGAAGGTGTTGATGGCGCTCGTCGAGTTCTACGCAGACCGACCCAACGCAATGCCGCCAAAGGAACTCGCAGGTACCGGACATCCGATCGGCGGCTCAGAGGCTGGAAGCGACCAAGCGTTGAGGGAAGCCGTTACCTACGTTGCAGGCATGACCGATCGATTCGCAATCTCGCAAGCCATGGCACGTCTTGGATGGGAAGCCTCCGCGCTACCCGTTGGTTTAGACATCGGCCGTTGAGTCGCTGCGCACGCCACGTGGCGCTGCGCCTACCCTGAGGCGCAATGGGAATCCTTGACGAAGATCTAGCGCGTGTTCGGGAAACAACGGACATCGTCGGGCTCATCTCGGAACGCCTCGCGCTCAAGCGGGTCGGTCGCCGCTTCGTCGGGTTGTGCCCGTTCCACACCGAAAAGACGCCAAGTTTCTCGGTCAACTCAGAACTCGGGTTGTACTACTGCTTCAGTTGCCAAGAATCGGGCGACGCGATCACGTTTGTACGCAAACTTGATGGGCTCGATTTCGTGGAGGCCGTCGAACGGTTGGCTGCTCGCGCGGGTATCCAACTTCGTTACGACTCTGGGAGCGCCAACAAGGACCGCCAGCGCAAAGACCGACTCGTTGAAGCATCAACCGAAGCGACCGCGTTTTACCATCGCATGCTCTTAGAAGATGCGCGCGGCGGAACGGCGCGCGGCTATCTGCGGAGCAGGGGATTTGACGGTGATGCTGCCCGACAGTTCGTTCTCGGCTGGGCGCCCGACGGCTATGACATTCTCGTCAGGCATCTTTACGACAAGAAGTTCTCGACCGACGATGTTGTTGGAGCAGGACTGGCCTTCATAAACAAGGCCCAGAAAGCACAAGACTTTTTTCGCTCACGCCTGTTGTTTCCGATCTTTGACCGAGCGGGAGCTTCTGTTGGTTTTGGCGGTCGCACACTCACAGGCGATGGACCGAAGTACAAGAACACCGCCGATACTCAGCTGTACCACAAGAGTCGATTGCTCTACGGTCTCAACTGGGCGAAGGCAGAGATTGGCGCACGCGACGAAGTTGTTATCTGCGAGGGCTACACGGATGTAATGGGATTCGCTCTCGCCGGTGTTCCAAACGCGGTTGCAACTTGTGGAACCGCGCTTGCCGATGAGCACGTCAAGATATTGAAGGCGTTCACAACCCATGTTGTGCTTGCGTACGACGCCGACACGGCGGGACAGAACGCAGCAGAGAAGTGGTACCAGTGGGAGTCGACGTACGACATCGAAGTGAAAGTTGCGGCCCTACCCGCGGGGCGTGATCCAGGTGACCTTTGGCGCGAAGATCCAGAGGCACTTACCAAGGCGGTCGAAGACGCTCCGCGATTCATGCAATTCAGAGTCGACCGTGTACTAGCCGCAGCAGATCTAACAACACCCGAAGGCAAAGCGCGAGCGGCAGAGAACCTTGTACCTGTCTTGCGAGAACACCCGAGTGAACTCGTGCGCGAGCAGTACATCCAAACCGCTGCCGGCACACTCGGTATCGATCATGTGTGGTTTAAGCAAGCGATTGCCCGACGCCCTGCGCGTAGGCCCGATGCCAACAACGAAGCGTCGGAACCCGAACGGGTACGAGCGCCAGTGAAGGTGACGAGTAGGCGCGAAGAAGATGCAGTGCGATGGGCGATACATACGCCAGACCTTGTAGCCGATTGGTTAGATGCATCCCTCTTGGCCGACCCCACGGCACGAGCTGCGTTCGAAGTTCTTGCTTCCCACGAGGATTTTCACGAAGCGTTGGAGGCGAGTGACGGTGAAGTGCGCGCCCTGCTTGATCGTTTGGCGGTAGAGGAACCGGAACTGGATCTTGAACCAGAAACAATACGGGCGCGCTTGCTGGTAAACACAGTGGAACCGGCCGCCGAGCGTCTATTGCGAACACTGGTCGCGGCTGACGACGATCGTGCGAGTCAAGTGAAAGCGCAACTAGACGTGGTGAGGTCTGCCGCGGCAGCCAACTGGACGGCCGGCGAACCAGGTGCGATGCAGTTGGTACGCTGGATTTCAGAGTGGGCGAAGTGATCGAACCAGATGCAGAGGCACCGCAGAGCGATGACATAACCGAGTTGGTCGCGCGCGGCGAAGAGCGCGGGTTCGTAACCGGTGGAGAAATATTTGCCGCGCTGCCAGATCTAGAACCAGAGACGGACGAACTCGCAGCAATTTATTCGCGTCTCGAAACCGCAGGGATTCAGGTAGTCGATGAAATCGGCGATGAACTCGAACGCGAAGACATGACGCGCGACGGCTCAATCGAAGAGGATCTGCAACTTCCAATCGCGACAGAGGGGAACGTGGGTGCCGTCGTAAGGCCAGCTTCGGCATTGGACGGCCCCGACCAGAGGCCAATACGCACAACGCGCTCGCGACCTTCGCGAGCGAAGGCGAGTTCCGAGGCCGCGAGTCTTGACCCGGTTCGCATGTATCTAAAAGAGATCGGAAGGGTTCCACTCCTAAAACGTGAAGAAGAAGTGAGTCTGGCTAAGCGGATCGAAGCTGGCGTGGAAGCAAGGGCTCAGGTCGAGTCCGAAGCAACCAAGACAGAAGAGCGAAAGGCGAGCCTGAGCGCGGTAGTACGCGACGGAGAATTTGCGAAACGAGACCTGATCGAAGCCAACCTCCGGCTTGTTGTTTCGATTGCGAAGCGGTATCTCGGGCGTGGCATGGCGCTTCTAGATCTCATTCAAGAGGGGAACCTCGGCCTGATGCGAGCGGTTGACAAGTTCGACTACTCGAAGGGTTTCAAGTTCTCTACCTACGCGACTTGGTGGATACGTCAGGCGATCACGCGCGCTATTGCAGATCAGGCGCGCACTATCCGCATTCCGGTACACATGGTCGAGACAATGAACAAGGTCACGCGCATGCAACGCCAAATGCTTCAGGAACTCCGGCGCGAGCCGACCGCAGAGGAACTTGCAGTGGCGCTCGACATGACAGTGGAACGCGTTCGTGAGATCCAAGGCTTAGGTCAGGATCCGATTTCGCTCGAAGCGCCGGTTGGAGACGAAGACCACGCATCGCTAGGCGACTTTGTCAAAGACCCGAATGCGATTGGGCCATCGATGGCGGCGGACATCGCCGAGAAGCAAGAACATGTGCGAGACGCGCTGATGGAACTCAGTCCGCGTGAACGCGAAGTTATGAGTTTGCGTTTCGGACTTGTCGATGGACAGATCCGAACGCTCGAAGAAGTGGGACAGGAGTTCGGTGTGACCCGTGAGCGAATTCGCCAGATCGAGTCGAAGACGCTCGCAAAACTTCGACACCCGACCCGTATAAATAGTCTGCGTGATTACATCGAAGACGAATAGCAATCCGCCGTGTAGTTAGCCGACGGTGACGTCGACCACTGGATCTACTAGCCGCAGTTCACGGACCTCGTCTGGACGGAGACGTTCGACACCTAGTTCTACGGCTGCCTGCATGCGTTCGAACAGGCGGCTTTCGCTCAGGCGTTCGAGGCGGCGACGGATCTGGTCGTAGCGAGCGCGGCCCGCCTTGGCGCCGAGGTAGTAGCCGAGCCCGAAGCCGATTAGGAGTCCGATCCGAAATCTCATGGTGTCTTGATACTCCGTGTCGGGGTGCCTTGTCGAACAGAAGGCGGAGTGATGCCAAAGAAGCGTCTCAATTCGGCTGCCGGTGGGAGGCGCTAACACATTCCTCAGAAACATGCCCTGCTATCTTGAAGGGCCATTCCGGGGTGGCGCAATCGGCAGCGCGAGCGGCTGTTAACCGCTAGGTTGAGAGTTCGAGTCTCTCCCCCGGAGCGAGGGCCGGTTTGGCCCGCTCTAACCGTGTTCAGGGCGCCCTGCAGGTGCAGGGCGCCTGTTCGCGTTCTGCCTCGGCAAGGGAACGCGGTCGCCGGTCGTCCGCATCCTCTTAGCTACCTGGGTCGGATTGGGTGTTGTATCCCCTTGGAGAACTATGTATGCTGACCGCGAATCGACCAATCTCACGCTTTAATGGCAACTGCGCTGTATTCGGGTATGTAAATGGGGGGGCCAATGAGCCGCATCACAAAAATCATTGCACTGGGTGCCGCGCTAGCTGCACTTGCCGTGTTGGTTGTGCCCGGTCGGGAGGGCTCGGAGGCAAGCGCGGGTGGCGATTCCCGCCCAAACGTCGTTGTCCTCCAGACCGACGACCAGGCGCTCGCCGACCTCGCTGCGATGGCCAACACGCAACGGCTGCTCGTAGATCGAGGCACGAGTTTCTCAACCCACATCACCCCGTTCTCCCTCTGTTGCCCGTCGCGCGCATCGATGATGACGGGCGCCTACCCCCACAACCACGGGGTCATTTCCAACTTCCCTCCTGACGGCGGGTACGGCGCCTTCCAAGACGACGAGGACCGGTTCATCGGCGCTTGGCTGAAGGAGAGCGGTTACCACACGACTCACATCGGCAAGTATCTGAACGGCTACGGCCTCTGGAACAACCCGCACGCGGCGGTCCCGCCCGGATGGTCTGAGTGGCGCGGTTCGGCCGACCCGTCGACGTACCAGTTCTGGGGCTACCGCCTCAATGAGCCCGACGGTAGCAACGTGTACGGCGACTTCGGCGTCGAGGACCCGCAGATGTACTCGACCGATGTATACGCAGGGAAGGCCGTCGACGTGATCCGGCGCGAAGCCGTGCGCCCCGGTCCCTTCTACCTCCAGGTCGCGTTCCTCGCCCCGCACACCGAACGGGTACCGACGGTCGAGTTGACGCCCGAGGAACTCGAGGACGAGGAGAGCAACATCACAACGATTCGGCCGCCGCGCCCGGCGCCGCGTCACCAGGGCGCGTTCTCGGACCTACCGCTGCCGATGGACCCGTCCTTCAACGAGGCCGACGTGAGCGACAAGGCCTCGATCATCCAGGGCCTCGCGAGCTTCGACGACGCTGAAGTGGCTGAACTCGAGGAGGACAACCAACTCCGCTGGGAGACGCTGCTCGCCGTCGACGAAGCCGTTACCTCGGTGGTCAACGCCCTCCGCCGTACTGGCCAGCTGTCCAACACCTACATCGTCTTCATGGGTGACAACGGGTACGTCCTCGGACAGCACCGCCTCTCTAAGGGCAAGTACTTCCCATACGAGCCGGCACTGCGGATTCCGCTTGTCGTCCGGGGCCCGGGCGTGCGCCAGGGCCGCACAGTGTCGACCCTCGTGTCGATCATCGACGTTGCCCCGACGATCCTCGATTACGCGGGCGTCGCGCCGACCGGCCGGACCCCCGACGGTATCTCGCTTCGTGGGACGCTCGGCGGGCTTGTGCCGCCGCGGCGCTCGATCCACCTCGAAAGTGGCCCGCAGCAGGGACCGAATGGGGAACAGCTCCCGCTTTTCAGTGGGGTGCGGACTGCCCGGTACGCGTACTGGGTGTACGAGGGTGACGTCGGCGAGGAGCTCTACGACCTCGCCCGCGACCCGTACCAACTTCAGTCGGTGCACAACGATCCACGGTACGCCGCCACCCGCACTGCGCTCATCGCCGAGGCCGCCCGCCTCGAAGCGTGCAGCGGTGCGGCGTGCCAAACGCAGACACCCCGGATCCCCGCGCCGACGAACTGAGCAGGAGAGCCAGCCTGCCCGTTCGGGGAGGCTGGCTCCGGTACCCTCTGAAGGCAGTCAGCAAAGGCTAAATCCAGGGGCCGTAGCTCAGTGGTTAGAGCAGGGGACTCATAATCCCTCGGTCGCAGGTTCGAACCCTGCCGGCCCCACCCGGTGACCAGTGCAACCGCAAGTTGAGGAGATCACGCCGGTTTACAGTTGGCAGTCTGGTTGTTACGTTCTCGCCATGTACCCGGGACGTAACTCACTCACCTCTGAAACATGTCTTACATCGAACCCGAAGGATCGGCACATGAGGCGCATCCATCGCGCACTCGCGGTAGCCGCCATCGCTGTGATTGGCATGGCGAGCCTCGCGGCATGTAAATCGGACTCGGAATTGAGTTCGACGACAACGACAACTACCGCGGCCGCGCCCGAAACGAGCGAGAGAACCGACATGCGCAATACGCGGTACTGCGAAATCATCCCGATCACTCGCGAGCGCACTGTGTATGTGGCCGAGATATACAACACACTCGGTTTCAGCGATTGCCCGCAGGCAAAATGGGAAACGATCACGGAAGAATCGGTGAACGAGGAATACGGCTCGCAGTCGGCCAACCTCAATGGGCCGCGTTATTGGATGATGGATTCGATCATCGCCGTTGTGCCCAAGGAGCCAAATAAGACATATACGTTCGGTGGCCCCGATGGCCTTGAGATGGAAAGCCGCGGCGTAATTGAAACGAAGATGGGTGAAGACACTGTTGGCGAGGAGTTCTACGCACCGAACCAAGTGCAGCGCCAAACGGTTTTTGTTTACGAAGCGAACCAACCCGTGTTCGAACTTACCGATCCAGACGGCAACATCTACATCATGCAGTCGTACGCACAGATCGTCGATAAGACCCTCGCGTACGAACAACTGACGGAGCTCGGAGCGAAGTTAGATCTTCCAAAGGGTTGGTCGTTCTCTACGACCATTTTGAAGGGGACGTACGAACTCTCTACTGAGAGTTCCGATGGAGTCGCGTACGTGATCAACGACAACCTCTATAACTCGTATCAGCGACGCACCTAACGCTTCGCCTCGAGTTGGGGCATTACTGCCGAAGGTGGATCGGGGAACCGGGAAGGCCCGCGGCCGATCGCGGAGCGCCTCCAACTGTTTTTGGGGTGCGAA
>CAMBEL010000054.1 GCA_945865605.1 Bifidobacterium breve
GCAGGCTGCGAACATCAACGCTCGATGCGAGATTCCCTTGCACCCCGGCACCTGAACGCGGCCAACGAGCGGTATTCCTCCTTTGAACGTTGCTTCGGTCACCAGCGCATTATGGGGTCGCCGATCGGTCAAAGCGCACCGCGTGCTACGTGATAACCGGCCTCGGTAAGCGCAGCATCAAATGTTCCGAAACCGGACTCGGGAATGATGAGCACCAATACTCCTTGACCACCCTCGAGGGAGTGTGCAATCTCCACATCGAGGATGTTGACCCCGAGGCGACTTGCCATCGTCGTAACTTCGGCGATGACACCCGGCCTGTCTAGTACTGGCACGCGCACCTCGACAAGCGGGCCAAGATCCTCACGCCCAGTCGGGAGGCTTTGTCGAGCAATCCTGGCTCGTTCAAGGACAGCCAACAATGCTTCACCCTCACCCTCGGCAACAAGCGAACGAACATTGCCAAGCGCAGCCATGTAGTCATCTAAGGCGAGCAGGATTGCGTCGCGGTTGGCGACACAGATATCGGGCCAGATACCAGGGTGTCCAGACGCAATTCGCGTCATGTCACGAAACCCACCGGCGGCAAGCCTCAACATCGTTGCCTGATGATCACCGACTTTCGTTGCCACGTCCATCAATGTTGTCGCTGCAAGTTGAGGCACGTGACTAACAACCGCCACGAGCATGTCATGTTGGTCTGGCGACACTTCTACGATCTCTGCGCCGAGCGCACTGACGAGGGAACGCACTGCGCTGTAAGCGTCTGGACTAGTCATCGCCGTCGGCGTGAGCACCCAAACTGCACCAGTGAACAGGTCGACATTTGCGCCATCGAGACCGTCTTGCTCAGAACCGGCCATCGGGTGCCCTGGCACAAACCGATTCACAAGGTCCGGCCTTGCCGTCTCGACGCCCGAAACGATGGACGCCTTCACAGAGCCAACGTCAGTGACGACTGCTGCGCCGCAGTCGAGTGCTTCAATCACGAGTGCGGCAATGGAACCGACAGGGACTGCAACGACCACCACGTCCGCGCCGGTGATTGCTCCCAGAACGCTCTCCGCTGATTCGTCGATTGACCCGATCACCAATGCCCGTTCCGTACGTTCCGCATCCGCGTCGTAGCCAGCCACTTCGATCCCACGCGCACGCAGCGCAAGACCAATCGAACCTCCAACCAATCCAACTCCGAGAACAGCAACCCGCATCATTCGCTACTCGGGGAGATCGTCGCGTAATGCCTTGGCATCGCCTAGGTAAACGTGGCGGAGTTCGGAACGCGAACGGTCGGTGTAGAAGTGCATCAGAACACGAATCGTTTGTGGCAGTGCGCCTTCAATATCCAACTCGCGCGCACAAATAAGGGGCACGTCACCCAGGCCTAGCGAACGCGCAGCCGTCGCGGGAAACTGCGAATGTAAGTCATCGGTAGCGGTGAAGAGAATGCTGACAAGGTCTTCATGGTCTATTCCGTTCCGAGACAACATTTCGACGATCAACTCACTTGTGCGCGCGTGGACCTGTTCTGCAGTATCTGAATCACAAGCAGTCGCGCCGCGGAGGGCCATGAGCTTCACCGAGTTCGAGGTTACCCGCTGCCTTCTTCAGCGTCGGCCTCGTTTGGCAGCGCGTCAGACGGCGCGGCTTGTAAATCCTCTGTCGCCGCAGCCCAGAGCGAACGGACTTCGCCGGGCTCGAGGTGACGCCAAAGGCCCGGAGCGAGCGTACGGTCGGAGATAGGACCGATGCGCGTACGGACCAGTCGCCGGACCGGGTGGCCTAGGGCTTCGCACATTCTGCGCACTTGCCGATTGCGACCTTCGTGGATGATTACTTCTATCGCTGCATGCTCACCCTGGGTCGTGACGAGATTCGCAGATGCTGGAGCGGTGCGACCGTCTTTGAGGTCGATTCCCTCCCTAAAAAGCCTTAGGGCGGCGCGCGATGGAACGCCTTCGACCTCGACTAGGTATTCCTTTTCCACCCCGAAACTCGGATGGGTAAGCCGATGGCTCAAAGCCCCATCGTTTGTGAGCACCAAGAGCCCTTCGGTCTCCCAGTCGAGACGCCCAACAGGGAACACGCGCGGCGTGCGCGGTACGAGTTCGATCACAGTTGGCCGGCCTTGTGGGTCAGACGCCGTACACATGATGTGCACAGGCTTGTTGATTAGGTAATAAGCGAGGTCAGCCTTGGTGCCCACAGGAATGCCGTCAAGGGCTATCACATCGACCTCTGGATTCACGCGTCGACCCAACACCGCTACTTCGCCATTCACTGTGACCCTGCCAGCCGCGATGAACTCTTCGCTGGCCCTGCGTGATCCGATTCCAGCCCGGGCCAGAATCTTTTGTAGTCGCTCGCCCTCTGTGATCACTCTGGAGCGTCGAGGGACGCGGCCTCCGAAGGATCGTCGCCTATTGGTGTATCAACGCGCAGACGGAGTCCGCGTTCGAGCGCCTCAACAACGTGTGCATCGGGAACGAACTCCGCCAAGCCCGGCAAGTCACTCAGACTGTCGAGTCCCATCTGCTCTAGAAACTGGCGGCTCGTTCCGTAAAGAATCGCCTGCCCAGGTCCAGGGTCATGACCTACCTCTTCTACATAGCCGCGCGCTTCTAGAGTCGCTAGCGTCGATTCGACATTCACGCCTCGAATCGCGCTCATTTGTGCGCGTGAAACGGGTTGCTTGTAGGCGACAATCGCAAGCGTTTCTAACGCCGCGTTCGACAGTCGGGAAGTTTGACCTTCAAGCACAAAGCGCTCTACGTACGGCGCAAGATCCGGGTGAGTTTGAAAGCGATACCCTCCAGCAACGCGTGCGAGCATGAAGCCACGCCCTTCGCGTTCGTACTCTTCAGCCAACTCAGAACAAAGAGCCTCAACTTCGGTAACCGGAATTTCAATCAGTTGCGCGAGCACCTGAGCTTCGACTGGCTCTATCGACGCCATGACGACCGCTTCTACTGCTCGGCGCGCTTCGGTGATCACTCGCTCCTCCACCAAACCACCGCGCCGTTAGTCGGCGACCGACGCCACTGACATGTCGGATCCGAGGTCTACGTCAGAATCTCCTTCATCGGAGTGCTCGATCCGTCGCACCGGTACGGGTGCTTCGTCCCAGTCATCGAGACTAACCATGTCGAGTACTCGTTCGTCTTCGGCTAGGCGGCGAACTGTGAGGTCACCGAATGTCTCGCTTTGCTCCACGTCCACCATGCCCTGCTTAAGAAGTTCGAGGACCGCCAGAAAACGCACGATTATTTCGAGGCGACTGTCGATCCCACGCACGAGTTCACGGAAACTCACCGGGCGACCGGCGGGAAGCGCTATGAGCAATGCCTCTGCCGCATCGCGTACCGAAACTCGGATAGGTGCGACGTGGTACGTGTCGACGAACTCAAGCTCCTTGGGCGCAAGAGCGCGCCTCGCTGCACCGAGTAGCGCATCGAGGGTTACTCGTTCAAGCGGGTCTGGAGCGAGCGAGCGAAATGGTTCTTCGGGACCAGCAGTACGCGCGACGACGCGCTTGCCCGCAAGCAACGCTGCTTCAAGTACCGCAGACGCGCTCTTGAACGTCTTGCATTCCAGCAACCGCGCCAGCAAAAGATCTCGCTCTTCAAAACGCATCAGTTCTTCGTCGAGATCGGTCGGCTCGGAGCCCGGCAGGAGGCGGCGCGCCTTCAATTCAACGAGGGTCGCGGCGATCAGCAGGAACTCAGTCGCTGCCTCTAGATCGAGGTGATCCATTCCCTCGACTTCGACCAAGAAGGCTTCGATCACGTGCGCGATCGAGACGTCCCAAAGGTCCACCTCTTCCTTAAGAATGAGATGGAGTAACAGTTCGAAGGGCCCGTCATAAACCGGGGTGGCAACTGCGTAGGACATCGCCTGTAAGCGTACCTAACCACGTGCTTCTGGTTGTGGACCCGCTGTGAACAATGCTGGCAGCGAGGGTGCCGCTAGGTCGCTCTGTTGAAGTTGGCGAGCGTCAACATCTGCCAGCGCGCCCTGGCGAAGTGCCAAGCGGCGAGACGCGGTTGCGTACTCGTGAACGGAACGCCATCGATGGTCGTTGTCACATTGGCCAGGTATTTGACGCTCAGCGCGCCTCGGTCGTAATAGGCCTCAATCACGTCTATCGGCCCCGCCGACACACCAGGCATATTGGCCACGTACTCAGCCTTAGTTGCATGACTGCCGTCTGACCTCTCGATCTGGAACGCCGGTGAGAGGATCCTGTTCATCGCGACTTGGTCACGCGCCACTAATGCAGCGAAGAATTCCTCAAGAAGCGCCTGCGCAGTGACCACCGGGTCTGTGACCCGAGGAGAAATAGCGGCGGCCCCCCCGCCCGGAGGAGATGCTGAGGCAACTCCGCAACCCGCAAGGGCCACCACGGCAATTAGGCCTGCAAAAAATCGTGTCAACGGTTTCGACATGTGTTCCTCCTCGAACGCGAAGAGTGAGTATACAAGGCAATTTACCATACTGCATTTAGCTTCCGGTGGCGTCCCCCCTCGGGCTAAGCGCCGCCGCCTACGCTGACCCAACCTGCCCCTACCGTGGAAAGTAGCCACCCATGACCCGCCGATTCTCCGGAATCAAGCCATCTGGCGAGATGCACCTCGGCAATTACGCCGGAGCGGTACAGCGATGGGTTGATCTCCAGGACGACTCGATTTACTGCGTTGTCGATCTGCATGCGATGACAGTGCCGTATGAGCCAGCAGCCCTTCAGGCTGATTCCAGACGTCTCGCGATGCTCCTCATGGCGGCTGGCCTAGATCCGCAACGGTGCGTTCTGTTTGTCCAAAGTCAGGTACCGGTAGTCACCGAACTCACGTGGATCTTGAATTGCGTTGCTACGGTCGGCGAATTACGTCGCATGACGCAGTTCAAGGACAAAGACAGCGGCCAGGAGTCGGTAAGTGCGGGCCTGCTGGATTACCCGGTCCTCATGGCTGCGGACATCTTGCTTTACGGCACCGAGGAAGTTCCGGTGGGTGAAGATCAAATCCAGCATGTAGAACTCACCCGCGATTTAGCCATCCGATTCAACCACCGTTTTGGCGACACGCTCGTCGTTCCCAAGGCGACCGTTCCTCCTGTTGGAGCGCGCATCAAGGACCTACAGGACCCCACAGCGAAGATGTCTAAGTCGGTTGACTCACCACAGGGAACGATCCTTGTTCTAGACGAGCCAGCGCGAATCACAAAGAAAATAAAGACAGCTGTCACCGATTCGGACACGACCGTGCGGTTCGACACCGAAAACAAACCAGGTATTTCGAATCTGCTTTCACTCTTAGCAGTAGCTACCGGCCAATCCATCCCATACCTCGAGGCTGAATATGCAACCGGTGGCTACGGAACCTTCAAGGCAGCAGTTGCCGAAGCGGTTGTCGACTACTTGGCACCTCTTCGCGAGCAATTCTCATTACTAGAAAATGATCCAGGAGAAGTAACCCGTCTGCTTGCCGAGGGTGCAGCGAAAGCCGATGCGATTGCACAGAAGACAATTACCGGCGTGCGCGTTGCGACTGGATTGCTCGCAAGGTCCTGAAGTTCTTGTGTGGTGATCTCGACTGACGCGTGCTTCCTAGGCGTTATCTGCAGCATCTAGTGCTCGGATGACCTCGTCTGGCCACCCGAGTGCAGCCCATGTCTGACGCGCATTGTGGTGCGCTTCAGACCATGCTGCGGCATCCTCACTTCCTTCCGCAGCCCGCAACTCTTCTGCGCCAATCTCGCCGTGGCGCGCATACTTCCCGACTCGGCCACAGTATCCAGCAGTCCACCGACCAACTTTCTGACGGCCAATGAAAAGGATTGGAATCGTCGCGAACGCCCTCTCTACGACCGAAAGATCGGCCTGCTGCTTTCCAATATCGTGGAGGAGAGCAACAACTAACCAACGTTTTTCGCAACCCTCACCGAGTTCTGTTTCTACCGCTGTAGCAACTGCAATTGCATGACGTCTGTCATGTGCAGGTAAACGATCGAAAAGCGGCCGCTCTTGTGGCGAGAGCAACGCCTGAGTCCAATCTGTGTCTTCTTCGCGCGGCTCCGAAGTTCGAATCGCCGCGAAGAACCGCCGCACAAGGTGTGCAGAGGTCACGACGAAACGAAGTTGGCTAATTGCCGATAAACCGGCTCGAAGAGGCGATCGATCACACCCGTCCAAAAGACAAGTGCGAACAGAACAAGCATTCCGTAGGGACGCATCCGGTTCCAGATAGGAAGCCAATCGCGAGGCAGCACGCGCTCGAGCAACGATGACCCGTCCAGGGGTGGGATCGGCAGCAGATTGAAGACGCCTAGGAAAACATTCACCAACGCGAACGAGAACGCTATTTGGAAAGCGAGCGAAAAATCAGTGATGTCGCGTAGCCCGAAGGTGTCGGTCGGAAACAATGCTCGTGCAAATAACGCGGCCGTGATTGCGAGCACGAAGTTAGAGAATGGCCCTACTAGTCCCACCCAGAGCATGTCGCGGCGCGGGTCACGCAACTTCGACGGATCCACAGGCACCGGTTTCGCCCAGGCGATTACCGGGATGCCTGTGAGCGCTCCCATGGCAGGCAAAATGATCGACCCCAACGGATCGATGTGAGGGACGGGATTTAATGTAAGGCGACCGGCGTTCTTCGCTGTGTCATCTCCGAAGTACAGGGCGACGATGCCGTGACTGATCTCGTGAAGAATCACGGCGACAATCAAGCAGCCAAACCAGATGAGCGCCTGTTCGAAATCCATGTACGCGCCGCTCGGCTTAGCGGTGGTTCGATGCGCAGGTGATACACAGCCGCGCTGAAGGCACCGCGTCTAACCGCTCAGCCACGATCGTGTCGTCGCAACTTTCACATGAGCCGTAATTGCCGGCATCCATCTTGGCAAGCGCTCCGTCTACTGCCGCCAAGTTGTCCTCCAAAGTCGACGCGAGGGCATCTGCTTCGCCGCGCTCGGCCGTTACTTGCCCAGAATCTGCGAATCCCTCATCGAACTCGAGGTTGGTGGCACCGGGAGTACGCCCCATGAGTTCGAGTTGTTTCATCAACTGCTCACGCTCTTCGTTGAGTTGCTCGCGTTGAGCCGAGAAAGTATCCGCTTCCATCGCGCAATGTTACTCCCGCCGAGCTGTTGCCCTGGCTCGCGGATGGGCCAATTCGTAAACCGCTCGCAGGCGTTCTGGGGACACCTTGGTGTACACCTGCGTGGTCGAAAGGCTGGCGTGGCCAAGCAGTTCCTGAACAACTCGAATATCAGCTCCGTGTTCGATCATGTGAGTGGCGCACGAATGTCGCAGAACGTGAGGAGACAGGCGGCCGCTTAGCCCGACGCGGTCACCCGCCGCTGTGACGATTTTCCAACAGGACTGGCGTGTTAGACGTCCACCGCGGGCATTGAGGAAGACAGGGTCCCCCGGCACCCTCCGTGTAGATGGTCGCTCAAGAGCAGGTCGCCCTCTTTGTAGGTAGTCGGATACCGCCTCTCGGGCGCTGCGACCGATCGGAACTACGCGCTCTTTCGAACCCTTACCGAGCACACGAACGATGCCGTCCTCTAGGTCTAGATCTTCACGATCCAGACCTACCAATTCGGAGATCCGGCTGCCCGTGCCGTAGAGGGTTTCGAGAATTGCTCGATCACGCAACGCTCGAGGATCGCTACCTTCCACCGAATCAAGCAACGATTCAATTTCTTCTTCCGTCAATGCCTTCGGAATGCCTTGGGGAACGCGAGGCGCTCCGACTTCTGCGGAAGGGTCCATCGCGACAAAGCCTTCGTCTCTACAAAAACGGTGAAAGGAGCGAACGGCAACAAGCGCGCGGGCGATCGATGCTGGCGCATAACGCGGTTTGCCTTCGTCATCACGGGCACGCTTGAGGTGGTCTACGTATGCCGAGACAGTGGCTTCGGCGACAGCGGAGGCATCGTTAATGCCGTGGGAACGAACGAAGGACTCATAACGCGATAGATCGCGGCGGTACGCGCCAAGAGAGTTGACCGCTAAACCGCGCTCGACCTGCAGCCAAGTTGCATGCTCGACTAGAAGACGAGCCAACTCATCCATACCAACCGCCCCCACCGAGCATTCTCGGCACGATTCGGGCCCTTATAGGGCCTGGAACGTGCCGAGAACCGCTGAATCGGCCGCGGACAGGGGAAGACGTGGCGCTCGGCCCTCGGCGCGGTCTCGGGCTGCAGCTACAAACGCAGCAAACAACGGATGCGGACGGTCGGGGCGCGACTTGAACTCTGGGTGCGCTTGGGTGGCGACAAAGAACGGATGAACCGCGGGCGGCAGTTCCACGAACTCGACCAGGCGGTCATCGGGAGAAGTGCCCGAGCACACGAGCCCAGCCTCCTCGAGTCGGCGCCGGTAATGCGTGCTGACCTCGTAACGGTGTCGATGCCGTTCGTAAACAACTTCTTCGCCGTAAGCCTCACGCACACGCGAACCTGCAAGCAATCGTGCGGGGTAGGCGCCGAGACGCATAGTTCCACCCATCTCCACGATTTCGCGTTGATCGTCCATCAAATCGATAACCGCATGAGGCGTCTGCTGATCGAACTCCGACGAATTTGCCCCGGCTAAGCCACACGCGTCACGAGCGAATTCGATCACCGCACATTGCATACCCAAACACAAACCAAGGAATGGAATTTGACCATGTCGCGCGTAGCCAGCCGCCGATATTTTGCCTTCGATGCCGCGGAATCCGAAGCCACCCGGAATCACTATGCCGTCTAGTTCGCGCAACCTGCCATCGGCGAGCAGTCCCTCTGTGTCATCCGAAGCGATCCAATCAATACGCACGCGTGCTCCACACGCGAAGCCTCCATGCCGTAGCGCTTCCGCAACCGACAAGTACGCATCGGGAAGATTCACGTACTTGCCGACCAAGCCGATGCGCACATCGAATGTTGCAGCACGAACACGATCAACAAGCAATCTCCAACTTGTCAGGTCGGGCGCGTGGTGATCGAGGCACAGAACTCTGCACACATAATCATCGAGCCCTTCATCATGAAGGACAAGTGGGATCTCATAGAGAGTCTCTGCATCAACCGCTGACACGATGCCTTCTTCGGGCACATCACACAACTGGCTGATCTTTTCTTTTAGGCGCGTCGGAATAGGCCGATCGGACCTGCAGACAATCGCGTCGGGTTGAATTCCTCGGCTACGCAACTCCGTCACCGAGTGCTGAGTTGGCTTTGTTTTCTGTTCGCCAGATGGCCCGATGAACGGTACGAGCGTGACGTGAATATAAAAGACATTGTCTCGCCCGACATCCTTTCGAAACTGCCGAATAGCTTCGAGAAATGGCAAGATCTCGATGTCTCCTACGGTGCCGCCAACCTCAGTGATTACGACATCGACATCTTCGAGAGCAAGCGACAGGATCCGCTCCTTGATCTCATTCGTGATGTGTGGGATGACCTGCACAGTCTCACCGAGATACGCGCCGTGTCGTTCCTTGGCGAGAACCGCCTGATAGATCGATCCGGTCGTCGCGTTCGACTTGCGGTTGAGTGGTACGTCAATGAAACGTTCGTAGTGACCAAGATCGAGATCAGTTTCGCCGCCATCGTCAGTGACAAACACCTCGCCGTGTTGGAACGGATTCATCGTCCCAGGGTCGACGTTTATGTACGGGTCTAATTTCTGCATGGTTACGCGCAGACCGCGCGCCTTGAGCAATCGGCCTAACGAAGAAGCCGTAAGCCCCTTGCCAAGACTCGATGCAACTCCACCCGTTACAAAGATGTGCTTAGTCAAACCAAACCTCCGTATCACTGCGCGGCCCAGCGAGAACGCCGAATCGTGCTTCCCGGTCCCACTCACGCGCCCCACTCAACTACAACCGAGCCGCGCTATGTGCCTTCGGGAGAGCGACGGTACCATGCTCCCCAGCGCGCGTCGGCCATCCGGGTCGGGGCATACGGTTCAGTCTGGAGCCGCGTGACAACGATCACACCGGCTGCACTAGTCCACACACGCCAGCGCTGGATTGACGCTGGCCTTCTTGGGCTCGCAGCGATCTTGGTCCGTATCCCCGCTCTCCTTGCTCCCACCAACCTCGGCTACGACGATGGCGGGTACGGGCTCGCTGCGATCGCAATGCGCCAAGGTTTCGCTCCGTTCCGCGACATCTTCTCGCCACAGGGACCCCTGTTCCTGCCCTTGGTGCATGTTGCTGACCTCGCGGGATTCCAAGCGATAGATGCTCCGCGGTTGATCGGTTTGCTCGCAGGCGCGATGGTAACTATCGCCGTTTACTTTGCCGCACACGAATTAATGGACCGACCCCGCGCTTTGCTGGCTGGCGCATTGACGGCTTTCAGCGGTGTACTCCTTTGGACGACCGCTCCATTGACTGGCGACGGATCGGCAGCCGCTTTTGCGACAGGGTCGGTAGCAGTAGCCCTCGCCTATCGCCGTGCTCCCTCGACAACGAAAGCGATCGCGATCACCCTCCTCGCGGGTTGCGCTTTATCGATCAAAAGCCTTCTCGTTGGACCCGCGCTGCTAATCGCTTGGCTACTTGTCATCAATGGAAAACGATGGAAGCACGCCGTCATGGTGCCGATCGGTGCGGTCGCGACTGTCGCACTGTTCTCGCTGCCATGGGGAATCGGCAATGTATTTAACGACTACATCGCGTACCACTTAGACAAGACCGCCGACCGTAAGCCACTTGCAAACCTCGACAAACTCATCACCACATTTGCGAGTCGTGACACCGTCATGGTCGCGCTCGCATTAATCGGCTTCGGGTGCGCGCTATGGCAGTGGAACAGAACCGGGCGATTACGGATCGCCGCTAGCGGCACGTGCCTAGACCGTTGCTTAAATGGGACACGAGTTTTGTGGTGGTGGGCCGGAATTGTATTCGTGATCCTCGTGATGCAGGACCCGATGTTTCGAAACCATCTCACCGCCCTCGTCGCGCCCCTAGCGCTCCTGACTGCTCGGTACCGACCTTCATGGCGCGTGGTCGTCGTGACGGTTGTTATCGCGTTGCCATTTCAGGTCATGGAATTACGTCCGCTACTCGTACCGGGCGGTTATTCGCAAGATGACGCACGCGTTGTCGAAGCCATTAGCGCACTTCCTGCTAATGCTTGGGTCCTCTCGGACGAGCCGGGACTCGTATGGCGCGCTCGACGCGCCACGGATCCGTTCTATGTGGACGCATCGATACTGCGTATCCATTCAAACGTCGAAGCAATCAAGATCACAGAAGATCGACTTGTGGAGTCCGCAGGGAATCCCAGGGTATGCGCAGTTGTTATCGGCTCGAAGGTGCGATTTGGAAGCTTCGAAGGGTTGCCCGCTCGTTTAGAGGAAATCGGATACTCGCAAAGCAGCGCTTCGCCGACGCTTTACACACGCAAATCTTGCTCCCCGCCGCGCTAACCAGCATTCTCGGCACGTTCCGGGCCCTATAAGGGCCCGGAACGTGCCGAGAACCCTCTTCCTAGGCGGTCGAACCAGCGCAGTGGCGGCACCGCCTCGATAACTTTCGAAAACGATACAAATTCCGACGCCAGGTTGAGTACTACGAGTGCAATCAGGATCCCATTGCGTGCGGTTCGGCTGCACTCCAACACAGCCGCCACCCCGAGTACGCCACCAAGCAAGTTGGCTCCCGTATCCCCGAGCATCGTTCGTTCGCGCAGATCTTCTGGCAATAAACCCGTTGCGGCTCCCATCACCGGAGCCAACGCCACCCCAACGGCACTCACCCCTGCGACAAACGCAAGCGGTAGATATGCAAGCAACGAGAACTTGAGCAACCGGCCGGGCGCGCGATCGAGCAGGTTTCCCAAGTTCGCCGCCAATGCGATCAGTAGTGCATCGGCAACAAGTCGTTCTCCCGTAACAAATCCGACTTCGGCGGCAAGAACCAGCGCAATAGCTGCGCCGCCGATGAGTTTGAGCATCCCTGACGTAAGCCGGCCGTGCATAAGCGCAACTATGTGCCCCCGAAATCCGCGATCCTCACTCCCGAGCATGTCGTCGACAAATCCGAGTAAACCGAAACCGAGCACGGCTAGCAGCATCAAAGGGCGCGCCGGATTAAGGCCTGGAGGGTCGCCAAACTCAAATGCGCCGAGCATGGAACGCCCTGCCTCGACTAACAGGGCCGCCATAACGATGAAGAGTCCACATGCCGTAGCGATGGTGGCGCCGCGGTAATTTACCCGCCCCAACACCGGCAATTGCAACATTTCGCGACCAGCGAGCAGTACGAAACGCAGAGCCAAGAAACCGACGATAAAACCGACCACAACGGCCATTGGGACAGTCTTACCGGTTCACAGAATCAAGAAGCGGATCACTAACGCGCAATCGGCGTCGTAACCAACTTCGGAAGTGGCGACGTCGCGCTTGCTCCATAGCCGTAGTGGCCCACGAGCGAACGAACTACGTCCGCCATGGCAAGCACAACGCCTACGCGACCTTCGGTTATTTCCAAGTCATCCACGGTCGAAACGCGGTCAACAAGATCCGGGTCTTTGAGGATTGGCTGAAGCCATTCACCGCGGCCTGCTCCCCCTTCGAGTGGCTGCCAAACCTCTCCAATGACAGAAGGCAACAAGGCCCGAACGAACGATGTCGCGAGGCTGCGGTTGAACGCGGTCGCCTCGACCACCGAACCTGATCCACCAACGCCCAGTGCAATCGGTGTCGGTCCCGGGTAACTGGCAATAGCAACTTCACTTCCACCAGCTGTCGGCGAGAACGTCACGAAGCCAGCATCTCTCAACTCCACCAGCGGGTCGACACCAGCCGCAGGTGAGCCGGTTGCAATCCGTGCCGCTAAAAGGTCGAGGCCGGCCGCACGAAGTGCTCGTCCGGACGCGTCGCTCTTGGTGATCACGCGCAATGCCGCAACTTGGTCTCCATCGGCCAAGTTCCATGCTCCTTCGAGCCACAGGACTCCATCGACCACCGCTCCGGAGCTGCGGATCGTCTCGACCTGTGCGGAAACAGCTTCCTCGTTGATGCCGCGCATCGCGACCAACGCAATATGGCGCCCTGGCAATGCGTTGCGAGTTGCGAACGGCCCAACATCGATCACGTATTCATTTAGTCGCCCCATCTCTTTCCTCAAACCTTCGTTTTCGATGCGTTGTGCATTGGTGTTCGTCTCGACCACGTTTATTCGGCTTCGCAAACCATCACCGATCGCGCGGTCGACCCCTGTAGAGCCGAAGATCACTCCAAGCGCGAGCGCTAGGAAGATGCCGATAAGAGAAACGATGTGGAAACGGAAGTTGATCATGGATGATGGGCTTTCGGTTACTGCCGACTCAAC
>CAMBEL010000055.1 GCA_945865605.1 Bifidobacterium breve
CAGACTCCGGATCGATCGCTGCGATGATGGTGCTGGAACAACTGTCCCTCCATCAAACGCCGTTGTCGACACTTCGGTTGCCATATGAGCGATACGCCCAGAGCGGTGAAATCAATAGCGAAGTCACGGACCAGGCTCTTGTAATCGAACGTATTGCCGCGGAGTTCTCGGACGCGACCCAGGATCGCCTCGACGGCCTTACGGTCGAGATGGACGACTGGTGGTTCAACTTGCGGCCCAGCAACACTGAACCCTTGCTTCGCCTCAACCTTGAGGCATCTGACCGTGCGGCGTGCGATGCTCATACGCAAAGCTTGCTTGCACTAATCCGCGAGTCTTAGGAGAGATTGATGACGCTTGACCCCCAACTACTTGAGATCCTGGCCTGTCCAACAGACAAGGGACCTCTGCTTTACTTCGCCGACGAAGACACGCTCTATAACCCTCGATTGAAGCGCGGTTATTCGGTACGCGATGACATTCCGATCATGCTCGTCGATGAAGCCGAGTCGGTCAGTGATGCAGAGCATGCGCGCCTCATTGCGAAGGCTGAATCCGAGGGAATTAACCCGTCGTTCGAGGTCTGATAATGGCTGTCGATTCACTCGGTTTTCTAAGCGCGGTCGGCGGGTTACCTGAACAACTAGAAGCTGCTCACGCAGCGGCTTCCGCATCGGTGCAACCTGGGGATCTTCCAGGTCCATCCGATGTCGACAACATCGTCATTCTTGGCATGGGGGGATCTGGGATTAGTGGAGACGTGCTTGTGGCGGTGAGCAACGACACGCTTCCGATTCCGATCAATGTGCTCAAGCAATACAGAACACCTGCTTTCGTAGGACCGCGCACCCTCGCATTTGCGATGTCGTATTCCGGCGGAACTGAAGAGACACTTTCGATGGCGAGGGGTGCAGTCGATGCGGGCGCGCGACTGGTAGCTGTATCTAACGGCGGCGAACTCGCACGCTTCGCAACGGAAGCTGGTGGCCTGCACGTCGGCTGTCCAGATGGTTACATGCCGCGGGCGGCGCTCGGCGCACTAATTGCACCGCTCTTCGTTTGTCTCGAGAAGATCGGCCTTCTGCCGGACGCGAGTGCATGGTTGCGCGACGCGACGAAGCAGTTGGAGAGACGGCGTGACCTGTGCAGTCCTAGCGTGGTTGGCGAAGCGAACCCGGCGCGCGAACTCGCGCGTCAGATCGACCGCACGATCCCGCTGGTCTACGGCGGGGGAGCGCTGGGTGCCGTCGCTGCGATGCGCTGGAAGTGCGATGTCAATGAAAACGCCAAGGCTCCAGCGTTCTTCGCCTCATATCCGGAACTTGACCACAATGAAATCTGTGGGTGGGGACAACATGGCGATGTGACACGACAGGTCATTACCTTGATTGAACTGCGTCATAGTTTTGAACACGAACGCCTTCAGCCGCGATTCGATATCACGCGATCGCTTGTAGATGAATGCGTTGCCAAGGTGATTGAGGCGCGGGCCCAAGGAGAGGGGCGTTTGGCTCAATTGCTTGATCTCATGTATTTCGGAGACTGGGTTAGTTGTTACATGGCGCTTGCGAACGATGTAGATCCCGGGCCGATCCCTGCCATTGACCACCTCAAGCGAGAACTCGCGGTCTGACGGGCTACAGTGTGAACTTGGTCGGGCTCTTCGGGGCTGTCACCCGGTGATCCGGGCCGACTCCAGACGCAGAAACCGATCGGGGTGAACATTCCGATCCAACGCGAAGGAGTCCTATATGACGACCACCACATCCACAATCGACGCGGGCTTTACTGATTACAAGGTCGCTGACCTTTCCCTTGCCGAGTTCGGTCGCAAAGAGATTGGACTAGCAGAACATGAGATGCCAGGTCTCATGGCTCTCAGGGACCGTTACTCGGTAACCCGGCCCCTCGAAGGCGCCCGCATTACAGGTTCACTGCATATGACGATTCAGACCGCAGTGCTGATCGAGACACTTACTGCGCTCGGCGCAGACGTGAGGTGGGCGAGTTGCAACATCTTCTCTACTCAGGATCACGCCGCTGCGGCGATTGCGACAGCAGGAATCCCTGTGTTCGCATGGAAGGGCGAGAGCCTTGAGGAGTACTGGTGGTGCACTGAGCGCGCACTCACCTGGCCGGGATTCTCTGGCCCCAACATGATCCTCGATGACGGTGGCGATGCCACTTTGTTGGTGCACAAGGGCGTTGAGTTTGAAGACGCTGGAACAGTTCCTGACCCAGCGAGCGCCGACTCCGAAGAGTTCGAAGTCGTGCTCGGGTTGCTCGGACGCATTCTCTCCGAGGATTCGCAGTTGTGGCACAAGATGGCAGCCGAGCTTCAGGGAGTGACTGAAGAAACCACCACCGGTGTACACCGGCTGTACCAGATGACCGAAGCCGGAACTCTGTTGTTTCCGGCCATCAACGTGAATGACTCAGTGACGAAGTCGAAGTTCGACAACCTTTACGGCGTAAGGCACTCGCTTGTCGATGGCATCTGCCGGGCGACCGACGTCATGCTTGCCGGAAAGATTGCAGTCGTATGCGGCTATGGCGATGTCGGTAAAGGGAGCGCTCAATCGCTGCGGGGCCAAGGTGCTCGCGTGCTCGTGACGGAGATAGATCCGATCTGTGCGCTACAGGCCGCAATGGAGGGTTATGAAGTAACAACTCTCGAAGAGGCGATCGAATCAGCAGACCTTGTTATTACCGCAACCGGAAACTCAATGGTTGTGTCGGCTGAACAGATGGGCCGGATGAAGCACAACGCCATTGTCGGGAACATCGGACATTTCGATAACGAGATCGACATGGCCGGCCTCGCGAAGGTTCCTGGTATTGATCGGATCACCATCAAGCCACAGGTAGACGAGTGGGCATTCCCGGAAACGCTGTCGAATGTGGCCCACTCCGTAATCGTCCTTGCCGAAGGCCGTTTGTTGAATCTTGGCTGCGCAACCGGACATCCGAGTTTCGTGATGTCGAACAGTTTCACGAATCAAGTGATGGCGCAGATTGAGTTATTTGGGAACTCCGGCAAGTATGAGCGACGGGTATACACGTTGCCTAAGCACCTCGATGAAGAGGTGGCGCGCCTGCACCTTGAAAAACTTGGTGTGAAACTCACACGGCTTAGCGATTACCAGTCCGAGTATTTAGGAATACCGCAAGACGGTCCCTACAAGCCGGACCACTACAGGTACTAGAGGTTGGACGGGCGGGGTTGCGAAGGCACCTCCGCACCGTTCCCTCCTAAAGTGCGCTGCACTGTGATGTACGCGAACCAAGCGGGCGCGAGTATGAGTATGGCGTCTCCAATTGGAGGCATGGAAGGCCACACGAGCGTGCACCAGAGCATGGCTGCCAGCCAGATGGCGGTAATGGTGATGTTCACGTTGCGGTTCGCGCGCACCTGCACCGGATGGACGAACTTGACGCTCGACAATGTGAGGCAACACAAAGCGATCGTCACAATGATGTTGACTTGATACGAAGAGTCGAGCAAGAAAAGTGTTGGAGCGACCAGATTCCAAATCGCAGGGAAGCCTCGGAACCAATGGTCATCGGTCATTAAGTCGGTTCGCGCGAACCAAATCACCGACGTAAACAGGATCGCGAAGCTCAGCGGCACAATCCATCCAGGAGGAAACATATCGAAACGCGCCATAAATGCGACCGGCACCGCTACGCAGGTCAGGTAGTCAACAACCAGATCGAGGATGTTTCCGTCAATGTTTGGGATAGCCCCGCGCACGTTGAAGCGTCGCGCGATTGGTCCGTCTATGCCGTCCACAATCATTGCGACTATTAGCCAAACGATCGCGCTTCGGGGGTAGTTTTGTACTACTGCCTCTAGACCAAAAGCGCCGAGAATGACTCCACTCGCCGTTAGGAAATGGATACTCCATGCAACTCGTACATCGCGTTGCGAAAAGGATTGGCCTGGCTCCGCCGACTGCTTAGACATCCGCGCCACTCTAATGGGGTGCCCGTTATCTTTTGGAGTGGGGACATCTGCGTGTCGTTTCTTTGTGCAACGGGCCGGTACCTTGTTGTCGTGCCAGCCACCGATTCGAATGACGAAATTGTTTCGGGGGAGCCGATCGTGGCTGCTCGGATGACCGACAAACGGCGGAGGATGGTCGAGGTCCTCTGGGTTGCAGCAGCCGTTGCGTATGGCCTGGGACGCGCGATCGTGGTCTGGAAAACCCTTGGTGACTACGGAGTCAATCCTTGGGTCTACGGCGTTCTCGATGTGGTCTCGGCCGTGCCCTACGCGATCGGCACAGCGCGCGTTGTAACTGGAGTGATCGATCGCGATTGGGCACGCGTCCGTCTTTGGGGGACTATCGCCGCAGTGGCATTCCTGGTGCCAGATCTGTACATAGTCATCGTCGGAAAGTCAATGCCTTGGGTTGTATATGTGGTGCTCGGGGTCTGGTTCGTAGGAGCCGTGTATTTTGCCGTGCGATCCGTTACCAAGAAAGTCAGGGCTAACCGGCTGCCCCAGTAGACGCGCCGCAGTTGGTTTGTCGCATGTCACCGGTACCTTGACTATGTGATCCGATCCATCGTCGAATCCATTCTTCCTGGTCGGTGCCCCGGATGCCGTGGGCGCGGTGAACCGGTGTGCCGCGATTGCGCGCTCGAGTTACCACGCGCCGTTCCGACAACTCGGCCGCGCGGACTCGACTCGATGACAACTGTGTTCGCGTTCGAAGGAATCGTTCGCCAACTTTTGACAAACGCGAAATACCGAAACTCACGCCATGTTCTGCCTTGGCTCGCAGCAGAAATCGCGCACTGTCTTGAAACTACTGGTCTTGAAACCACTGGGTTCTCAGTAGTCACTTGGGCACCCACCACCCCGGCTCGGCGGCGAGCTCGGGGATTTGATCAGGCTGAAATATTGGCCCGGTGCCTAGGTTCGGCCTCTGGCTTTCGGGCGAGACGTTTATTGCGTCGGCTACCCGGGTCACCTCAAACCGGATTGTCGCGTGCCGAACGCTTCGCCGGTCCAATGTTTGTGGGGACGGCGTCGATTGTCGGTGCTGAGGTACTAATAGTTGACGATGTAATTACTACGGGGGCGACGTTGGCTGCGGCAGCGGCGACGCTCCGCATGCATGGTGCGATGAAGGTGCATGGGGCCGCAGGTGCGCTCACGCCTTGAAAAGACTCGCAGGAAAGGTACCGGTGAAATTCAGGCCGAAATACTCTGGATTTCGCGATCGATTAGGGCGATACTTGTAGTACCACCCGACGAAGGAGGCAGCGTTGTCTATTGAGATCCTCGTCCGCGGAAGAAATGTCCCGATCGATGATGATGTGGGAGCAGCGGCGCGCACAAAGGCAGCAAAGCTCGAACGCTTTGCGCATGACATCCACCATATTGAGATTGACTTCTCAGAAGTCCGTAATCCGCGGGTAGCGAACTGCCAGATATGTGAACTGACGATTCACCTCAAGCACGGGGCCTTAAAAGCCCATGCAGCGGCAACGCGACCTGCCGCCGCTCTGGATCTTGTGCTGGATAAGGCACAGCACCAACTCAGCCGACTGAAGGACAAACGGGTCGCCCACGGTTGATCGTGTCGCGCTAGATCACGCGGTAGAAGGTGGCAGCAGATTGTGCGGCCTGTTACGCGGCCTGTTACGCGGCCTGTTACGCGGCCTGCCGTCGGTAGACTCCCCCGCTTATGGGCCTAATGAAGAAGATCCTCAACGCAGGCGAGGGTCGCAAACTTAAACTCCTGCAGTCGATTGTTCCCGACGTAAATGCCCTTGAGCCAGAAATCGAACGGCTGAGCGACGATGCGTTGCGGGCGTTGACTGGCCAGTACCGAGAGCGCATTCAAAATGGGGAAGATCTCGATGAACTTTTAGTCGAGGCATTCGCGACCATGCGAGAAGCCGGCAAGCGGGTGATCGGCCAACGGCACTTCGATGTTCAAATCATGGGTGGCGCTGCATTGCATTTCGGTTGGGTAGCGGAGATGAAGACCGGTGAAGGCAAGACGCTCGTTTCTACTTTGGCCGCTTACTTAAACGCGTTAGCTGGGCGCGGAGTTCACCTCGTCACGGTCAACGACTACCTCGCTCGTCGCGACGCCGAATGGATGGGACAGATACATCGGTTCCTTGGTCTCGAAATTGGCGTAGTGCTTCCCGATATTGACGATCCAGAAGAGAAGCGAAAGGCGTACGCGGCTGACGTTACCTATGGAACTAATAATGAGTTCGGGTTCGACTACCTCCGTGACAACATGGCCGGTTCGTTAGAAGACCAAGCCCAGCGCGGCCACTTCTTCGCGATCGTCGACGAAGTCGATTCGATCCTCATTGACGAAGCACGAACGCCGTTGATTATTTCTGGCCGGGCCGAAGATGCGCAGCAGTTGTACTTTCAGTTCGCTCGCATTGCTAAAGGCCTATCCCGTGAGCGCGATTATGAGGTCGATGAGGCAAAACGCACGGTCGTACCTACGGAAGAAGGAATACACCGGGTCGAAGAAGCACTGAATGTCGAGAATCTTTATGAGCATGTTAACCAAAATTTTGTTCATCAAATTCAAGCGGCTCTTCGCGCGAAGGAACTATTCAGTCGCGATGTCGACTACGTGGTAGCTGATGGCGAAGTCAAGATTGTTGACGAGTTCACGGGTCGCATCCTTGACGGACGCCGCTGGAGCGAAGGCCTTCACCAAGCGGTCGAAGCCAAGGAAGGCGTTCGTATTAAGGAAGAGAATCAGACGCTCGCTACCGTCACGCTCCAGAACTATTTCAAGCTTTATGAGAAGTTGTCTGGAATGACAGGTACCGCCTCGACTGAGGCGGGTGAGTTCGCGCATACCTATGGTCTAGAAGTAGTGAGTATCCCGACCAACCGCGCCATGGTTCGCGCTGATGAGCCAGATCTCATCTACAAGAGCGAAGACGCCAAATTTGAAGCCCTTGCAGACGACATCAAAGAACATCACGATGCAGGGCAGCCGGTTCTAATCGGCACGATCTCGGTTGAGAAGTCAGAGAAACTCGGTCGCCTGCTCGACAAGCGAGGCATCGTTCACGAAGTGCTCAACGCTAAGCAACACACGCGAGAGGCGCCGATTGTCGCGCAAGCAGGACGCATCGGAGCGGTGACAGTCGCCACGAACATGGCTGGACGTGGCGTCGACATTTTGCTCGGTGGATTTCCAGAGGGACTTGCTACCGAGGAACTCTTGGCGGAGGGTCTCACGCCAGAAAGCGATCCCGAACGGTTCAATGCGGTTAAGTCAGACTTTAATGATCAATGCAGCGAGGAACGCGTCCGAGTAAGGGAACTCGGCGGTCTATACGTGCTCGGAACCGAACGCCACGAGTCGCGCCGTATCGATGATCAGCTACGCGGTCGTTCTGGACGTCAAGGTGACCCAGGGGAAAGTCGTTTCTATTTATCACTCGAGGACGATCTCATGCGTCTGTTCGCTACGGGTGCAATGAGTTGGGTGATGGGCAAGAGTTTCCCCGACGACATGCCCCTCGAAGCGAAGATGGTTACAAAGGCAATCGAGCGCGCCCAGCGAACGGTGGAAGACCGCAACTTCGAGATTCGCAAGGACGTCCTCAAGTACGACGAAGTGATGAACGAACAGCGCAAAGTTATTTATAGGAGACGCCAGCAAATTCTCGATGGCGGCGACCTGCGTTCCGATGCGCTGGCGGCTGTTGAAGGTGCCATCGATCACTTGATCAAGGCCACATGTGGCGATGGGAACTTCTCCGAAGAGTGGGACATCGATGAGCTCCTGGTTACCGCGCGTGACGTGTTCCCGACACGCGTTGCTAAGGAGCAGATTGCAGAACTCGAAAATGCTGAAGCCGTCTTCGAACTTCTAAATGGAGATGCGCATGCTCAATATGAGTTGCGCGAAGAGTCGATCGGGCCTGAAACGCTGAGGGAGATCGAGCGCCGAGTCATGCTCTCCGTAATCGATCAAAGGTGGCGCGAACACCTTTATGAGATGGACTACCTCAGGGAAGGAATCAACCTGAGGGCTATGGGCCAGCGCGATCCACTCGCCGAATGGCAGCGCGAGGGCTTCGACATGTTTGAAGTAATGATCGAAGCGATTAAGGACGACTTCGTGCGTTACATCTTCAGACTTGAAGTCGTTGCGGACGATGTGGCTCGACCAGCTAAAAACGTTCGTTACAGCGCGGCAGAAGATCCTTCAGAGGGTTCGCGTGGGTTCGCGGCCGCAGCAGCAGCAGGACCAGTTGAGGGATTTGCAGAGCAGGATGCGATGGGTCCCGGTAGCACCGAAGTTGTAGACCAGCAACCCGTAAAGGTCGAGAAGACACCAGGACGTAATGATCCTTGCTACTGCGGCAGCAATAAGAAGTACAAACTTTGTCACGGCCGTTGAGAGCGATACGGCAGTTCAAGCTCGGCTTCTGTTGCGAGCGGAGAATCCATGCGTGACTTCAGCGACGACCTGGGCGAGTTACGTAAACGCGTATTAGATGCTGAGCGGTACCTACGGGTCGCAGAGTCTCGAGTGCGGGTGGTCGAGTTAGAGGAAGAGGTCAGTCGCTCCGATCTATGGGATGACCCAGATCAAGCGCGCAAGGTGACCACAGAACTATCCGCTCGTCGTGATGATGTAGATCTCGTTTCCAATCTGCAGCAGCAGGTTGATGATCTTGAAACGCTGTATGAGCTCGGCCGCGAGGAAGCAGACAGTTCGGTTGAACCGGAGATTGCTGCAGGGGTCGGTGCTCTGCGTGAAGATCTTGGACGCCTTGAACTGAGGGCATTGTTCACTGGCGAATACGACGAGCGCGACGCAATCTGCCAAGTGAGTTCGGGTGCAGGCGGTACCGATGCTCAAGACTGGACGCAGATGTTGCTCCGGATGGTTACGCGCTGGGCGGAACGACGGGGATTTTCGGTTGAAATCGATGAAATGAACGAGGGGACCGAGGCAGGAATTAGCTCTGCAACTTTTATCGTGCGCGGTCGTTATGCCTACGGACTTCTCTCGGCGGAGAAGGGCGTCCACAGACTTATACGTATCTCGCCATTCGACGCGAATGCCCGCCGCCATACGGCATTCGGTGTTTTCGACGCCGTGCCCGCATTGGATGACACCGAACAACCCGACATTGATGCGAGCGACCTCAGGATCGACACGTTTCGGTCTTCGGGCGCCGGAGGGCAACACGTGAACGTAACGGACTCAGCGGTCCGCATTACTCACTTACCGACCGGTGTGGTTGTGAGTTGTCAAAATGAACGATCGCAACTTCAAAATCGAGCGAAGGCGATGCAGATTCTTGCATCGCGTCTAGCGCAACGCCAGCGCGAGGAACGCAAAGCAGAGCTCGAAGCGTTGTCGGGTGAGAAATCGGACGTGGCGTTTGGGAGTCAAATCCGTACCTATACATTGAACCCATATCAACTTGTTAAGGATGAACGGACGCGCCACGAAACAGGCAATGTGCAGGCCGTATTAGACGGTGATTTAGATGGTTTCATTGAAGCATTCCTTCAACTACGCCGACGCGAAAGCCTTCAGAACTGATTAATGCGGTAGGTGTCGAGGTATGCGCGCGCGATGCGATTACCCTGAATCGATCATATGATCCGCTTCGAGAACGTCAGTAAGGTTTATAAAGGCAACGTCTCCGCTCTTTCTGACGCCACGATCGATGTTGGTAAGGGTGAGTTCATATTTCTCGTCGGTCCATCCGGATCCGGCAAGTCGACTTTCCTTCGGTTGTTGTTGCGCGAGGAGTTGCCTACGAAGGGGCGGATCATCGTTGCGGGTCGGGATATTACGCAGTTAAGTAACTGGAAAATTCCGCAGTTGCGCCGGAACATCGGGTGCATTTTTCAGGATTTCAAGTTGTTACCCAACAAGACCGTTTACGAAAACGTGGCGTTCGCGTCTGAAGTTATAGGCCGTCCGCGCCACGTGACAAAGGTTCAGGTACCTCAGATCTTGGATCTAGTGGGCCTGACAGCGAAGGCGAATAACTTCCCTGACGAACTATCTGGCGGTGAGCAGCAGCGGGTATCGGTAGCGAGGGCATTTGTGAACCGTCCGCTCATCTTGCTCGCTGATGAACCGACCGGGAACCTGGACCCGGCGACGACGACAGGCATCATGCGGCTGCTCGACCGCATCAACAGAACCGGAACAACTGTTGTGATGGCGACCCACGACTCACGCATTGTCGACATGATGCGGCGGCGCGTAATCGAACTTGATCACGGGACGCTTGTACGCGATCAAGCACGTGGCGTCTACGGGGTCGGGACCTGATCGCAGATGTTCACGAGATTGGGTTACTTCACCCGAGAGACGATCGTCTCGCTCCGGCGGAATCTGCTAATGACGATTGCCGGAATAATCACCGTGACGGTCTCTTTGTGCGTTCTTGGCACGGCGCTGTTGATTCAGCGCCTCGTCGATCATGGAACTCAGCGTTGGAAGGACGACGTAACGCTCGAAGTTTTCTTGAACGTCGGCGCGCCGGGTGAGCAGGTTGATTCACTCCAGCGATCGTTAGATGAAGACAGAGATGTAAAGAGTTATAGGTACTTGACTCAAGACGACGCGTACAGGGAGTTCAAGCGGCTTTTCCAGGACGATCCAGATTTGGTCGGGACGGTCGACGCGAGTGCGTTGCCTGCTTCGTTTCGGGTCGCGCCTGCTAGTGCGGAACTCACCGTCACGGTTGCTGATAGATATCGCGCTCAACCAGGCGTAGACGAAGTTCGAACGGCGGACGAAGCCGTAGATCGCATATTGACTTTGAGCGCCTGGATTAGACGTGCGTTCGCGATCGTGTTCGTGGCGCTACTTGCTGCTTCGTTATTTCTGATCGTCAACACGATTCGTTTAGCCACCTTCGCTCGTCGCCGCGAGATTGAAGTAATGAAGTTGGTGGGCGCCTCGAACTGGTTCGTGAGGATCCCGTTCATGCTTGAGGGACTGGTGCAGGGGCTCTTGGGTGCGGTGATTGCTGTTGTTGGTGTGTGGGGCTTGAAGATATTGCTGACTAACGCGATCGAGCGTGAGTCGGGGACCCTCTGGCAAGGGTTTTATGTAGCCAACGGCGATGCCGCACAGATAGCTATTTGGGTTCTGTTGCTCGGTTCCGCGATTGGCGTTATCGGCTCTATTTTTGGACTCCGCCGCTTTCTAGAGGTCTGATCGACGGATAGTCCCCTCCATGGCTGATGTTGCTGATGTTGCTAGTGTGATTAGCGATGTTTTGGAACCGTGTGGCTGGGCTTTCTCTTTCGGCCGTTCTCCTTGTTGGGGTGTCAAGCGTGTCAGCCGCGAGCCTTCCACTGACACCGGAATCGCGTACTCAACTCGAGGGGGAGATAGGTGAGGCTTCCCGCGAGGAGCAGGCTGCGGTCAGACGGGTACTTGCAGCCCGTGAACGTCGCAAGGCCGCTGAAGCAGCGGCCGTTGGCATAGGGCGAGAGATATCGGTTGCGGGTGCGCGGGTCCATGATGCGGAAGTTCTGATTACGGAATTAGCTTTACGCGCACGCGAGGTTTTAGCTCAGTTGGAACAGGCCGAGGGTGAACTGCTGGCTGCACGGCTGCAATTACGCAAGACTGCGGCCGAGCTCTATAAGGGCGGTGGTGGCTCAGAAGCGATTGCCACGCTCGTGGGGGACGCAACAAGTTTGCATGAGGTCGTCGTCGGGAAGCGCTATCTGGAAGACGTGGGTAGACGTTCTGCTACCGACTACAACGCTTTTGTAACTCAGAGAGATCGTGTTCGGGCGGCAAAGCAGCAAGTAATTGCAGACGAGACCGCTGCGCGTGAGGCGCGATCGGTCGCGGCTACCGAACAACTACGGCTTTCTGGATTGCTAGCCGACAAGACCCGAAAATCCTCTGAAGCACGCACGCGGGAGGCCGAGGAGGGAGCGGCTCTTTCTGCCGTACAAGCGCGCAAAGGGGAATTTCAACGGCGACTCGCGGAAGTGCAGAAAACATCCAATGGAATCGGTTCAATCTTGGGTGACCGCTTGGGGGGTACAAGGCCCGGATCCCTTCGCTCGCCGGCCAGCGGTGGGATTGCTAGTCCGTTTGGATGGCGCGTTCACCCGATCTACGGAGATCAGCGGCTTCATGCCGGAATCGATATTGATGCGCCTCACGGTGCGCCCGTACGAGCAGCAGCAGACGGCACTGTGGTTATCGCTGGATACCAAACCGGTTACGGAAACACGGTCGTCATAGACCACGGCGGTGGCCTCGCGACCCTAAGCGCTCACTTGTCCGTGATTTCGGTTCGCGCTGGTCAAACGGTCTCCGTGGGGCAACTGGTTGGCGCGGTCGGGAACACCGGAAACAGCACTGGCCCTCACCTTCACTTTGAAGTGAGAATCAATGGCTCACCTGTGGACCCGATGGGTTACCTGTAGGCGTTACTTATCTGGTTGCGGCACCCATCGCAGATAGGGCTTTTCGGCATTCCAACCGTTAGGGAACTTGGCCTTCGCGTCGTCGTCTGAAATCGACGCTGCAATGATTACATCGTCGCCTTGTTGCCAATCAACTGGGGTGGCGACTGAATACCGAGCGGTCAACTGGATTGAATCGATAACCCTGAGAATCTCGTCGATGTTGCGCCCAGTCGTTTGTGGGTACGTGATGATCAACTTCACCAACTTGTCGGGTCCGACAATGAATACCGAACGCACCGTGACCTTCGCATTCATGGAAGGGTGGATCATGTCGTAGAGTTCGGCCACTACCCGGTCTGAGTCTGCGATCAACGGGTAATTAAGCGCTGTTCCCTTGACATCGGCGATGTCTGGGGCCCAGCCGTGGTGAGATTCGATGGGGTCTACCGAAAGCCCGATCATCTTCACATTTCTCTCGTCGAACTCGGCCTTGCGCCCTGCCAATTCCCCGAGTTCTGTGGTGCAAACCGGTGTGTAATCGGCCGGATGTGAGAAAAGTAGGCCCCAAGAATCGCCCAAATACTCGTGGAATGACAGCGTCCCTTCGGTCGTTACTGCGGTGAAGTCCGGGGCCTCGTCGCCCAAACGGATGGTCATAGTTGGTCCCTTCGAATTGTTGTTCGGGGTCGTTTCGGTGGCAACTCGATGACGTTTTTCTGGCGGCCTGGCGTACGCCGTAACGCCATCTGAGTGATCCTT
>CAMBEL010000056.1 GCA_945865605.1 Bifidobacterium breve
CCACGACTCCATCCGCGGGAACGCCCAGTGCATTAACGCGTTCGTCAAAGAGTCTCCGCGTGATCGCAGGGTCGAAACTTGCATCTGAGGTGAGGATGATTTCCCGAAGGAAGGGGTCATCACCGAGTGCGCCGTCGAGATACAAGCGAGCATTCGGCTGCAGAGGCATGGCGACCCGTTGCAACCATGTGGATGCAGTCTTGTGGTATCCGATGTGGAACACGATGCGCGAAGACATTCGAGAGTCAGCTCTTAGCCTGCTGCGAGGCGAGGACGTCTACGCCCGTTAGCGATGTCAACAACTCAAGGTCAGGTTCAAAACGCGCGAGTAGCGCTGCATGGGTCTCAGGTTTCATGGTTGGTGGACTACCACGGTTCCACTTGTTGATGAACCCTCGGGTTTGCTTCATGAACGGCACCCCCCTGCGCGCGAGTGGCCGCACCAGCGCACGCTCTACCAGTTGGAGTGAAATCAGCTTTACTCCCTTGCTGGAACCGTATTGCGGAAGTTCACTGATTGGCATTTGCGATATGTCGAGGAATGTTTGGATCTCGCCGAGCACGCGTGCAGGTTCACGCTGGAGGTCATAGAGCGTCGTGAAGAAGAACTGTTCGCGAGGAAAGTGCTGTAGATAGCGCTGGATCTGCTCACCGAATAATCCAGATCTGTAGTACATGAAGTTCCAGAAGTAGTGCGGGCATCGTTTGGCGAACCGGGAACTTGCAAATCGCTTTTCTTCTGCGAACAGAGCGCGTTCAAACGTAGGCATAATCTCGTAACCGTTCTCGAGCATGTATGAGTACATGGCGAGAGCGCGGTCCGCCGGGTTGCGAAATGTCACGATGAAGCGAGCATCGGGAAAGAACGCGCGCAGCGTTGCGGCTGAATCAGGGTGAGTGAGGTAGGCATGGCTGCCGTCCCCAACGGCGCGTGCTTCTGACGCGCCTTCAAACAATTTCGCGTAACGAATTGGCGTGCGAACCACCTGGAACGGTTCCGAGAAGAACGTAGGTTCCTTCGGCGTCGGCAGGAATACCTCGGGATGATCGCGAAGAACAAAATAGAGCGTGGTCGTTCCGGACCTTCCGGCTCCGAGGATGAAGAAGTTCGGCAGCCGGATGCTCATGGTTGGCCTTTGATCACACGAAGAGCGCACGATAGCGGATCGATCCTTCTAACTGGCCCAAACGGTTCCCTGCTACCCAGACCCACACTGTCCTGCCCTGTTCGTCACGAAGATCGAGCAAGTGGACGATGAGCCAAACCCACGAACGCCAACCCGCTATCCGACTTGGCCTCTGCTTGCCAAGATCGAGTAGCCGCCGCACGATCAGTGGCCTCGACCGACCGTAACGACGACCTTGTTCGAACAGCACCCGAAGGTCAGTGCGATACCGATAGTGAACGACTGCCTTGGGGACGAAGTGCACTTCAATCCCGTCGAGCCATGCGCGCATGGAAAGGTCGATATCGTCGGCGCCGATAATGCGGGGGTCCTTGTCGAAGCCTCCGATGCGGTCGAATGCTTCACGGCGCATTCCCAAGTTGTTGCCGTGGACCGTAGCGAAGAGTCCTTGGAAACTCGGAGCAATCGTCTCGTCGGCGCGCCCGCGAGAACCAGCCAGCCACGGCGGATTCAACAGGTCAAGTTCGAGTGGACCCGTCACCATCTCGTGATTTGCTAATTCCTCTCCCATCGCGGCGAGCCACCCGGGTTCGACAAGGTCGTCGGCATCGCAAAGCAAAAAACTTCTACCGCTGCTCGCGGCGATACCCGCGTTGCGGGCGTAGTTCAAACTCGCTTGTTCATCAGCAGTGACCAAATGAAGTCGCGTGTATGAAGCCATCAGGGATTCGATCACTTCAGCGGTTCCGTCGGTAGAACCGTTGTCCACAACGATTACTTCCCAAGACCCATCCCATTCTTGATCGAGCACAGCGCCTAATTGCGCAAGAATCATTGCAGCCTCGTTGCGCGCAGGGATTACGACCGAGACATCTACCTGAGCCCTGGCCTCATTCACTGGTAGTAGCCGCCGTTACGGCGAGCGCCGTATTCCATTGGCCGTGTCTGCATCACATCGACAGTAATGGGCCGTGAGCCCCGTAATGATCAGTTGCGTTCCAAAGTGTTCCGCTGTCCGCGTAAAGTAATGAACCATGAGTCAAGGCGAAGTGCGGGATATGCATTCGGGTGCGGCTGTGGTCAGTTGGGCCGCCATCCGGTCGATGGCCCGAAAGGTGAGGCGCGCCGCTGACGAAACCTTTATTCCACCATGGCGTGCGAGCGTTCTTGACGATGTCGTACTTAGCCGTCCGTTAAACCTCGTGTTCAGATTGTTGCGTCAACGAGTTTTGATCCGCGCGCGTCTGAGCAAGGTTGGGTTTGGACTCCGCAAAGGGGTCACGATCGCGATTATTAATTGGAACTCTGTAGACCTTTTGCGGGACGTGCTTAGGGCGATTGAGGCTTTCGGCCCGCCCAACGGCATGAGGGTAGAAGTATTGGTTGTTGACAATGGGTCAGTTGATGGAAGTCGGCGTTACCTGCGCGCGCATCGCGCGCGCGGACGATTGCGTTGTTTGTTGCTACCTCGCAACGTTTTTCATGGACCCGCGATGGACTTAGCCTTCCTTCTCTCTCGCACTGAGTATGTCGTGGCTCTCGATGTGGATGCGTTTCCCGTCAGGGGCGACTGGCTAGAGACACTTCTTGGGCCGTTAGAAAATGGCAAGTACATCTCAGGCGCTGAAGCGGCACGCGGATATGTTCACCCATGTTGTCTAGCGATGAAAACCGAGTACTTCGCACGAAGGCGCCATACATTCACTCCACACGTCGGTACCTGGGACCCGATTCGCTTGGGTCGTGACGAGTGGGACACAGGCGAGAGCATCACGCGCCGTGAAGGCCTTGCTCGCGCTGCGCCCTTTCCCCGCACGCGTGTCCGTGGTCCCTTGCAGTTGGGTTCGGTGTTCGGCGGTTTCGTGTATCACAACGGAGCGTCAACTCGTCTTCGTTCCAACGTCTTGATCGATGGTCTTACTAACTCCGATGCTGAAGCAGCCTGGGCCGAGGCCGTAGCGGAGTACTTGGGGCCGAGCGCCGACGGAAAAACCGGTGCCGAGGCCACGCGATCGTGACCGCCGTGCCCGATTCGCCTTCGCGCGACGAAGTCTTAGCGCTCATTGCTAGCGACCCTCCACATGTCCACCCCGGAGCACCGCAGGGGGTTTGGGCCGCTGCGAAGGATTGTCTGAAGTACATTTCCGATGTTGCACAACCCGGAGCGCGGACCATCGAGACAGGGTGTGGAGCAACAACGATTGTGTTCGCTGCATCAGGGGCTAACCACACTTCAGTTTTCCTTAACGCGTCCGAAGGCGAAGCTGTTGTGTCCTGGTGTGCAGCCCATGGTATTGAAACTTCCAAAGTGGTGTTTGTTCCTGGATCGTCTAGCCAGTCTCTTCCGAAGATGGAGATTGGTGACCTGGACTTAGTGCTCGTCGACGGTTGCCACGGGTTTCCATTTCCCCAACTCGACTGGTACTACACGGCATCGCATCTCGTTACGGGTGGCGTTCTCATTGTTGACGACACGCAGTTGGCCGCTCCGTATCAGTTGCGGCAGTACCTGACAGCTGACCCGCGGTGGGAACTAATTCGTGCCGGGTCTCAGTGGGCGGCGTTCCGGCGCATCGGCAGTGGATCGTTAGATGAAGAATGGGAATCGCAGGAGTTCTTTTTTCCCGTTGGTTTGCGGGTCGAGGCGGCCAAACGCAAGGTGCGCGCGCTAGGCGGACGACTCAAGCACAAGTTGAAGTTGTAGCCAATCAGAGATAAAGGCGCCGGACCTTCAACGACCCCTTGAGGCTCCCTATACGTTGTCCGGCAACCCAAAGCCAGCGTGAGCGCCCGGCACAATTGCCAAGTAACGCGATGTGTCTAAGCAGCCATACCCAGTTGCGTGCACCGTTCCATCGGCCTGCTTGCTTGCCACCGAGTTTCACGAGGCGTTCGGCGATGATGGGTCTTGCCGCACCGTATGCAATCGCTTGACGGAATGAATCCGCGGTGCCAGCACGGTAGCGGTAATGAATTGTTGCTTCGTCGCGGAACTTAAGTTGGATACCTGCGAGGTGTAACCGCAGTGAGAGTTCGATGTCTTCGCCGACAGCCAATGTCTCGTCGAACCCTCCCATCGCAAGGAACCGTTCGCGTCCAACTCCGAGGTTGCAAGAACTTGCAAATGGAAACAGATCATCGAACCACACGAGGTCGCTGGTTCCAGACGTGCCCTTAGATGAAGCGAGCCAGGTTGGATTGAGGAGCTCAAGTTCCACAGGACCCGTTACGAACTCGTTCGTCGCGAGCGCCTCTCCCATGGCGCCAACCCATCCTGATGCAATCACGTCGTCAGCGTCGCAGAATACGATAGATCGGCCGATCGCGGCCCGTGCTCCAACATTGCGAGCGTAAGACGGGCCTTGTCCGTTTGCGGCCCGCATGATTCGCAACTTAGGGAAATTCATTGCGACTTGGCTAGCGAGGTCGAAAGTTGAATCAGTCGAGTTGTTGTCTACGACGATGATTTCCCACGTCCCGCCCCAAGATTCCGTTGTCAGCGCTTCGAGTTGGAAGGCCAATGTGTCTGAGGCGTTGAAAGACGCGATCACTATCGAAAGGTCTGGCACCTGGCCATCCCGGTTATCGCCTGGTTCGGACATGCTTCTTAGTCCCGGTTCACTTGTTTAGTGACGTTCCGTAGCGTAGGTCGTCTCTTGGGCAGAACGTGCGTAGGTGGTTCACAAAATCGTCCCGAGAAGTTCTTCGAAACGCTCCACAATCGCTTCGCAATCTGCTTCAGGCCGCTCAGCCTGAAGCCGCGCTGCGTCTACGAGGGATTGGTAGAGATTCGAGTCGTCCCACATGCGTGAAAGTGCATCTATCCACCCAGAGGGGTCCGCGTCGTTGTCGACTAATAATCCACCAGCGCCTACCGACTCAACAAGGCCAGGGAACGCGCTAGCCAACACGGGTATCCCATTGGACTGCGCTTCCAACACAACGCGAGGTCGGTTGTCCACGCGATGTGGAACAAGCAGGATTCGCGCACGGCTATAGATACTTGAAGGGTCTGTAGAAAATGGTTCGAGCGTTACGTTCGGATGGTCGGCGAGTTCGGCGCGCACAGCGTCGCGTTCCGTCTCGCTCATGGAGCCAGACTCGAACACGATGAAAGGAATGTCAGGTCGCGCGCGTGCGAGAGGCCACAGGCGATCGCCGCCAAGGAGTGGGATTGGATTTACCAATACCACCGCTTCGCGTGACGAGTCTGTCTTAGAACGATCCAGCTCGACTACCGATGGAACTACGGAACACTCGTACCCCAGACCGCGAGCAGCCTGTGCAATGCTGTCGGCATTGGCCAGCAAAAGATCGGGTGGAGCTTTTGTGACAGAGAGGTGACCTAACCCAGCCACCTCTCGGAGGTAGAGAACGCTCGGGATGTTGGTTGCGCGCAGTTGCCCGCGCAACCGCCTCCACGTAACACGTCCGATGCTATTGGCAATGACAACGTCAGGTCTCTGACGCGCGCGCAGGCTCCGGTAGCCGTTTTCGGGAACCGCGGAGAACCAAGTTGGGTAGTCGGGCGTGTCTACGCGTTGGATGCTCCGCCCCATGGGACGCTGCAGGGCTAGCAGCGCGGGGCGTAAAACGCTCGATCTGAGCCGTGTCGAGAGGTCTACTTCGCGTAGATACAGCGGGCGCACGATGCGACTATCAGGACTAGCGGAGAGGATTTCTACTCCGTGGCCGCGCTGGGATAATCGGCGCGCGAGTTGACGCTGGCTAAGACCCGATCCACCGGATGTGATGCTGGAGACAAAGATGATCTGCATTGGCGCGTCGCGGTCGGCTCCGGTTGGCTGGTACTTTATGTTCCTCGCTACAGCAAGGCATGGCTAAATGTCTGACGTCTCAACCTATGACCTCGCATTTGAGACCGTAGGCAACGCGACGCTCATTGTGCATGATCGCACGCCAATCATCGCGACAGATCCATGGTTGTTCGGCTCTGCGTACTTTGGCAGTTGGATTCTCTCTCACGCAATACCCGAGGAGCAGCTTGCTTCGATTCGGCAATGTCCCTACTTATGGATCTCCCACGGCCATCCAGATCATCTGCACATGGCTTCGATGGAGACGCTAAAAGATAAGAAGATCCTCCTTGCGGACCATGTCGGTGGGCGCATTCGAGACGCTCTTGTGGCAGATGGTTATCAAGTCACGGTCCTGGCAGACCGTGAGTGGGTGCAGTTGAGCCGCCGCGTAAGGGTTATGTCGATAGCTGACGTCTATCAAGACGCGGTTTTGCTAGTAGATCTTGATGGCGTGCTCGTCATTGACGCGAACGATTGCAACGACCGAGGCTGGGGGCCGACCGTCAGACGCGCTTCTCGCAAGAGTCGAACTCCGATCCTGCTTGCCCTAGCCGGATATGGCGATGCCGACATGATCAACTACTTCGACGAACAAGATCAAAGGATTCCGCCGAGGGGCTCTCGTAAAGTTGCGACAGGACCGAAGATTGCAGCCAGGATGCGCGATCTCGGCGCGCGGTACTACGTGCCGTTTGCGACGATGCATCAGTATCAACGCGAAGACAGCGTCTGGGCAAATGAGTTCACGACACCGTTGGATGCGTTCCAGGTGGGTTTCCCAACTGGCGACCGCGAACTTCTCCCCGCGTTCATCCGATACGACTGCGTTACGGGTGAGGTGCATCGCATAGACCCGGTCCCGAACGTTATTGAACCGCAGTCCCCAAACCTGTTCGGCGACGATTGGTCTGAACAACTGACACCGACAGATTTTGCGACGATCGGGGCCTATCTGCAGGCAGTCCCCTCACTCCTCGATGTGGTCGATTCAGTGACCTTCCGCGTGGGGGGTATCGATAACGAAGTCTCGCTCGGGTCTGCTTCGGGCCGGTCGGTTCGTTTCGAGGGGCCACGCAAGTCCATCGTCAACGCGGCCGAATGGGAAATATTCGACGATCTGCTCATAGGCAACTTCATGAAGACAACGCTCATCGGTGATTGGCCAACGAACTCGTTGCGTCCTGACTTCACGGCGCGTCTGGCCAAGTTTGCTGACAACGGATTTGCTCGTAGTCCAAAGGACATGAAGGCGTACTTTGCCGAGTACAGACGCCGCGCGCCTCGCGATCACTTCGAGTATGAGTTGCGCCGCCGCTATGGACGTTTGGTGCGACGCCTAGCGCGGTCCGCGCGTTCGCATGTGAGTGAAGGCTCTGCAATGCAGCGTGCCGGCCAAGCCGCGTACGAGAAAGCCCGTCGCTAGTTCTTCGGCTTGAGTCGCCGCATTACTCGCCGAGTAGTGACGCGGCGCGCCCTACGAAGAGTCATTTTCAGTTCCGTCGCATGAGCGCGCGCTCTTGTTCGTAAGGAGCTGGGATAAACCGAGCGTTCGTAGCCCAGAGCATCGAGTGCTTCGCCTGCAATCTCGTCGAAAACAGCTACTTGATAGGGGGTGAGATCTGCACGCCAGTCTCTAACGCCAACGGTTGGAGGTTTACGAATGCCTTGGATATGAGCCGTATGGCGCAACCCTTCCAATATTTCTTCGGCGCGTTCGTGGTATCTAAGCATCCCGTCGTCGTATGGCAACCCGAGGAATATGCAAGCTTCTTCAAGGACTGCGGCGGGATCCGCGACCAACGTTTCGTACTTGATCTCGCGGTACTTGTCCGGGCCCAACCCCACGCCGACAATATGTGCCGCCATGATTTTGCGCCGCCATGACCGCGCGACTGTCGCGAACTGATCAGGGCCAAAATCCATTGTGAGCACCGATGAAGTTACGTCGCGCCCGTCGCGAACGATGTGGAGGAAGCGCGCATTCAGGAAGTTCTTGGCAAGTAATGCAACCGACCACAGGTGACTCGGAGTTTTGTCTGCATATCGCGGCTTGTTGTGCTCCAGGGCATACGTTGCGTATAGACCCGCGATCGCATCGGCGGTGCAATTGATCCGACCGTCGGTGCGAAGTGGGTCGAGGGCCGAGTTGGGGAGTTGCCAGTCGTCGAAGTACTTGTCTGCTTCGATGTTCGCGATAAATTTCGCGATGTCGAAATCGACATCAAGCCGCGTCGCTGATTCCAACATAGGTACGACGAAGTACGACTCGGGTGGTACCGAGAGTTCCGCGTGCGAGTCGAGCATCGCCCGCAACATTGTGGTTCCCGATCGCACGTGACCGAGGATGTGAATAAACGGGTCTGACGCGCGGCCCCCGTCGTTAGTTGTCATCCGGTCGTACCCGACCCGAGGAACCGATCTTGGGCGTCGGTCCAAGCCGCACGAGCCTGGATGCGGTTCTTCTCACGGCCGTGCGTCGAGCAGGCATTGTGGTAAACGATTCCGCCGTAAACGGTTCCGATGACGCCGGGTCCGCGCACTTCTGAGGGTTGGACGAGGGCGACCCGTTCTGGTTCACGCATTGAGATAAGTTCTCCCACGTCCCAAGACTTGCCGTGTTCAAAATCCGCACTCGTTCTCCACGAAGAGCGGACGAAGGTGTGCTTCCTGTCGCGGAAATCCCGTGTTCGCATTGCGAGCATGCTCGGGTGAGCGAAACCGCGATGCATGTGGCCCCCAACTACGCGGCTTCCAGAGTCGAGGTAGGAGCGCAGGACAGTTAACCAATCATTCGAAATCGGGAATGCATCAATATCGAGAGTCACGAAGAATTCGGTTGTAACGAGTGCGGTTGCGATGTCGAGAGCAGGACCATGACCGATGTTGATCGGTAACAAAACGGATTTAATCTGAGAAGCCTTGAGCAGTTCGCGCGAACCGTCCGCAGAGGCGTTGTCTACAACGATCACTTGAGTATCCGGCGGTGAGAATCGTTCGACCGCTTTTAGTTGCGCTGCCAGGAAGTCGACAGAATTCCAATTGACAGTCAGGACTGAAAACGAACCCTGCCGCAGCGTTTGTCCGCGCAGGCGACCCGTCGACCGCGCAGCTAGTGAAACTGTTCGGCCGAGCAGCCTCATTGTATGGAACTTGGCATCGGCCCTGATTGAACGAGCGGGCGGAACTATTGGTGGTGTGGTCATTGCTGTGGCGGCCTCTTGTTATCACTTGCGAACAGGTCGTGAGGTAACTGTGACAGAGCGGCCATTATCTCTTGAACCTGATCATCGTTTAGCCGTTCTCGCCATCGTTCCGGCTGCTCACTGGAGCGACGATTTGTCATGTAACCCACGCCAGACCGGTCAGCCTGCTGCACATGCTCGGCCGCAACTGCGTTCCACGTCAGTCCAAGATCACTTGCGAGTGTTTGGAAGTTTCTCGCTGGATCGGTACAAAGTTCTTCATGACTCACCACGCGCCATTCGGGGTGGGCAATGCTCGCGTCACGGAGCGCACCTGCGAGCACTCCGAAACTGAAGGCTTGGCGCGTTAGCAATGGCGCAGATGTCGATGGTGGAGTAACCCCCCAATGGTCGCGCGCCACCTCGCCAAGCACTGCACATTCCCGTGGGTCACGCGCATAACCAAGTTCGATCCAACTCGAAAGCGCGTTGAGGGGGTTACGTTCAACGAGAAGAACTGTCGGCGCGAAATTATTGACGATCCAGTCCACGCATAGTTCAGCGCGAACCGACTTGACCACAACATGCACGGCATCGGGAGCACCGACGGGAGGGCGAGCGAATGCCGCCGCAGCGCAAAGCCATAACGACTCGCGTCCCCCAAGCCAAACCTCCCACCGGTCCTCTACTGGGCTTGCTCCATACAACCTGCGCGCGATCTTGTCGCGTAGTTCACCGGAACGCATCCCGCCCGCAAAAGCACCAGCCCAAAGCCGTTCGAAGTTGGGAGAAGAGTCGCCGGGACGCATTTCTGGGACGATTCGGTGTCGTCGACGCGCTTTGTATGCGAATGGTTCGTGATCACCGTCTGGTTCATTGACGTAAATGGCGCCGTCGGTAGACCCGAGCACCTCACCAACCCAGGTGGTACCCGATCGGGGGGCTCCAACTATCAGCAACCTGGTCATGTGGCATTCCTACCTAGTTCCGAACCTCGTTGCCCAACATCCACAGCGTCAACCGACCAGCGAAGCCGGATTTATATGCACGTTACCGCCTGTGATCGGATCCTAAGTACAGCCGCGTCGCATATAGAACTAGGCGGTACTGTGCGGACCAATTGGCGTTGGAGTTTGCCTCGATCGCCCCTGCCAGCGCACCCGAGGATCACGAAGATGGCCGAAGTCGCGAGTTCCACTGACCCCAAGAATCCGCCGCGCGTGGTTTTCTTGATTGGCGCGCCGCGTAGCGGCACTACATGGCTGCAGACGCTGCTCGGTTCGCACGATGACGTAGTTACTCCCCAAGAGACCGATCTGTTCTCAACGCTCGTGGCGCCATTGCAAAACTGGTGGGATGAACAGCTCGGGCGATCGTTGGGGGACCAGGAACGACGCCGGGCGAAGGGCCTAGCAGCAGTTCTCGACGACGCGGAATTTTCTGGACTGATGTCGGGAGTAATCGGGGGTGTCTTCGATGCAATCTCGGCTCTGGACCCGACAGCGAGTGTCATCGTCGAGAAGAGCCCATCTCATAGCCAACATGTAAACCTCATCGCTAAGTACATGCCGACGGCACAATTTGTTCACATTGTTCGCGACGGTCGCGACGTAGTTACTTCGTTGCAGGCAGCCTCGCAAGGTTGGGGGAACCACTGGGCGCCCTCAGCGCCGAAGCGTGGAGCATTGATGTGGCAGAGGAATGTGCAAGCCGCTCTCACCGCGGCGGCGACCGATCGCTACATAGAGATCAAGTACGAAGACTTGCGCGCCGGAGACCCTGAACCCCTTCAGGGCGCGTTCGCTTCGTGCGGACTCGACGTGGATCGCGCGCAATGTGCTTCCTTGCTCGATGAGTATTCACTAACGCGTATGGCCGAGGGTGCCGCCTCTAGCCCTATCGCAGTGGGCGGCACACTGTCGGAACTGAGTAGTGATCGCAATGAGCCGCAAGGCTTTTTCGGAAAAGGCGCGACTGGGGGATCGACGGCCTCTTGGAGCAGCAGGGAGCGGTTGCTGTTTGATGCAATAGCTGGCGATCTACTCATCCAACTTGGTTACGAAGTGGATCACGCATGGGCTGGTTCATCGCGAGCTCGCGCGATGTTTGCCAAACGCGCAGCGGCAGCACGTCTCATGGGGAGAATCGGTAGAAGGCTCGGCTCACGGTTAACTAAGCGGTCGGAACGATTGCTCGCGAAGTTTCCCTGATGCGGTTCGGTCTAGACGCCCTTGCGTGTGGGCCAGAGCAGTCGACGCACGGAACTGGCGGCGAGGCGAAACCGCGTTCCACTCGCTCCCTCCCCGGTTAATGCGTGCCAATAAAATTTGATGGCGGCCCCGCGGTTACCGCGTTCAGCAAGGCTTGAACCGATTTCGTAGCAGTCGCGTGAAAGCCCGCGTGCACCTTGTTTCCACAATGCAGGTAGATGTCGTTCGAGAACCGCCTGATGGGCTCTCGCTTGAGCTATTCGCGCCTGGCTAAGGCTTCCGGGACGCACCCGGTAGTACCCGAGTGGTTCATCTACAAATCCGGCTCGAGCGCCAGACAAGAGAAAACGGATCCATAGGTCGTAGTCCTCTGCCCCCTCGACCGTGGGGGGCATCCGGCGAAGAGCGCGATCCTGTGGCGAGGGCCCAGTGGGTAAATCCGATACGCGTTTGCCTTCGGTGAACATTCCTAGTTGCTCTACAAGTTCCCGGCGGAACAACACCGCGATAAATAGAAAATTAAATCGAGCGATTTCAGGGATCTGGTCTTCTTCTAATGCGGGAAAAGGTCGTCGCCGCCTATCGGGGTACGACCGTCGTTCGGTCGGTGTGAAGTTGTCCATCACGTAGGAATCGCTCGTAACCATTCCGAGTTCCGGTCGAGTTTCGAGCAGTGCAACAAGTTTTTCGACGCGCTCGGGAAGCCATATGTCATCTCCATCGAGCAGTCCGATAATCGACCCGGACGATGCAAGAATCCCTGCGTTGCGCGCAGAGCCCAACCCGCCATTCTCCTTGGTAACTATGACGGCTCTAGATCGGTACTTATCTAATACAGAGGCAGTGGAGTCAGTAGATCCATCGTTGACGACAACGACTTCTACCCGTGGATACGTTTGCGTTAGAGCGGACTCAATTGCGTATTCGACGTAGGCGGCGACGTTGTACGCCGGGATAATGACCGAGACTAAGGGCCGATCTGATCTTTCTAGATTCCCGGCTCCGGCCGCTTCACTTGACATCGCTGCCCTTGTATTCGACCGTCCAATTGGATTCGACGAAAACGGGAGATAGGCGAACGATCGCTCCGGGTGTTGGATCCAGACGGTGCCGCCCTATGACTGGCAGGGGTCCGATTGGATGCCATGGGCAGAGTTCGATCCGCGACACGGTCTTATAAACGCCGCACCAAAGGAAGTATTTGCCCGAAGGCAGCGGGAGGCGTGGTAATTCCAGAGTGAGTGACGTGATGCCGGGCTGAAGTTCAAGTTCGCGTCGCACGACGAATATCGGAGTTGGAGCGCCCTCGCTCACGCCTATATAGAGATTGGCGGAATGCCGAGTAGTTGCGTGCGCGTCAAGCGTGATTGAGCATGGTGCATTAGTCGAGACCAGGCTGTTGTCGGATCCGACGACGCGCACACTGCTGATCTGGATTTCACCTTGTACCGATGCACTCGCCTCGGCGCGCTCTTCGATAGCGGTTCGGTACTTCCCGAGCACCTCGTCCACCGGTCCTGCTGCGCGCACGCGCGCATCTTCTAACCAGATACCACGCTGTGCCGTAGCGGCGACAGCGGCGAGGTCGTGTGACACGAGCAGAAGGGTCGTCCCGCTTTGGAGCACCTCACGCATCCGGTTTAGACACTTCTGCTGGAACGAAGAGTCGCCCACCGCAAGAACTTCGTCGACGATGAGAATGCTCGGCTCGAGGAAAGCTGCGATCGCGAATCCAATACGCATTTTCATGCCGCTCGAATAGAACTTGACCTGCCTATC
>CAMBEL010000057.1 GCA_945865605.1 Bifidobacterium breve
ATCTGGCGCGCTGTTGTAATCGCCGCTGTTGCCTGACCAAACGAAGTGTGGGTAACTGCTGCGAGCCATGACTCGGCACTGCGATGGTTACCAGAGACTGCCCACGCACCCGTGCCTGCCGCACGACCAGCGGCTAGCAACTTGCCAGCCCCGGCGAGGCGTTCTAATTCACTAAACATCTCGACTAGCCCACAAGCGGTGGTGCCATCAATAACCAAGGGATCAAAGGCCACGACAGCCTGGCGCACTTGATCAATCGCCTGATTGATCACCTGACCCAACTCACCGCCTAGTTCGTAATGCACCACAAGACTCCCAACGTCTGCTTCGACCCGCTAACCCGATCCCGATACTTCGGTGGGCACTAAGCGAGATGACTAGCTGGACTCTGTGGAGTCGAGTGTTCTGTATTACTGCTGCCGTATAACTGCTGCCCTAATGACTATAACCATAGTACGAACAAATGTTCGCCCTGTCAAGACCTAGAACGGATTTCTTTGAGAAATCTTTGCGACCTCACCGGTAACGGAGATCGCCCACACCGGCAATGCCATACGAGGCGAGCACCACTTCCTAACTCAGGTCGTAACTCGCGCTTAACAATTCCTTCGCGCGTTCCAAATCGCCAATGGTGCAGAGAGTCAGTTCGAGATCTCCAGTGCCGAAGTGGCCAATCTTGCCAACATCCCTTGTAAACCCGACCTCCAATGTCATGGTTCTTCGCGTAGGAACTTCTCTATCTCTCTGGCTAGCTCATCACCCGATGGCAACGGCACTGGCCCGATCGCTTCATCGAGTTGCCGAATCATCTCCACTACATCCGGGTACTCCGAGAGCCCTTCTTCGACCTTCTCCAAGTACAGATCTGCCTGCTCATCTAGGGACCGCAGATCGACCTCAATGCCGGTTAGATCGCGCAACCGCTCGAGAACGGCGCGGATCGCGGCAGGCGACGGAGTACCTCCCACATAATGCGGAACCTGTGCCCACAATCCAATCGCTCGGATACCCGCCTCACCCAAAGCGAACTGCAGCACGGTCTGCGCGCCCGTCGGCCCTACGTAGTCGCCCCGTAGGTCGCCGACCTCTTGAGCTACCGACCGACTCGATGCGGTTGCCATTACAGATACCGGCCTGCGGTGCGACACCGGAGCAGGCATGCCTCCGAGACATACCGCGGTACGAACTCCCAACCGGTTCGCAGCCTCGACAATTGTCGCCGTGAAAGACCGCCAGCGAATCGAAGGCTCCGGTCCCGCCACCAATACAACATCACGCCCTGCAGTGCCGGCCACAAAATCCACCGAAGGGAAAATCAGTTCGCTCGTTACGCCATCGTCGAGTCGTACGGTCGGACGCGTCTGTTGCAAATCACAGAGGTCTGCAATGTCTATTGACCCGAAGCGCTTCGCCGAACCCATCTGCTCCGCGAGCGCCGCGACGGCACCAGTGCCTGCGAGGCCTGCGTCCACCCAGCCCGTCAATGCAACAACCATCACCGGCTCTCTCAACTCTGGCCATACGTCTACGTTCAGCACGACGCCCATCGTAGGTGAGCGATCATCGCTATTCCCCGAGCGCGGACGTGCGTTCTTGCGCGGGTAGGTTCACCGACCTCCACTTCGGCGTCCACACCGGCCTCCAAAACACCAACATCGCCGAACTCACGAGGCTCTGGCAACGCAGCGAATCGCACGGTTTCGAATGGATCTCAATTTGGGACCATTTCTATGCGGCCGACGGCACCGGTAACGCCCACTCGCTCGAAGCCGTTGCCAGTCACGCCGCCCTCGCAGCCAGCACTGCGCGAGTTCGGTGCGGCAGCCTTGTGTACTCAGCCGGATACCGGCACCCCGCGGTCCTCGCTAATGCCATGGCGACGCTCGACCAGATCGCCGATGGCTGGAACGTGCCATTCATCGCACCCGACGCATTTGCACACAAGGTCGAGGCACTGAACAGACACTGCGAAACCGCAGACCGAGACCCGTCAACTATCACGCGTGCGATAAATGTCGGCATTGCATTCCAAGAAGAAGACCTGCACGCCCAGTACGGCAAGATGGCCGACTTCGTTTGCCCTGGTGTACTTACGGGATCAGTCGCCGAAATGTGCGACCGCGTAGGCGCATACCGAGAAGCTGGCGCAGAGTGGCTGATGCTCTCATTGCGCTCACCCTTTGACATCGAAGGGCTCGATCGCTTCGCGGCAGAGGTTCTACCGGCGCTCAAGTAACGAACGCTTGTCAGCTACCGCTTTTACCTTTACGCGCGCCGAATGCTTGTTCCATGCCGGAACCCAAGAATGGCTCGGGCACCTGACCATCCACTGCATACCGATATAGCGCCGTGCGATAGATGCCGCTCAACGCGCTCATTACGGCCATTACAACAAGACACCAAAGCAGGCCTACGGCAACGGCAGGGGCCTTGATCACTGCACCCGATGCAGAAACCCCGATCCAGATCGCAATCCCTCCCGGAATCATCGCGACTAGCCCAACCAGACCAATACCACCCTGCGCTATCACGTTTTCACCCCAGGTCTTTTTGAGGAGTGTCCCAGACCGCTTCAGCGCGTTCACCGGACCAACATCCTCAAACACGATGATTGGCACGGTGAGAAACGTCACAACATTCCATGCCGCACCAATGAGTCCAGAAATCATCGCACCGAGGAAGCCGAGGCGTTCCTCAATCACTTCCAAGATCATCGACACCGTCGCCGTGAGAACTGCCCATCCAAGAATCCGGCCCAGACGCGAGTTCGCAATTTTTATCCCATGACCAAGCGTCGTGTCGCGTCCTTGCAACTTCTCATTCGCGCTGCCGCACAACGCGGCGAGAAAATAGGTCTGCACATAGGCGACCGCAATATACGCCGCTGCTAATAGGAGTAAGACAGCAACACCAGCGGCATCCGTCGAGTTGTCGCCCATCATCAATGCCGCCACACCTACGGCGATCACTACAGCTATCGAGGCAAGGAACGACAACACGGGAAACCACATCAACTGCTTTTCGCTAAGCAGCACTCCCCAACTCGTCTTTGCGAACCCCCACGATCGCTTAAATCTGCTCATGGGGTAATCATGCACCATGGGAGGCGTACTGCGTATCCCTACCGATACATTCTTCGGGTGCCCGCTATTCGCGCTCCAGGCCGAATCAACCTTATTGGCGACCACACCGACTACAACGCCGGATTTTGTCTGCCCGTAGCTATCGATCGAGCGTGCGTCGTCAATTGGGAACCGCGCGTGGATGGCAGAGTCATTGCGACGTCATCCGAGTTCGCCGGAACTGTCAATATCGCTGCGGACGGTTCCGATGACCCAACAACAACGCAACCAACCTGGGGCCGCTTCGTATCCGGCGCAGTGCGCGAACTCACGGAGCGGGGGCGGCCGGCAACGGGAGTGGGCCTCTCCATCGCATCGTCGGTGCCGCCGGGGTCGGGACTGTCGTCGAGTTCCGCTCTGTCGGTAGCTCTGACTCTTGCACTTGCCAGCTCAGGCAACCTGGAGTTCGGTGATCGCCGCGAAATCGCGCATGCTGCACTTGCCGCCGAGGTACTAGCAACCGGTGTACCCGGCGGACTGATGGACCAACTCTGTTCCTTGTTTGGTGTGGCCGACCACGCGCTGTTCATCGACTGTCGCACGCTCGACATCACGCCAATCCGCCTCCCCTCCACTCTGGAGGTGGTCGCCGTTCACTCCGGAATCGCGCGCACTCTCGCAACGAGTGAGTACGCGGCACGCAAAGCAGCATGCGATGTTGCGGCATCTCTCCTGGGTATACCCGCGCTTCGCGATGCCGCGTTCGCGCAGGTAGAGAGCGATCCAATAGCCCGTCATGTCATCACCGAGAATGCACGCGTGCTTGCATTCGTCGACGCGCTGCAGACCGGCGACATCAATGCACTCGGACCCCTAATGCTTGCCAGTCACGCCAGCCTGCGGGACGACTACAAAGTTTCGACTCCCGAGTTGGACCTATTGGTAGACCTACTCGTGGAACACGGAGCGATAGGAGCGCGTCTCACTGGAGCAGGATTCGGCGGTTGCGTAGTCGCTCTCGTTCAGCGCAACCACGCGGACGACTGCCTCGCCAAGACCGCCAGCGCTTATCAAGCGCAAACCGGCGTTGAGGCAGTCACACTGGTCGCAAGGTCCGCAGACGCCGCCGGACCTTGCTAACCGCTCACATGCGGCCGAGCAGTTCGTCCTTCTTCGCCTCGAAATCCTCGGCAGTAATCGCTCCCTGGTCGCGCAGGGCTGCCAGCTTTGCAATTTGATCCGCTGCATCGGTTTCCATATGCACGGGAACAGCAGCCATCGGTTCCGGACGACTCCAAGAAGCTTGGATCTTCGCGTTTGATTCGATCTGGAGATAGATCTCCTGCTGAACGGCATCCGGTTGGCGCACGAAGTCGAAGTGGCTCTTGCCGTCACGACCCGCCGACTCGATATTTAGATCGCCAGCGCGAATTAGGCGGTCGATCAACCGCTGGTGAAAATCGATGTTGCTAATGCGATCAAGCGGAATCTCCGTACCCCGCTTCGAAATAATCCCCGTGCGCGAGATCACCCTCTTATCGGTGACCACAAAATGCGTGTATGTCCAACGCAAGTAGTCGATAACCATGAGACCCGCCCAAGCAACTAGACCCAAGATGAATACCCACTGCATTGCGGTACCAATGATCCTGGTGTCACCGATCCACAGGTATACGAGAAGCACACCGAACATGACGGTCGTTGCGATCGCGTCCCGCGCGAAAAACCACCAGTGCGGTTTCAGGTCGAGAATCACGTTCTCACCTTCATTGATTAAACGCCGGGGATATGGAGGCATGAGGACGAGCCTAGACCGGTAACGAATTGGGCCAAACGCACCCCTTGACGGCCGCGCCACCAATACCTACGCTTGAAGGACCGGAAAGCGATCGATGCTTGCCACCGGCGCCAGCCGCCACCCGCAAGGGGGACGACTACCGCGACGGGAAGCGTGTCGGGAGTGACCGGGGCCGGATGGCGCTCCTTCGGGGGCGACTACCGGGGAGTTCGCCCCGAGAAGATCTGAGTTGTTCGCAACGAGGACTACTCGGGGCCTGCTCGCGTCTGAGGCCTGATCCGCGAGCAGGCGACTCCCCTCTCGGGCGAATGTCTCAGGCTGCTTGTAGTTTGCGACAGTGCAGCCTGACGAGTTACTTGCCGACCTCGACCCGGCGCAACGTGCAGCCGTCATAGAACCCGCGCAGCCCCTAGCGATCCTCGCCCCCGCAGGTTCCGGCAAGACCCGCGTGCTCACGCGCCGCATCGCATGGCACTCCGCTACAGAGCGCATAGAAGCCGGACACACTCTCGCACTCACATACACACGAAAGGCGGCAGGAGAACTGCGCTCACGATTGCGACACCTCGGAGTACGCGACGGCGTAACAGCTGGCACGTTCCACGCAATCGCTCTAGCGCAACTACGCCGTCTCCACGACGACCGCGGTACCCGCATGCCAGAGCTACTAGAACGCAAGGCACGCCTGCTCGGTCCACTTGTCGGGTCGATAACACGGGGCAAGAACCGTATTGAAGTATCCATCGCCATCACCGAAGTCGCCTCCGAGATCGAATGGGCCAAAGCTAAGGGCCTCACACCAGATGGCTACGAAAAAAAGACATCGAATGTCGGTCGGTCGACATCTTTCCAACCAGCCCAGATCGCGCGCATCTTCGCGGCGTACGAAAAAGAAAAGAAGTCGCGCGGCCTCATCGACTTCGATGACATCATTCGAGACTGCGCTAATGCGCTCGAAACAGATGCCGAGTTCAGGGCAGTGCAGCGCTGGCGGTTCCGACACATATTCGTGGACGAGTTCCAAGACGCAACTCGTGCGCAGTTGCTCCTGGTTCGTGCTTGGCTCGGCGACCGCAGCGACCTTTGCGCTGTCGGCGACCCAGACCAATCCATCTTCGGTTTTGCCGGTGCCGTGCCCGAAGCACTCGAGCGATTCGACAAGTGGTTTCCTGGCGGAAGCACTGTTCATCTCGGCACCAACTACCGGTCGACTCCCCAAATAGTTGCGGCGGCGCGCGCAGTACTTCCTGGCCCCGACCGGTCACCTGTTCAGGCTTCCGGAGTCGACGGTCCCGTCCCCACCATCGTTTCTTACGAGAATGGCGAGGACGAAGCAGCCGGAGTCGCGATCGCATTACGACGCGCTCACGGTGAGGGCCGTCGCTGGTCTGACTTCGCGGTGCTTTACAGGGTGAATGCCCAATCTGTAGCGTTCGAAGAAGCACTCCATCGCTCGGGTGTTCCGTTCCGAGTTCGCGGCGATGCCGCGTTCCTGGACAGGCCAGAGGTGTTGGCCCTGCTCGATGGTCTTCATGATGCGGCGCGCTCTGCACCGGGTCGCCGTTTTTCCGAACACCTGACCGACCTAGTGACCGAGGCCGCCGAACTTGGTGAAGAACGCCGAGATCACGCGCAAGCGCTGGCGACCCTAGGGCGCGAGTATCTAGTTGTAGAGGGAGGGAACGGCAGCGTCGCCGGGTTCAATGTCTTTCTGCGAACCTCCCTTCGCGGAGGCGACGACGGTGGCATCGGCACCGATGCAGTCGAACTGCTCACCTTCCATCGAGCCAAGGGGCTCGAGTGGGACACAGTGTTCATCACGGGACTCGAAAAGGGACTCGTACCCATTTCTCATGCTCAGAACAACCTCGCTGCAATCGACGAGGAGCGGCGCCTCTTGTATGTCGCTGCGAGCCGCGCCCGCCGTGAACTGCATTGCTCGCACGCGCGCAACCGAGCCCGCGGCGAGCGAACTACGCGTCGAAGCGTCAGCCCGTTCCTCGCAGACATGGAACGCGGGATCGGTATCGCAACCCCAGCCGTACCCGCTCCCGAAACCAACAAACGCAACGTAGAAAAGGCTCGAGCAACGTTACGTACTGATCCGTCGGGTGACCTGGACCCAGATGAACGGAAGTTGTACGACGCACTTGTCGCATGGCGCCTCGTTCAAGCAAGGGCCACGCAGGTGCCAGCGTTTGTCATTCTCGACAACAAGACCCTCGCAGCTGTCGCACGTGCGCACCCACAAACACCAAAAGAACTATTGGCAATCTCGGGCATTGGCGAGGTAAAACTCGCTCGTTACGGCGCTGCCGTTCTTGAACTCATCGGGAGCGAATAACCGCATCACGGCGCGTCATATCCCGTTACGGCGTGTCACATCAGCACGCTCCCCATAGTCCGACCTGATTGTTTCGTGCCTCTAGTTCGACAGCGAGCATCTCTCGGGCATGCAGTCCATTCGGCGGGATTACCAACAAACGTGCATACCCGAGTGCGAGAAGTTCATCATTGAAACGCACGCCTTCTACGACAACGAAGGCGAGTCGTCTCCCATAGATGTCGTGACTCTCCACGTCATACTCAAGTTGAACGCGCCGTCCAAGCAAACGTGATTCGGTGAACGCACTCGCTTCGGGTCCGAAACACTCAACTGGTCGATCGGGATGATGGGTCTCGGGCGTGTTGACACCAAGTAGGCGAATCGTCTCCGTCTCGCCATGGCCGCGGTCTACCTCGATCGTGTCACCATCGATTACTTGTGTCACCACGAACGCTGCCGACTCACCGCGCGCCGCTTTCCCTAACGCGAAACCCCCCAGCGACACGGCGGCGATCAGCGCCACGACCGTGGCCCGGGAGCGAGCCATGCCTGACTCTACCGCCGATCACCCGAGATGCAGGCACCCATAAGTAGGGTGACTACTCGTCATGATCAGCATGGTCCGTCGGATCGCACTGCCGCTTGTTTTGGTTCTGGTCACGGCTGCCGTGGTCCTCGTCATCGCTGTGCGCCCTGGCCTGCAAGGCGACGCGGAAGCGGTAGACCGCGCTTGGGAACCACTGGCAAAACCTCTAGCCGTGCGTTACGAAGCACTTACGGCCGTAGTAGTGGCGCTGGATACCGCTGGCGCATCAGACCGCGAGGTAACCCGCCGACTGCGACGCGTCCTGTCGGACTGGGATCTCCTCGTCGTTACCACGGACTCTCCGGCACAAGCGATAACGGCGAACGAATTAGAGGGACTGGCCGCGCGAGTGCGTGCGACCGTTGCATCGAGCGAAAAATTCAAGAACGATTCTGCACTCACTGCGGCGATCACTACATTCAATGAAGCGATTCCTCCACCCAAACAGGTAGCCACATATAACGGTACCGTCGAGGTCTACGCGGTTTCACGCGATGGCTTCTGGCGCGGAATCGTCGCATCGCTTGACGACTACCCAGCGCGACCAACTTTGCAACCATCGACTGCATGAGTAATGAATCGACGATCGATCCGCTGTTAATTTCCGTGTTGGGTGGCGGTCAACTCGGCATGATGCTTGCGGAAGCGGGCGCACCGCTGGGTATGCACTTCCGATTCCTCGATCCTTCCCCGCAAGCCCCAGCAGCGCCTTTTGGTGAACTGATCGTCGGCACTCTTGGTGACACGAATGCTCTCCTGCGAACAGCCCGAGGATCCGCTGTGGTCACGTACGAGTGGGAAGGCGTTCCTGCAACGGGCGCTGCTTCTCTCGAAAGCGCTGGACACCTTGTGCGGCCCTCAATAAGAGCGCTTGAGGTTTCGCAAGATCGACTTTCGGAAAAGAACTTGTTTCGGAGTCTCAGCATTGGCGTGGCCGAGTTTGCCGCCGTCGACGACCGCTCCGGCCTCGACAACGCCGTCGATGCGATCGGTCTCCCTGCAGTCCTAAAGACGCGCTGCGGTGGCTACGACGGCAAAGGCCAAGTCGTTCTGCAGGATCGCGCGGATGTCGGACCCGCGTGGGAAGCACTCGGTAAAGCGGGACCGTTGATTCTCGAAGCTTGGGTGCCATTCGACCGGGAGCTGTCCATCATCGCTGTGCGCTCCACCGACGGCGACACGCTGTGCTGGCCACTGGTTACGAACGAACACCGCGATGGCATCTTGCGCACCAGCACCGTGACGGCTGAAGGCGACAACACGACATTGCGCGCGTCCGCTGAGAAATACGTGGGCCACCTACTCGACGAACTCGATTACGTCGGTGTCCTCGCACTCGAACTCTTTGATGTGGGCGGCCAACTCCTCGCCAATGAAATGGCTCCCCGCGTGCACAACTCGGGCCACTGGACAATCGAAGGTGCAAGCACCAGTCAGTTTGAGAACCACCTGCGAGCGATCGCCGGTTGGCCTCTTGGACCGACGGCACTAAAAATGCCATCGGTAATGGTGAACTGCATCGGGAGTCTTCCTGAAGCAGAAGCCGTCGGCGCCATAACCGGCGCCCACCTCCACGTCTACGGCAAGTCGCTCCGTCCGGGCCGCAAGGTCGGCCACGTAACTGTCGTAGCGCCCGATACCGCCCAACTCCACGAACGGCTTACTGCACTTCGCGAGGTCCTACCACCCGACATCGGCTGACCTGCGCGCTAAATACCGTACCCGTGCAACAGCCGAACAAGTGATTGCCTATTTAATCGCGCCTACTTCACGCAATCCGGCAATTTCATCGGTAGCGAAACCCCAGTCGCCCAACACTTCGTCCGTGTGCTGCCCTGGCCACGCAGGTGGCCCCTGGATAGCGCCGGGCGTTCTGCTAAATCGCGGTGACGGTGCCGGCTGCAGCAAGCCATATTCCTTGACGATCGTCTCTCTCGCAACGATATGGGGATGTACAGCAGCCTCGTCCATCGTCAACACCGGAGCGAAGCACGCATCGGTGTGCTCCAAAATCTCGCACCACTCATCTCTTGTCTTCGACGCGAACAACGTTGTGAATTTGTCTCGTAATTCTGGCCAAGTAGACGGGTCCATTTGACGCGCCATGTCGACGTCGTTACCCAGACCGGCCTTGGCATGGAACTCCGCGTAGAACTGTGGCTCCAATGATCCGAGAGCGATGAACTTTCCATCGGAAGTTTCGTACGTGTCGTAGAACGGCGCTCCCGTGTCGAGAACATTCGTTCCAAACTCGCCCCATATGCCGAGCGCGCGGAATCCCCAGATCATCGCCATCAACGTGGCTGCGCCATCAACCATTGCAGCGTCGATGACCTGACCTTGCCCAGTGCGCCCCGACTCGACAAGCGCGCAAGCAACACCAAACGCCATCATCATTCCGCCGCCACCAAAATCTCCAACAAGGTTTATCGGTGGGGTCGGCTTGGTGCCAGCGCGACCGAAGTGTGCGAGTGCGCCAGCGAGAGCTATGTAATTGATGTCATGTCCAGCCGCTTGCGCATACGGGCCGTCTTGTCCCCAACCCGTCATGCGCCCGTAGACAATGCGGGGGTTGCGAGCGAGGCACGCGTCCGGTCCGATACCAAGACGTTCGGCAACTCCGGGACGAAAACCTTCAATCAGCGCATCGGCTTGTTCAACTAGACGCATCACCGTCTCGACGCCTGCCCCGGACTTCAGATCGACACCGATTGACCGGCGGCCGCGGTTGAGAATCTCCAAATTCGGTCGATCGAACGATCCGGTCACGGCGCCTGCACGGTCGACTCGCACGATTTCTGCGCCCATGTCGGCCAACATCATCGCCGCAAATGGTCCTGGACCAATGCCTGCAATTTCCACAACCTTTATTCCCGACAATGGTCCTGACATGACACGCCCCTCATCTAGTGAATTGCGGGACGATACGCGCCGTCCCATCCAAACTTCAGATCGGCCCTCAGCAAAGCCTGCGTCAAAACGCGAGACGAAGACCGGGGCGCGGCCATGGGAACGAAACGAGCTTGCCCGTACCCGAAAGGGTCGCGAATGCAGTCTGCAAATCTGCTCCACCGAAGCACACGTTGGTGACGAGCAGATCAGGTAGGGCTACATGTTCGACATGCTCGACACCACCCTCGTTGTCGGGAGGGACGACAGTGAGTCCACCATTGATGATCGTTCCGACGACCACGTTGCCAGCCGAGTCGACGGCCAACGAGTCGAGGAATTGCATTTCTGGTAGCCCGACCAACAAGTTCCCACCATGACCGATGGGGCTCGGTTTTCCGACTTTTCCCGGACCTTCAATCGGCCACCAATACACGCGCCCGGTGTACGTCTCGGCTACATACACGCGGTCACCTTCCGGTGAGATCCCAACTCCATTCGGCGACTCAAGCGGGTAAACAACTTCGGTAATTGAAGAACCGTCTGGCGACGCGTAATAAAGGCCACCATGATCGCGCTCGCGCGCACGGATCTTGCCGTGATCGGTGAACCACATCCCGCCATCCGAATCGAATACCAAATCGTTTGGACCCTTGAGCGGGTGTCCGTCGCATGCGTCGTACAACACCGTCACTTCTCCGCTGCTCAGATCGACACGTTCGATACGCCCTCCCGAGTAATCATCGGGTTGGAACGTCCCCGTGACCGTCATACCCATGATCTCGTGGAACTCCCACCCTCCGCTGTTACACACGTACAAAGCACCATCGGGACCAATCGCGATTCCGTTCGGACTCCCTCCAGGCTGTGCGATGACCTCGACGGTCCCATTCGGGTGCACTCGGTCGACTGTTCCGCGTTTCAACTCGACACATAACACTGTGCCGTCAGGCATCCATATCGGGCCTTCCGGGAACTCGAGTCCTGATGCAATCTCAGTAATAGTCGTGGTCATAGCGACATTCGACCTTGATTTGCCGCCGCGTGCAAACCTGGGGTCCAATGCGCACATGAAAATTCGCCTAGAGCCGTCCGATGAGTACCTGCACCCGCTCGAGTCTGCGAGCAACTTTAACGAAAGCATGTACTTCAACGTCTACGACCCGAAAGAACGCCTAGGGGGATTCCTTCGTCTCGGCAACCGAGCCAATGAGGGTTACGCGGAGATGACGACTTGTCTCTACCTGCCCGATGGCCGCGTCGCGTTCATGTTCGGACGCCCCGAGATCGAAAACAACGACGCGTTCGATGCCGGAGGGATGAAGTTCGAAGTCGTCACCCCGTTTGAGAAGTTGCACACCACCTACACCGGCAAGGTCGCGCTTCTCGATGACCCGCTGCAGATGGCTAACCCTCGCAAAGCATTCACGGAGAACCCGTGGGTCGACTGTTCTGTAGACCTCAACTATCGGGGCATTGCGCCGATGTGGGGCGGCGAGCCGGTAAACGACGACGGCACGGCGCTCACCGAGGATCTTTCTGGTGGCTTTGCACGCGGGCACTACGAACAACACGTCGGCGCAACCGGTGTCATACGCGTCGGCGACGAGGAATGGGTTGTAGATGGCTTCGGACTTCGCGACCATTCTTGGGGGCCACGGTTCTGGCAAGCGCCCTATTGGTATCGATGGTTGACCATGAACTTCGGTGACGACGCTGGATTCGTCATTTCGATCGTCACCGCGCCCGATGGCTCGCAGCGCATCGGTGGGGTCGCTTTGGAAGACGGCGAGTACCGCCACATCCACGCCGCGACAATCGAGACCGAGTGGACAGGCACCGACACTTATCACCAGGAGATCCGCGCTACCGCGAAGGCGGGCGATCGTACTTACGAGATCGAAGGAACCGTCCTCAACTTGATTCCATTGCGCAACCGGAGGACGTCACCCGAGGGCGACAAGTTGGTGACGCGTATTTCTGAGGGAATGACGGAGTGGCGTTGGAACGGAAGGACCGGTTACGGCCTCTCCGAGTACCTAGACCAGATTGTTGATGGCGTACCGGTCGGAGCCTCTGCGTAACACGGCGTCGAAAGATTTCTCAAATAAATATTGATTAGAACTTGACAGGGCGAACATTTGTTCGTATCATGGGTATTGCAGGTCAGGAACACTCGACTCCACAGAGTCCAGCTAGTCATCTCGCTTAGTGCCCACCGAAGTATCGGGTTCGGGTTAGCGGGTCGAAGCAGACGTTGGGAGTCTTGTGGTGCATTACGAA
>CAMBEL010000058.1 GCA_945865605.1 Bifidobacterium breve
CACCGCGACTGCAGTGGCTGCGGTCACAGCGATAATTCCTATTGCGATCCACCACCGTGGCCCGAATAACACATCACCGACGAGATCGAAACCACGAGCACCTGTAATCCATTCGGGGCGCGGCCCCCATTGCAATCCGAGTACGTCGAGTGCTGTCATAAGGCTCGGATTCGTCTGATCTGAGGTGAAGAACCGAAACAAATTCCCGAGATTCCCGTCGCGAACCACGAACGTTCCATAAATCACGGGCAACCACAACACTGCGACTACAGCAGCAGACGCGGTGCTGACCGCGGCCACTTTTTTCCAGTATGCGCGCCGATCTAGCGGTGCGACACGCAAGCCGCGTCCACACACAACGCCGCATGCAATAACGGCTAGGACGGCAGTAAGAGGCAGCATCCCCGCATGGCTCTGGATAGTAAAACTCGCAAGCGCCGCTGCGATCGGTGCCAGCCATAGATCGCCAGCGGTGACAGACCAGGCGAGCAACAACAACAAGAGGAACGAGATGACCGGCAAATGTGGATTCCACGGGTCACTAATTCCACTGGGTCCCAGCGATCGCACCATAAGGCCAAGAGGCACCAACACGGCGACTGCTACTACGAGCCCTCCCCTTCGGAACGCCACGAGGCCACAACCCACAACAGCTGCCGCGTTGATGAGCGCCGCTGAAACGTGAAGCCCGATTGAACTTGAACCGAATATCTTGTATGGAACGTAGAGCAGGTAGTAAAGAAGCGGACCTGGATGATTCCAACCGAAACGAGAGTGCGGCCCAACAGTGACTAAGTGTTTGCTGACATCTGTGGTGTGCAGTTCTAGTAACGCCCAATCCAAAGTTGGGTAGTAATCATCGCCGACAGTAATCAGTAGATGTGTCGCTGTTATTAGGAGCGGAACAACTATCGTCGCGACCATCGCGACGCACAACCATCGGTCACTAGGAGCGCGCCGGTAATCGGAACTGCTGCTGCGCGCCACCTTCACGCTTCGCATGCTACCTACACCAAGATTGCAAATCGGCGCGCTGCCTCGGACTGAAAAGCGATACAGGAAGAACCTCCCGCGAAGATCAAATCCGGGGCGCCACCTCTGTCGCGAATAGTTCAAGGCTCTGCCATGCAAGGTCCGCTGGTAACCCGCCAGCCAACGGGTTGAAGGTCATCGCACCAGTTGCTGAGATGGTGCGCGCGGCTGCTACCACATCATCCGGCGTGCCAACCACGATCTGTGGACTTGCTTTGAGGTCATCGATCGAGTCCGCTTGCACCATTGGCGTCGAAACCTGTCCACCGGTTTGATAACTCGCATAGGTCTGAGCCTCGTAGAGGAGGTAGTCACCTATCTCCGCCCAGGTACGTTCCGGATCGTTGGTGACGTGCACATAGGTGGGTCCAGACGGCACCATCACAAAACCTCCATCGAACCCGACCTTCGCCGCTTCATCGGCATACCACTCCGATAATCGTGGGTCGCCATTCATTGGCAGCATTGGCAACCGCAACCGCGCCGCGCGCCGCGCAGCCGCCTCAACGCCCCCACCAATCAGCAGTGTCGGATGGGGTTGTGACAGTGGCTTCGGCGTGACGCGGATCGTACGCCCTCGCCACTCGAACGGTTCTCCCGTCCACGCCGACAACATGACTTGTACGTATTCTTCGAGCAAGCGTCCGCGTGCGGCTAAATCGACACCAGCCATGTCGAACTCATCAGGCCTGTATCCCGCTCCGACAACTGTCCAAACGCGCCCACCGCTAGCTAGGTCGAGCACCGCGAGTTGTTCCGCGAGGCGCACGGGGTCATGTAATGGCACTACAAGCGCGGAGAGCAGGATAGAAATGCGCGATGTGGCACCCGCAACAACCGCTGCAACCGTGATCGGCGCAGGCATCCAGCCGTCTTCTAGGCCGTGATGCTCTGACAGCGCGGCGAAATCCCAACCCTGAGCGTCCGCCCAGCGAAACATCTCGATGGCGTTGGAATAAATCTCCCCTGGTGTTGCCGGCCCGAACGCAGGTGCACGAAAGTCGTGGCGCATAGCTAGCAATGGCATAGTCAGTCTTCCTTTCGATGCAGAAGCGGTCCGACCTCGTCGCCAAACATCGTCATCTGATCACACAGTTCGTCTATCGAGCGTGAGGCGAAACGGAGTTGTAAATGCGACACACCCATCGCGCCGTATTCATTCAGCGAGTCTGCGATCGCCCTAGCGGAACCTGTAAGGGTGTATTTCGGCACCGACCACGACGGCTCACCGAGGTACACGTGTTCCGTGATAACACCGATATCAATGGGTTGGCTGGGGCGCACCTCGTCTCGGTGGGCAAGCAGGTATGCGATCGACTCCGGCATCAACTTTCTCGGCGTGCCCTGAGGGATCCACCCGTCAGCGCGTTCTGCGACTCGTCGGAGTGCTGGCTTTGAGGAACCGCCGACCCAAATCGGTGGACGAGGGCGGCGTGCCGGGCGTGGACGCAACCCGACGTCACCTACGAACTCGTCCGTCCATGCAGCGATGATCTCGTCCAACGCGGAATTTGTTATTGAGCCTCTATCGGCGAATGAAACGCCCAAGGCATCGAACTCTCCCTCGACATGGCCAACACCAACTCCCAGGATTACTCGACCGCCTGAAAGATGATCGAGTGTTGCGAAAGCCTTGGCAGTATCTAGTGGGTGGCGATACGCCGCTACATAGACGTTGGTCATCAAGGCGGTTCTGGTTGTTTGCCCTGCTAGCCAACCAAGTGTTGCAACGGGATTGAACCATGTGGTCGACATTGTGTCGGCCTTTTCGCGAGGAATCGCTACATGATCGCAAACCGCGATGTAAAAGAAATTCGCCGCGTCTGCCGTCTGCGCCGCGCGCAACAAGTCAGCTGGGCCGGCTTCACGCTCCCAAGGCATTGAAGTAACGATGCTTAACGCCTGTACCGGAAGTTGAATACCATAGACGAGTGCTCCAACCGGAACCACCGAAACCGATTCGTTCATCACGCACCGCCGCTGATCGAAGTGAGCTGCCTCTCGCGTTGTTTCGTTGTCGAGTGCACTGGATCTAAGTCGAAAGAAGGGAGCACATCGCGACCAAATGTTTCGATGGATTCAATCGCAACGTTCACGTCGAGCGTGTTATTCAACACACCGAAGATCACTTGGTTGGCACCTGCGTTTTCCCACAATTCGATCGACCGAGCGACGTCTTCTGGCGCGCCGACGCTGCGAAGACCGGCGTCGATCGAAGCGTATAAGTCGCCTTTGCTTGGCTCCGAAACAACAAAACTGGAACGCTCGATTCCTTCCGGCAATGGAATCGAGTCGAGCCATCTGACGACGAGTGTTTGGTAATACGAAGCACCGATGTGCGCGAATGTCTCCACCGCACGATCACGGTCTTCGAGGCACAGCAACATGCTCACACATGCGACGTTGTCGTTGATGTACCCCCCGATGGGTTCATCGCACTCGGCTACCGCTTCTTTGTAGGTCGCGATAAGTGGAGCTAGATCTGATGCGCCACCCATCGTGAAACACAAGGCGCCCATCCCGAGGCGCCCTGCACGCTCGAACGTGGCGGGGCTACCGCATGCGAGCCACAGCGGGGGGTGCGGGTTCGTCCAACAGCGCGGCAAAACCGTCCGCGGCGGCATCGAGAAACCTTTTCCATCGAAAGAGTAAGGCGCCTCTTGCAGTATCCGCAGCACCTCCGGAAGGGCTTCATCGAAGAGCGCCCGCGTCGTTTCCGCGTCTGGGATCTGGAATCCCTCGTACTCGGTGCTCGATGAGCCGCGCCCGACGCCAAACTCGAAGCGCCCTTCGCTTAGGTGATCCAGCATCGCAACGCGTTCCGCGACGCGGGCAGGATGATTCACTGGCGGGGTGAGATTGAAGATACCGGAACCGATATGGATCCGCTCGGTGCGCGCAGCGACATAACCCATAAGTACTTCGCTAGCGGAGATGTGCGAATACTCATCCAAGAAGTGATGTTCCGTGAACCAGGAATACTTGAATCCTGCACGATCAGCGGCGACAGCGACCGATACCTCATCCAGCAAGCGCGCATGCTCGGCTTCCCTTTGTGCGCCGACTCCTGGTCGCGAAGGCACATGCCCAGAGTGAAAGATCCCGAACTCCATCAGAAAGTTGTCAACCTGGCCACACGACAGACTGCAACTCCGAGTACGCGTGCAATCCGAACGAACCACCATCGCGCCCCACACCGCTCTGCTTGGTCCCCCCGAACGGTGTCTCCTGATTGCGCTGAACGGTATTCAGGCCGATATTTCCAGCTCTCATTTTTCGACTGATCGCCATTGCCCGTCCAGAGTCCCTCGAAAACACGTAGTCGTATAGGCCGAACTCGGTTCCGTTAACCAACGCGATTCCTTCGTCGTCGTCATCGAATGGCAAGACGACAATGACGGGACCGAAAATCTCTTCTTGCACGACGCGCATGTCGCCAGAACATCCTGCGATGAGGGTCGGGGCTACATACCAGCCGCGTTCCATGTGAGCAGGGCGTTCACCACCAGCAATCACCTCACCGCCCTCTGATCGTCCGATACCGATGTAGCCCTCAATGCGATCGCGATGAACTTGCGTGATTACAGGCCCCACTACGGTGTCGCGTTGTAGTGGATCCCCCACCTTGAGCTTCGGCGCCATCTTCGCTAAACCAGCAACGACTTCGTCATAAATAGATCGATGCACAATTGCCCGCGTTGGAGCCGTACAAATTTGACCGGCATGAAACGTCCAGACGGACCCAATCATGCTCACGGCATTTTTTACATCGGCATCGTCGAGAACGAGTGCTGCGCCTTTCCCGCCGAGTTCAAGCAACTGGCGTTTCATCGTGCGCCCAGCAACCTCGCCGATGCGTGCGCCCACGCCCGAGGACCCGGTGAAACTCACCATGTCGACGTCTGGCGATTCGATGAGCGCCTCTCCGGTAGCAGGAGTGGAACCGGTCACAACGTTGACTACTCCGCGAGGGAACCCGACATCATCAAGAAGCTTCACCAACTCAATGACGGCGAGAGGGTCTTGGCCTGCAGGACGGACAACGACGGTATTACCCATTGCCAATGCCGGTGCGATCTTGCCAACCATGTTCACAATTGGAAAGTTGTACGAGGTGATGCACGCCACTACTCCGACCGGTTGCCGGCGCGCTAGAGCACCGATGACTCCGCCTGGAGCCAAAGGTGTTGACGCCATCTCCTGCGGCGGTAACGGAATCACGGTTGGTTCGAACGCCCCACGCGCGTAGCGCTGGAATCGGACTGCGGCCTGGGGCACCTGCATTGCTTTACCCACTGTGGCCGTACAACCGGTTTCTGCGATAACTAACGGAACGAATTCATCCCGGCGAGCGAGTAGTGCTTTGCCCGCAGCATCGAGCAGGTTCGACCTTTCCTCTTGTGACGTCACCGACCACGATGCGAATGCTTCGCTGGCGGCGCGCGCAGCATCTAATGCCTGTTGCGGCGATGCCTCTGGGGCCTGCCCGATCTCTGATTCGGTGGCGGGGTTCACCACCGGATACGCACCGTCGGCACCTTCTACCCATTCACCGCCGATCAATAACCGGTAGGAATCATCACCACCCAATGTTTGGGTCATCAACCGCTCCCAGATGTCCTCGTCACTTATCGAGGTCCAAGCGCAGCATACGAATGGCGTTCGTACGGACAATCTTGACGATGGTTTCATCGTCGAGACCATCCATGATGCGCATCGCAACTTCGAGCGAATCTGGCCATGTCGAATCCGAATGTGGGTAGTCGGTTTCGAACGTGACGGTGTCGACTCCGATCGCATCGAGATTCTTCAGGCCAATGGGATCATCGAAAAAGCAACCGTAAACGTGCTCTCGGTAGTACTCGGATGGCGGCCGCTTGACTTTGTCTGCCACGCCGCCCCACGCGCTGTTATCTTCCCAGACCTTGTCCGCGCGCTCCAAAATGTACGGGATCCATCCGATCTGGCCCTCTGAGTACGCCACCTCAAGTCGCGGGAACCGTTCGAATAGCCCTGACATCAAAAAATCGGTGAGCGACATTGCCGCATTCATCGATGTGAGTGTCGACCCGACGGCCGCCGGTGCGTCGGCCGAAGTCGAAGGCATCTTGGAACTTGACCCGATGTGCATGCTGACCACTGTTTCCGTTTCGGCGCATGCGTTAAAGAACGGATCCCAGTAGCCGTCAGCATCATGGATTGACGGCAGACCAAGAAAGGGCGGTATCTCGGTAAAGCAAACGGCGTGCGCACCGCGGGCAGCGTTTCGGCGCACTTCTTCGGCCGCCATATTGGCGTCCCAAAGTTGAACAATGGGAAGCGGCACGAGGCGGCCGTTCGTACCTGCACAAAACTCGTCGAACATCCAATCGTTATATGCCTTCACGCATAGATCAGCGAGCACCTTGTCTTCGCGTTCGAGAAATGTTTGACCGCAGAATCGCGGAAAAGTTGGAAACGACAACGACACTTCAGTGTGATTGACATCCATGTCCTCTAGGCGTGCCTTCTGGTCCCAACATCCTTTACGCATGTCGTCCATCGTGATCGGCGAGATCGTCACGTTGTCCCGAGGAATCCCCGCAGCAGCCATGACCCTGGTAAGTGGGTACCTAAGGTCTTCAACGTGCCACCAGTCGCACCAAGTGCCTTCCTCACCAGCGTTCGCCTCGCGATACGAGAACACTCCGCCTACGTATGACATCTCGGCGACTTTGTTACGCACCATCCGCGGACCAACATCCGCGTACTTGGCAGGAAGGCGATCACTCCACACGGTAGGGGGCTCGATCACATGGTCATCGACCGAAATGATCTTTGGGAACGTGGTCGTATCGAACATTGGGCCAGGTTATATCTGCCGGCTGCTCCGCACACGGTCGGCATCTGCCTTCGCCATCAGTCCAACCATGCCACAAGGAGCGCTGAGGTCGTGGTGACCGTAGCGACCAGGCTCAAAGTGTTCTCGATCACCGCCGTTGCATATTTAGCAGGAACACCGGCCACAGCATCTATTGGCATTACGAACTGATATCCGCGGTTCACGGCATCGAATGCAAAATTCATCATGCCGATGTTCACCGACACACCAACCCCGACAATGGTCGTCACGCCCAGGTGACGAAGCATCGAATCCAGTTGAGTGCCGGTCATCGGCCCAAGGCCGTGATGGCGCGGAAGCACAACATCACCTGGGTCTACCCCGATTTCCGATGGAACCTTTATGGCATCGCTACCAGGCACGAGCTGCACTGGTGATTTACGCACGCCCATAAACAAACGCGCATTTTGGTTCGCTCCCACGCCATCCGCTCGCGTCTCGGCCGTGCAGTGAAACACCGGGATGCCGATTGAACGGGCGGCGCGTGCGAGTTGAGCGCAGTGTTCGATGAGCCCAACATCGGCCGCCGCCGCGGCGAGCGCGGGCAATGCGGAAGGGTCGCCGACGACCCCATTTTGCACCTCCTGTAAAACGAACGCGGTGTGACCGGGTGCGACAAGTGATTTCAAATCGATTGCCATGCGATCTCCGGTGGGCTCGAGCGGTCATTGCCATGCGGCCGCAAAAGTTTCTCAATTAAATCTTGATTAGAACTTGATAGGGCGAACATCTCTTCGTACATGAGTCTTATTAGACCTTGGGAGTGTTGTGGTGCATAGAGAGTTGAACGGTGAGTTGTGCAGGGTGATCGGTCTCCTACTCCTCGACGAACTGCAAATCGACACCGTCGAGAAGCACTTGTTTTACAACCTTGCCCGTCGCGTTACGCGGTAACGACACTGAGGAGATTTCAATTATCGCGGGAACTTTGAAATAAGCGAGGGCTTCAGCACAGAATGCGACAAGTTCTGTCGGATCCAGTTCTACGCCTTGCCTGGCGACCACAACCGCCTTCACGATCTGCCCCAGGTCTTCATCGGGTACGCCGATCACAGCAACCTCGGCCACACCAGGGTGTTCTTCGAGCCGATTCTCAATCTCGATCGGGTAAACGTTCTCACCGCCGCGCAGGATTAAATCGCGCCGTCTCGACGCGAGGTAAAGACGACCGGCATCCATCCGCCCCACATCACCTGTGCGCAACCACCTTCCCGCCACGATGACCTCAGCGGTCGCTTCGGGGCGACGCCAATAACCCGGCATAACCATCGGTCCACGCAGGTAGATCTCGCCTTCGTCCCCTGGAGCGACAACGTTCCCAGATTCGTCACGAATTTCGAGCTGCACGGTGGGCAAAGGCCGACCAACGGACTCAGGAAACTCGGCAAGTTCGGCTCCGCTATTTACCGACGCCAGCGCAGCGCACTCTGTCTGTCCATATCCGACACCCATAGATCCGCGCAGGTTAGGAATGGCCTCTTTCGCCCGCCGTTGCAGCGCGGGAGAGAAAGCGGCCCCTCCCCCACCACCGTTACGAATCGACGAGAGGTCATAACGCTTGAGATCGGGATGGGAAACAACGCGGTGCAACATGGTCGGCGTGTACGACCACCCAGTGATGCGTTCGGACTCGATGATTTTCATAACAATGACCGGATCGAAGCGGCCGAGTGTCCAAACGGATCGCAAACCCGAAATCATGAATGCGATCGCCCCCATGTGAAGGCCAGAGACGTGGAACAGCGGGTAGGTGACAAGTTGACACGGAGTCACGGGTGCAGCGTCCGGAGCAGGAGGGTTCAACATCATCATGCGAGCTCCATGGAAAAAGGAGATCCCGACCGCTGCAATTACATTGCGATGTGTATTGACCGCACCCTTCGGTCGCCCCGTGGTCCCGCTGGTGTAGAGAATCAACGCCGGATCATCCTCAGAAATTGCAACGTCAGGTAGTTCGGCTTCGAGGTCGTAGTTCCAGAGTTGTTCGAAGTCGTCCTCGATCACAACAGTGGGCACTCCCGTACTTGCGCCCTCGAGTCGGTCCATTCGCTTTCGATCTGCAATCAACACCTTGGCGTCAGCATCTTCGAGGCCGAAGCGGATTTCCGGACCAACCCACCATCCGTTTAGCCCGACAGCGATAGCGCCAAGACTCACGGCTGCCCAGAAGGTGACGATCCATTCTGGGCAGTTAGCTGCCAAGATCGCCACGCGATCGCCGGGACCGACGCCATACTGCTCCTTCAAGCAGCGTGCCACCGACGCGACAACACGTTCATGGGCGGCGAAAGTCAAAACGCGACGCGTATCCGCATCGACGAAGACCAAATACTCGCGATCTCCGAACCCTCGCGCAGCGAGCAATCCATCGCGCAACGATCCATACCGGTTCGCGAATACTGGCATCGTCGTCCCAAGGACCTCGGCGTCTTCCAACGCGAACATCCCGCCGGGGGCGAGAAGGTCAGCTTCAATCTGGCTAAGAGCTTCTGGGATCTCTGGCATGACTCCCTCTTTCCGATCGCGATGGCAAAGGTATAACCACTTTGGCGCATCGCTCAAGTCATTGGGGGCAAGTGCCGATGCACTTAGATGACCCGCAGTCGGATACCTAGCAACTTTCTCCTGAGTACCGGTTTGCTACTCCTCGCCGCAGGGACCGTCGTATGGCTGGGCTGTCACCTCCTACTCAACACCGAACGAATCGTCGCGTCCTCTAACGAAATCATCGCTGTGCAGCCTGTACGCGATGTATTTGCAGGACGTCTAGCTGAGACGCTGGAACCTCGCACCGACCAGACGCCATTCGAGAAGTTAGTCGCGGCGCGGAAGCTCGCCGACGAAGCGGTACGGACTCCACAATTCGCGCTTGCATTCCATGGTGCGCTGCGCAAGATACATGCCCAAGTTTTCTTTGGAGACACCTCCCCAATCATTCTCGATGAGGCGTTAGTAACGCAATCCGTTATAGCTGCAGGAGGAACTCCCTCAACTCGGGTTTTAGTGGCAGTTGACAAAAGCGTGTTGCCCGACGCCTCGCGCTCGGCGGGCTCAGCTAGAGGCGCTGTACCACTGCTGCTCTTCGCTGGCCTCGGGCTAGTCACTGCAGCGTTCCTCAGTAGCAAACGTCGTGCGCTCATGTTGAAGCGTGTTGGTCGCTGGACACTTGTCGCCGGAATCATCACGGCAGCATTTTTCTGGCTGCTGCCAACGGCGATCCTGTTTCCTTCGGGTGGGTGGATCGAAGTCGTGGGCATTTTCATTGCAACGGGTGACGCTGTACTACTCCCTGCTCTTTTTTTGGTCGGTGCAGGAACGGCGTCAATTCTCATTGGCCAAGAACTCGAGATATCCAAACGTCGCCGCGCGTTGTCAGCAAAGCCCCGGCCACGCGAACGACACCTATCCGGCTGGAGTAGCCCGGTCTAGGCGCTCGACTTTTCTAACAGCAGCGCAAATGCTTCCGCGAAATAACCTTCCGGCTGCTCTCCGGAATCGCGTTCGATGACATTTCCCTCGGCATCAAGAAGCACGATGAAGGGAAAGCCGCTAACGCCCATTGCCGCCGCGGCACTTCCGCTCTTATCGTCCACGAGAGTCTCCACTGCACCTAGACCTACTTCCTTGACCCATTTGGAAGGCGGCCAGTTAGGAGCATCCTTATTTGATGATGTTGTGACGATCGTTAGTGCCGTCCCGTCGGGAATGCCTTCGTTTTCCAGGAAGTCGACGAGGCGTGGTGCTTCGGCGTTGCAATGCGGGCACCAATGCGCGAGAAATACGATCGCGCGCGCGGGACCCGGAGCAATAACCGTGGGTTCACCGGAGAAATTCGTACCCTCGATGGTCGGCGCGAGTTTGCCTTTAGCGGGGTCCGGTCCTTCGGCGGGAAGAGAAACGAGGTTCGCGCCGTCGACAACGACTGTGCCGTATTCGATCGCCCCACCGTCGTTGTCCTTCGAGTCGCTGTTCGACATACCCAGAAAAATCGCGACCAGCGCCAACACGGCGATAACACCAATGACAATCGGAACAATCGGCACTGAGCCCCGCTGCGTGGGTGCAGCGCAATCTTTGACGCGACGTTCTGCGCGACGTTCTGGCAAAGCAACATTCGTTATTTGACTCATTTAGAAACACTCTTTGATGGGTACCCGAACCACAGAATCGTAGCTACGAGAGCGAAGGCAGTTAGCGCCATAAATGGTATCGAGATGAAGCCGAAACGGAGTGGCAGTGGACGAACCGAGCATGGATTCGCTATGTCGCATTTTCCTCCCACGCCTTCGAGCGACGGGAACCACTCAACCAAGTAATGCCAAAGTGCGATAGCACCTCCCAGCAGGGCCAATGTGATTGCGTAGGGACGTATGGACACTTCACGGCGGATGAGAGCGACAATCAGGATGATCGCAAAGGGATACATCATCGAGCGCTGGTACCAGCACAATCGACAAGGGATGAGATGTCCGCCCTCCGACAGGTAGAGGGAACCGGCAGTTGATACGCAGGCCACAAGAGTCGCTAACGCGATGCCGTTTGCGTTAAGCAGGCGACGCACCGACTGCCAAACGTTTAGGAGACGCGCGGAAACCATCGCTCCTATACGCAGGAGCCATAAAAATGACAGGGCTCCCACCGCGGAAAGGCATAGCCAGGTGAAGAGGCGATACCAATCGAGTAGTTCCATTAGAGGTTCACCGACGGAGTTCCTTGCGCGATGCTCACGCTAGA
>CAMBEL010000059.1 GCA_945865605.1 Bifidobacterium breve
GGATTTCACCGACGCGAACTTGTGCAGTTCGAATCTCACCCTCGCCGATCTGACCGACGCAGTTCTTTCCCGCTGCAACCTGTCTGATGCCGACTTGTCGGGAGCGACCATGAGCGGTGCGACATGCTCCGGTTCGGACTTCAGCAACGCGGATCTCTCTGACGCGCAACTACGAGATGCCGATCTGAGCACAGCGAAACTCTTGGGAGCGAACTTCACCGATGCGAATCTTTCGAGAACTGCGCTTCCTCCGGGTTCACGGGTGTCTCGATGAACCCTTTGCTCGCTGCACGCAATCGAGAATGTCTCACCCCTGTTTTACGATACGTATGCCTCATCAAGAGACCCCGAGAGACCTGGCTCATTGAAGGGTCGGCAACCGGCCAACCGGCACGGTGCCAACGCCAGGACCGATTAGGAGGAACCAATGACTGACGACACAACCGAAGAGAAGCAGTCCACAAGAACCGAAGCTGGGGAGCCTGACGAGTACATCAGTTCCGTTACTGAAGGGCGTGAGGATGGCGGTGAACCGGTCATCCGGCTCGGCCGGTGGGGAACGCAATATCGGATCTTCCGAACCGACGAAGAAGAAGAACTTTGGTCGGGTCCGGTCGGTGACAAATACGATCTTGTATCAGCACGCCAGGAGCTAGTGGATTATGCAATCTGGGTCGTTCGAGAAGATGAATATTTTGGTGACGTCACTTGTTGCCAGGAGGACATCGACTGTTGGAATGAGAATCCCAGTGATCTCCCCGCTGGAATCGAAATCCGTGGCACTTCCATCCTCAGGAACGAAGACTTGATCGAAGACGAGCTATACCCGTGGGGAGACTCGCCTTCGCCAGACGAAGACATCAGTTCTGGTTCTGCTGAACATGATGGCCATCCGGACTCGCTTCGGTTCGGACTACATCGGTTCGGTGACGTATTCAGGGTCATTCAGTTTGGTTATGGAGAAGACGGCCTAAGCCCAGGCGAACAAGATTTTGAGACTTCCTGGGAAGGCACCGCTCTTGGAACAACCGCGCTTCGCGATGCCCGTGCCGCATTCGTGGACGTAGGCATCGATGTCATTCCCAGTATCGGTGCGCACAACTTTTCTTGTTCGAAAGCGGATTTCGACGCCTGGTGCGAAGTCAATGGATGCAAAGGTAAATCCAAAGCTGCTCTGGCAAAACGCGACGAAGAGTTGCACCGGCGCAAAGTCCAATGGGACGGCGAACTAACACCTTGGCCGAGCAAGGAACGGAACCCGGGCGACGGAGATGACGACTGGTAAGTAGATACGGAGTTCGCCGCGCCCCAACTAAAAACGCGCAGGGGAGAACTGATCTGCGAACTCTGCATCGTGTGCACCGTTGCCTAACGCCAGCGCTGCACACAATGCAGAAATAGCTGGGGCCGTCATAATTCCGAAACCACCCTGGCCTGCGCACCAGAGAAATGAGTCTTCTGCCGCGTCTCGTCCAATAACAGGTAGGCGATCAGGCGAGTACGTGCGCAACCCCGCCCACGCTCGCACCACTGACCGCAGCCCCAGCGTTGTCACTGCGTTCACACGGTCCAGCGTCATTGCAACATCAAGTTCCTCGGGTCGTGCATCGCATGGCTCGCTCAAGGTTTCGTCTTCCGGGGAGCAAAAGATATGTGGACCTTCAGGGCGAAAGTAGAAGTCGCCTCCGAAGTCGATGACAAATGGCCACTCCGGATCCACTTCGCATCCAGATGGTCTGGCCACCACGGCGGTACGTCGCAGCGGCGCCATCCCTAACGGCGTAATGCCACACGCGACTGCAACCTTGTCTGTCCAAGAGCCGCTCGCGTTCACGATCATTCCGGCCTGCAGCTCATCGCCGCCAACGTCAATCGTCCACGTGCCACCTCTTTGCCGCGCGCTCAACAGTGGCACACCCGTTTGAATTTCCATCCCATGCGCGCGCCCCACCCGCACATAATGCTGGTGCAATGCAAGCACATCGATATCGCATGCTGCATCTTCGAATGCTCCCGCTGCCACCCAATCATCTCGCAACGCAGAGCAATAACCCCTCGCACCATCGCCACTTACGGGGACAAGCGCGTCGCTCGCTTCGGCCATGTCAATGAGACCCGTCGTATTTTCTTTGGCTGCCACCCAAAGCGTTGGCCGGGGCACCAGAATCTCAACCTCCGCTTCGGCCGACGCGGCAACGAAACCATCCCAACTATCACGCGTCAGTGCCTGCACCGCAGGCGATTCGTACGTCTGGGAATAAAGCGCAGCGGAACGTCCGGTCGTGTGTTGTGCGAGTTGGGTTTCGCGTTCCAACAACACAACGGAAACCTCGGCCGCCAAGGCAGCAGCAACCGACACGCCAGCGATTCCGCCACCAACTACCGCAACATCGAACGTGTTTCGCACCCACATAGTTTGACGCTTCCGGCACCTGCCCGTTCCCATTCTGCCCCAATGCGGAAAGCCAAACATTGCGGAAACACTCCGCTGACCGCACAGGTAACCGGATATGCCGGCGCATTAGGGTTCGCGAAGTGGGACCTGCACGCGTATTCAGCAGATGGAGGTGCGCTGCGGCAGCTGTCGGGCTCCTGGCGTTGGCATCGGCCGGATGCGCCACTAGCTCGTCGACCTCGGGAAATGGGTCGCAGGTAGGTGGAGTAATTGTCGTTGCGGCCGCATCTTCATTGACCGAAGCATTCCAAACGATCGCGACCGATTTTGAAGCACTCCACCCCCAGGTCACGGTCGACCTCACATTCGATTCGTCTTCCCGTATAGCTGCACAAATTGATGAGGGCGCTCCGATAGATCTCTTTGCATCAGCAGACGAAGCGCTCGTCGAACCCGTTGTTGACCTATCGCCGCGCCCTGCAACCGCATTTGCGATGAGCGACTTGCAGATTGTCACCAAATCCGGCAACCCGCTCGGTATCCGTTCGCTAAGTGACCTCGCCAGCGTTGATGTCGTTGCGTTGTGTGCACCAAAAGCCCCGTGCGGCAAGTACGCGGACGAGATTCTTGCGGGTTCTGGAGTCGCCTTGTCGGCAGATCACATCACGCGTGCCGACAGCGCGAAAGCAACCCTGGGCGCAGTCACCTACGGCGATGCCGACGCCGGGATCGTATATTCGACAGATGTTTTGGCCGCCGGAGACAACGCCACCGGCGTGGTCATTCCTAAAGCACACAACCACACGGCGATCTACGTGATAGTGCAGATTGTTAATACCAAGAACAAGATGGCGGCCCCTTCCTTCATGGCCTATCTCTCGTCTCCCGAAGCCAAGGCCACGCTTCGCTCATTCGGATTCTCGACACCTTGAGACTGCAACCTTTACAACGTAAGCGAGGTGCCCGTCGCGTACCGGTTCTGCTCCTAATACCTGCAGTCTTCGCGATCGTCTTTCTTGTGGTCCCGATAATTGGGTTGCTGCAGAAGGTCGTGTGGGGCGATTTATTCCATGACCTCACCACTCCACAAGCGCGCGCCGCCATCGCTCTTTCCCTCCGGTGTTCTCTCTGGGCGACGGTCTTAGCCGTCCTATTTGGTGTTCCCCTCGCATGGCTTCTCGCCCGCGTCGAGTTTCGTGGCCGCGCCGTTGTGCGCGCACTTGCGTTGTTGCCATTGGTCTTGCCGCCCGTCGTTGGGGGAGTAGCCCTCCTCTCAGCGTTCGGCCGCAGGGGATTAATCGGTGAACCACTCGACGCCGCATTCGGGATTCACTTCACGTTCACGGCAACCGGCGTAGTCCTCGCCGAAACATTTGTTGCGTTGCCGTTCGTCGTGATTACCGTCGAGGCAGCGTTACGCGCAATGGATCGACGCCTCGAAGATGCCGCGTCCACCCTCGGCGCAAGTCGGTTTACGGTGCTGCGGCGAATTACCTTCCCCGCTATCGCACCGGCTCTAAGTGGTGGTGTTGCCCTCGCTTGGGCGCGTGCACTCGGCGAGTTCGGCGCGACAATCACATTCGCTGGCAACATCGAAGGCCGAACCCGCACAGCGCCCCTCGCGGTCTACCTACTTCTCGACAGTCAACCGCAAACAGCGATAGCTCTCAGTCTTGTGATGGTTGCGATCTGCATTGGCGTACTCACGCTGTTGCGTGGACGTTGGTTGGTTCGCCAATGACTGCGCTCGATGCGAACATCCAAATCCAACTCGAATCCGGTTTCCAGTTAGATGTCGGCCTTCGAGCCGCCGCAGGAGAGACCATTGCCATATTGGGTCCTAATGGTGCCGGCAAGACAACGTTGCTCCACGCGCTTGCAGGGCTACGCCCGTTGGATGGCGGTTCTGTAACCCTCAATGGGAGCGTGTTGGATGACGCCACTACGGGTGTATTCGTGCCGCCTGAAGATCGTTCGGTCGGGTTCATGTTCCAGGAGTACCTGCTATTCGACCACCTAACCGCCCGCGACAACATTGCATTCGGCCCACGAGCGCGAGGTGCTTCCAAGGCTGTGGCTGGTGAAGAAGCGGATCGGCTGCTTGAGTTGGTTGGCCTCGCCGACCGCGCGGATGCACGGCCTCGCGCTCTGTCTGGCGGTGAAGCGCAACGCGTTGCCCTTGCACGCGCACTTGCCGGATCGCCGCGACTCCTGCTGCTTGACGAACCTCTTTCCGCCCTAGACGCAACTACCCGTGACTACATGCGTCGAGACCTCCGAGAACTGTTGAGCACACACGATGGACCGCGCATCCTTGTGACCCACGATCCACTCGATGCGGCGGTAATTGCAGACCGTGTGCTTGTGGTCGAAGAAGGGCACACCGTGCAGGAGGGCACCATCGCGGAACTTGCGCAACGTCCGGCTACGCGTTATGTCGCAGACCTCGTAGGAGTAAACCTGTTGCGAGGCGTCGTGAGGGACGAATCAATTGAGCTGCCATCTGGTGCACTCCTTGTATCTGCAGACGTATCGGAAGGCACCATCGTTGGCGTTGTCCTTGCCGCCATTCATCCGCACGCTGTATCGCTGCACCGTCAAGCGCCAGAGACCAGCGCGCGCAACACCTGGTCAGGACATGTCGAGGCGATAGAGGCACTGGGTTCACGTGTTCGGGTGCGCATCGGCGGCACCGTGTCCTTGGTTGCAGAAGTAACGCCCGGTGCGCTCGATGACCTGGCAATCGCACCTGGTGTCGAAGTGTGGTGCACGGTCAAGGCGACTGAGGTGTCCGTCTACCCGGCGTAGCTGGCTTCATTGGCGAAGAAGTTTGCGATCCACTGGGCGACTACTGCACTATCGAGTGGCGATGCAAGCGACGCGCGTGCGTCCGCAGCCTTTTCCTCGCCAATCGACGAGGTGCGCATCGCATAGAGGTGATCAGCAAGTGCCGATGTGAACTCCGGATGCGGCTGCAAAGTCCATGCGCGATCACCGACAAGCAAACCAGCGACGGCGCACCCCTCCGAACGGGCCAACAAACGCGCGCCGTCGGGAATGGCACTCACCTGGTCTTCGTGACTCGCTGGTAGAGCGATGTGATCCCGCGACGGTGTCATCCATCTGGTGTGTTCAACAATCTCGTATTCCTGAACTCCCACCTGCCATCCATCGGGGGATTTAATTACGGGCGTTCCCATGGCTTGCGCAAGCAGTTGGTGCCCGAAACAAATCCCAACGTACTTGTGCTCCTTGGCGATCAACTCTCTGAGAAAATCTTCGGCACTCGCGATCCATCGCTGCTCGTCATAGGTCGAACACCGACTCGGCGAACAAAGCCAGCCTTCACATTCGTCTGTCGAAGTTGGGAACCGATCCGCATCCAAGTCGTAACGCACCAACTTGATCCCATGGTCGCCGAGCAGCGCGTCGAACAGTTCTGGATAATCGCCAGCTATAGGTACGGCGGAGTCCGCGACATGCCCAACCATCAATAGGCCAACCCGCATGATCAGCGGAACGAGAAGACGGGCGCGCTGGGTCCGTCGATCTGCGGCAAGTGGCCGGATGCACGGAGTAATGGCATTACGCCTTCTCCGAACCAGTACGCCTCTTCAAGGTGCGGATATCCGCTCAGAATGAACTCGTCGAACCCGAGGCCGTGATACTCGAGGATGCGCTCTGCGACTTCCGCATATGAACCGACGAGGCCGGTACCAACACCACCGCGCACGAGACCAAATCCGGCCCACACATTGGGGTGAACAACGAGTTGTGAGGTATCGCCACCATGTAGGTCCGCCATGCGTCGCTGCCCCACACTCTGGGTCGCGTCGAAGTCCCGGGCAGCGTTTGCAATCGCGTCGGCATCCATCCCGGCCAGCAACCGGTCTGCGTACGCCCAAGCCTCGACGGCCGTAGGCCTTGCAATCACATGAAATCGAATGCCGAAACGAATAGTGCGACCGGCAGCCGCTGCCAACGCGCGAACGCGTTCGACTCTTTGCGCGACCATATCGGGAGGCTCTCCCCATGCCAGATACACATCCACTTGGTTTGCCGCAACGCGTTCGGCCGCTTCGGAAGCGCCGCCAAAGTAGATAGCGGGCACAGGGTCTGGTACATCGCGCGTCGTTGCGCCGACGACGTTGTAGAAGTCGCCATCAAAGTCGAACGGCAAGCCGCTCCATGCCCCCCGCATTACCTGAATGAATTCCTCGGTCTGTGCGTAACGCGTCTCTTTGTCGTCGTGCACTCCGAACCGCGCCAGTTCCACAGGCTCTGCTCCCGTGACGATGTTGACAAGTAGGCGACCGTCCGACATGCGTTGGTGCGTAGATGCCATCTGCGCGGCAAGGGTTGGGGTCAGCAGCGCGGGTCGGAACGCGACCAGGAATTTGATCCGTTGTGTGAGCGGAATCAGCGCGGCCGTTGCAAGCCATGCGTCTTCGCAGCCGGTGCCGCACGGCGTGAGCATTGCGTCATATCCAAGGCGATCACACGCCACCGCGATCTGCGCGAGATAGGAATGGTCTGGCGCACGCGGATGCGCGTCTGGAGCGGTCGGCAACACATCGCGTGCATCCCCACCCGTAGGTAGAAACCAATGCATCTTGAGCAGGTCTGGCATCAGCTGGTGACCAGAGAAAGGGTGCCGGTATCGACGTCGTAGATAAATCCGCCAATGGCAATCTCACTTGGGAGCAACGGACAAGCGCGCAATCTCGCGATATCGGCAGCAAGAGTTACCTCCTGGTTGTCTATTGCCAGTGGTTCCCACGCATCGGTGCTCGCTCCACTCAACGAAGCGATCTCTTGGCGAATCTCTGCATCGCTCGCTCCGGCCATGCGGCAGTTCGTGTGGGCGACGACGGCAATACGGGTGACCCCAAGCAGGTGCGCGGCGAGGATAAGGGAGCGTTCCGAATCATCGGTAACGCGCGCCCCTGCGTTGCGAAGGATCTTGGCGTCGCCCGGCACCAGTCCAAGCATGGCTAACGGTTCAATGCGCGAGTCGATGCATGTAAGCACTGCGAGTCCGCGTGCGGCGGAAGGAGTCAACCCTGCGAGGTCAAAACCGCTTGCGTATGTTTGGTTCGCCGTTAGTAGGTCATCGAACATTGCACTATCTTCGCTGGTCACCAGCGACCAGGAAGCATCGCTTCGATGAGGTGAGGGCCAGGTTCGGCGATTGCGCGTTCCAATGCATCCGTAAGTTCTTCGGCCGTTTCGGGGCGTTCGGCGGCCATCCCCATGCCCGTCGCCAACGCAACAAAGTCGATATCTGGATTGGACAGGTCGAGCATTGAAAGCGCCTTGGGTCCGGGTGTCTCAACGCCGACCCGCGACAGCTCAAGGTTGAGAATTGCATAGGAGCGGTTGTTAAAGATCACAGTTGTCACGTTCAGATCTTCACGAACTTGGGTCCACAGCGCTTGCAATGTGTACATGGCGGAGCCGTCCGCCTGCAGGCTGATGACCGGCCGGTCTGGACACGCAATGGCCGCGCCTGTAGCGACTGGCATGCCAAACCCGATCGCGCCACCGGTCAAGGTGAGCCAATCGTGGCGGGGCGTGCCTGCCGTTGCGCCGCTTGCCCAAAGCCCCGAGGTGTTGGATTCGTCAGCAACAATCGCACCATCGGGAAGTACCGCGCCCAGCGCATTGGCAATTGTTTCACCAGTCAGGTCGCCTGTTGGACGGTCGGGTCGTGCGGCGTTTTGAAGTTCGATGTCGGCATTGGTGGCACCTAGTGCTTCGGCAAGCGAGTGCAACGCAGTAGCTGGATCATCGGAACCCGACGCCAGTACGTGGACTACGCATCCGTCGGGAACTAGATCGCTCGGCTTGTTTGGGTATGCAAAGAAGGATGCTGGTGACTTGGCGTCGACAAGTATGAGATGACGAAGCCCTGCAAGTTGTGCCATTGCAAACTCTGCGAGGTACCCGAGACGGTCTATGGCTGGGAGGCCAGCGCCGCGCTCAAGGCGCGTTGGAAATGTCTCGCCGATGATCTTCGCTCCGGTTGCTGCCGCAACGCGTTGCGCGGCGAGTAGACCCCGTTCGCGGGTGGCGCGTCCACCGACCATCAGGGCTGCTGGTTCCCCGGACCGCAATACCTTTGCGATCGAGTCGATGACATCTCCGGGTACTTCATTCGCGACAGGTCGCGGCCTTGCGGCCACCGGTGATGCGCCCTCTGTCCATGAGATGTCGGCAGGCAAAACAAGTGTGGCGACCTGCCCTGGGGGCTGGAGTGAGGCGGCTACGGCATCGGCGGCATCGCCTGCTAGTTCCGCTGTGGTTGCCGACGATCGATACCAGCCGGACACATTGCGCGCCAGTGATTCAATGTCGGACTGCAGAGGTGCGTCGTAGATGCGATGAGATGTGGCGTGGTCGCCGACGACGTTCACAATCGGTACGCGTGCGCGTCGAGCGTTGTGCAGGTTGGCGATCCCATTGCCCAAGCCGGGCCCAAGGTGGAGAAGCGTTGCGGCGGGGGAATCGGTCATGCGCGCGTAGCCATCGGCCGCTCCTGTAACGACTCCCTCGAACAGTCCGAGTACGGCACGCATCTCTGGCACCGAGTCGAGCGCCGCTACGAAGTGCATTTCGGATGTGCCTGGATTCGTGAAGCAAACCTCCACGCCGGAGTTGACCAGGGTGCGTATGAGGGCCTCTGCGCCGTTCAAGGAAACTCCAATTCCATATCGATGTTGCGTCAGTCGAACAGGACGCCGGGGTTGAGGATGCCATGCGGATCAAACGAGGTCTTGATTCGGCGCATCAGGTCAATCTTGACCGGGTCCACCAAGTCGAGGAAGTACTGCTTTTTGGCATACCCGATCCCATGCTCACCCGATATTGCGCCACCCATCTCCATGCCAGCGGCGAATAGATCGTGCAGGACCTGGCTGCGGATCTCTGGGTCTGGCTGGAATACCGAGAGATGCACGTTGCCGTCACCTGCGTGGCCACATCCGCTAACCCAGGCATTGTGTTCGGTCGCAATCTCGGACACTCTCGTCATAAAGGCGGGAAGCGAAGCCCGCGGAACAACGATGTCCACGATGTCGTCTGCATTGTTTGCCTTCGCAACCCAAAATGCCTTCTCGCGCGCATCGATGAGTTGCGTTGCCGAATGCCCAGGCAATATGAACACGTCGGTCGCCCCGAGCGCGTCGAGTTGTTCGGCCAGCTGTGCTACGTCTTCGTCGAGGCGTTCGTCGGTTGTCTGTTCCATCATCACGACCAAATATGCGAGCGAGGTTTCCTTAATTTCGTCCGGGATGCCCAGATCCAATCCGACGAACGCCGTGATAGCACCAAGGCTTATCAAGTCGAGATACTCAAGGATCATGGGAGCGATTCCACTCGCAACAATCGCAGGGATCGCATTCGTAACCTGCTCAAGGGAACCAAATGGGGCGAGCACTGTTGCCTGAAATGGAGCGCGTGGGTAAAGGCGCAGCGTTGCTTCGGTTACAAGGGCGAGCGTGCCTTCGGAGCCGATGATTAATTGCGTTAGGTCGTAGCCCGTTGTTGCTTTCACATACTTTCCGCCAGTGCGAATCGTTTCGCCGGTGGCAAGGACTGCTTCAAGACCCAGGACCTGATGGCGCGTCACTCCGTACTTGACGGCGCGCATGCCGCCTGCGTTGGTTGCAACATTGCCGCCAAGGCTGGCGCTGTATTCGCCGGGGAATACCGGATACACAAGGCCGTGCGCGGCTAGGGCTTCGTCGAGTTCTTGAAGTGTGACACCGGGCTGCACAACCGCGACATGGTTCTGCGTATCGATTTCGACGATGACGTTCATGCGTTCGAACGAGATGACGATGGATGCTGGAGTGGGTCTGCAACCTCCGGAAAGACCGGTGCCGCTTCCACGAGCGGTAATCGGCATCGAGAACTCGGTTGCAACGGCGACAATTGCAGCGACTTCTGCTGTCGTCGCAGGGCGAACGACGCATGCCGGATGCACGCCAGCGACGGTGAGGCACTCATCTCGGTCGTACTCGTCGCCGAGCGTGGCATCGGACAAAACATTGTCGGCACCCACGACCTCGGCGAGGCACGCGATTGCACGGCTCTTCATCTCTGGTGCGATCGTGATGGCGTCTTGGTCGGTATCGGTGATGCCCGTCATGCGAACTCCTCGTGTTGAGGACCTATATGTAGGTGGTGAAGGCGTGTGGCCGCAAGTGGTGGACCATGCAACCATGTAGGGGTGGATGAGACGACTGCCTTTGGGGTACTCGGCATTGAGCCGAGCGTGCCATGGCAAGAGGTGCGAGCTGCCTATCTGCGACTCGTTCGCCAACACCACCCAGACCGAGCAGCAGACCTTGCTGATGCAGGTGTGCGCACAATCACCACTGTCCAGTTGACAGAGGCGTTTGCGGTCCTCGCCGAAGCGCATGCGGCTGCGAGTGGCATGTCTGCATCGCCCGGGGTTGGGCGGCGCGTGTCTAGCACCGCGTTGGTTGATGCCGATCCTGATACCCGCAGCGTCTTGCTCGACGCATCGCAGGAGGATGCATACGCAGCGTTGTTTGAGGTCTTCCACATGGTAGGGGTTGTGTCCTATGTAGACCGCCAAAGTTCGGTGCTCGAAACGATTGTTACGCCGGTGCCAGGGCAAGCGACGTCGCTCCTTGCACTATTGGAACCGGTGGGTGCCGATCGCACCGAAGCGATGCTCGGGGTGGAACCGCTCGGCAACTTCCCGCCCGCATCAATTGATGTTCTTGTTGAAGAAATCGCTCGTCTGCTCGCAGTGCCGCGGCAACCGACGAGCGGCGGCGCGTAGTCTGCCCTAGTCCGTTCACTTGGAGGAACACCGTGCCAGTACCCCTAGATGAGTTGCCCGTACATCAGGTTCCGCTATCGATGGAGCACATGGCATCCAGCGATCGCAACGCGTATGACCGGTACTATTTCTGCGCGCACGACCGTACGGGCG
>CAMBEL010000060.1 GCA_945865605.1 Bifidobacterium breve
CCCGACGGCACGACCAAGCGGCGCCCGCCGGCCTCGCCTGCGATCACCCTCGGTCCCCTACCGCGCCCCGGTGCGCCCCGACTCATACCCATGATGGTGCCAGTTGACGGTCTACCGTCGTAGGGATAGACGCCCTAGAACTCTTCGATGCACTACAGGCCATAGCGCGAACTGGCCTCACATACTCCGAAAACCCTTACGACATAGAGAGATACGAACGCCTTCTCGAAGTAGCAGAACGCGGATACGGCGAGGCGCTTTCGCTGCCTGCAGAGGATGTACGCGCGCGTCTTGCGGCCGACCTCGGATACGTGACGGCCAAGGTTGGTGCCGACGCTGCGATCTTTGATGACCAAGATCGAATCCTGTTGGTTCACCGGACCGACGATGCAACATGGGGCTTGGTAAGCGGATGGGTAGAGGGGGGCGAGACGCCAGCGGAAACGGTGGTCCGCGAAGTTGCAGAGGAAGTCGGACTCAGCGCGACCGTTGTTGAACTGATCGACGTAGTTGGACGTGCCGCGAATATTTCTTACGGTCCGCATGGAGTGGTCGCAATTCTTTACCGATGTTCTGTATCGCCAGGCGCTATCGAGTGCTCGCACGAAGCGACGGAGGCTCGGTACTGGGACATAGACGAAGTCAGCAACTGGCATCACAACCACGAACACCTCGCGCGCCTTGCCGTCGCAGCGCATCGCCGTGCAGGAGAAATCAACTCTTAAAGAGAAACTCCACATCGTCACCGAGGATGTCGTCGACCTCTTGCGCAAGAGCGATATTGGCCTCCAGCCCAGGATCGGCGTCAAGAAGGCGCTCTGCGACCGAACGCGAGTACAAGACATAGCGCTCGTCGCGAGGCAAGCGACCCAACTTGAGATCGCCGATGCCAGATTGCTTCTCACCAAGAACCTGCCCGCTCCCTCGAATCTCAAGATCGCGCTCCGCAAGTTGGAAACCGTCGGAACTTGCGACCATCGCAGCGATACGTGCTTGAGAGTCGGGGGTTACTGGATCCGCTAACAGGAAACACCACGCGGTAGAGGCACCGCGCCCGACTCGCCCCCGCAGTTGGTGTAATTGCGAGAGCCCGAAACGATCTGCGTCCTCAACGATCATTACCGTTGCGTTCGGTATATCGACACCGACCTCGATAACGGTTGTGGCTACCAGAACCTGTAGATCACCGGCCCTAAATGCGGCCATCGTCGAGTTCTTGTCTGCCGCTGGCATCTGGCCGTGGAGCAGTCCAAGGCGCAAGCCAACGAGATCTTCGACTGCTAGACGTTCATACTCCTCCGTAGCGGCTTTGGCCTCGATCTTTGTCGAACCTTCTACGAGTGGACAAACAACAAACGCTTGGTGCCCTTTATCTTCTACTTCGCTGCGCAGGCGCACATACGCTTCGCCGCGATCGACACTTGTGCTCGCCTTCGTAATCACCGGCATGCGCCCCGGAGGCATGTCGCGTAATTCGGTGTGATCGAGGTCGCCGTAAACGAGCATCGCTGCTGTTCGTGGAATCGGCGTTGCAGTCATCACAAGAACATCGGGGTCATCCCCTAAGCCCTTCAGCAGCGCGCGTTGTTCGACGCCGAATCTGTGCTGTTCATCGATCACGACAAGACCCAACTTCGTAAACGGCGCATCTCCGTACAGCAGGGCATGCGTTCCCACGACTATGTCGATCTGACCTTCGGCAAGCCCCTTTGCGATGCGACGACGTTCGGCTGCGCCGACCCTATTGGTCAACAGTGCAACCGTTACCGGTCGTTCTGGGAGCAGCGTTCCCTCGCTCGGCACCGTGATCGCGCCAAGAGCTTCACTCGCAACCGCGAATAGTTGTTCGGCAAGCACTTCTGTCGGCGCCATCAACGCACCCTGATATCCGCCCTGTGCCGCCATGAGAAGCGCCGTAAGCGCGACCACGGTTTTACCTGAACCAACCTCACCCTGCATCAGGCGGTGCATAGGTATCGGGCGCGCTAGGTCATGAGCGATGTGCGATATCGCGTCTCTCTGGTCGCTTGTAAGCGTGAATGGCAATGCTGCCAGAAACTGCTCGACGAGTGGACCATCGACCTTGTGACAGATGCCTCGTTCCTCTGCCTCGATCGCGCGCTTGCGCGCCACTAAACCAAGTTGTAGACGAAGGAACTCGTCGAACGTAAGGCGACGCTGTGCCTGGCGCTTCTGTTCAAGCGTCTCGGGCTGATGGACATGGCGGTACGCATCAGTACGCGAGACCAATTTCGCTTCAGTGAGCACGTCGCTCGGGAGAGTCTCGGCGAAATGCCCAACATGTGTCAACGCGGCGGCGATGGCTTCCTTGATCTCCCAGGACGAGACGTCTGCCTTCCCCGATTGCGGATAAATGGGAACGATGACTCCCGTTTTCTGATCACCCGACCGGCCAATGACATCGACGATCGGATTCGTCATCTGGCGTTTCCCGCGGTAAACGTCGAACTTGCCGTACAGCGCGACTTCGGTTCCTTCTGCGAGTTGATTCACTCGCCACCGCTGGTTGAAGAACACAAGATTGAGATCGCCGCTGTCGTCGCCTACGACCGCTTCAACCATCCACTTTCCGCTGCGCGCCTTGCGAGCAGCGATCTTGCTCACCTTGGCGACGAGCGTCGCCTCGTCGCCAATAACCAGCCCTGCAATCTCGGAGCGTCGCGTGCGGTCGTGATACCGGTGCGGGTAGTGCTGCACCAAATCGAGCACCGTCTCGATAGGCGGTGTCATCAACATCAACTTCTCGATTAGCGAAGCTTTAATTCCGGCAACATCACCGAGTCGCACGGCCGCGAGTTCATGCAGCGTGCAGGCAACTTCGGCGGCGCCACTGATGGTTATTCCACCCCGATGAGATACGGATATAGCGGCTGGCCGCCTTCATGCACTTCGACTTCTAATCCCGGGTGCGCCAGTTCAAGATGTTTGCGTACTGCTTGAATTTCTGGGCTCGCAACCTCGGCACCCACCAGCACGGTCACAACCTCGGAGTCCTCTCCGACCATTTCGTTAAGCAGCGCGTACACGGCTCCCGCTGCCGAGTCAGTTGCGACCGAAATACCAGAAGGGCCAATAGCGATCCAGTCGCCTGCCTTTATATCGCCGCATTCGCCGACGCTGTCGCGCACCGCCTGGGTCACTTCGCCCGCAGCGACACTGTCGGCAGCGTCAGCCATGGCGGCTGAGTTCACGTCCACCTCGGCGTGAGGGTCGTACGCCACCAGCGCGGCGAGCGCCTCAACTACTGACTTGGTCGGGATAACTGCCACCGATTTCGTGGTGAGCGCGTCTACCTGTGCGGCCACCGGAACAATGTTCTTGTTATTTGGAAGAACAATGACGGAGTCCGACGGACACCGCTCAACCGCTTCAAGGATTTGCGCTGTCGAAGGGTTCATCGACTGTCCTCCGGCAACGATCTCTTGCACACCCAGTCCGGTTAGGAGCCGCCGGTTGCCCTTCCCAACCGCCACGGCGACCACACCGGTCGTTACCTGCTCACGCACGTCTTCGAGCGCATGCGTACCCTCGCGTGCCGCGTCGCTTTCCCGATGTTCCTCGGCAACCTGTTCGATTAAATCCGTTATACGAATGGCGTGGGGACGCCCCGCTTCGATTCCTGCCTCGACGGCTCCGCCGATGTCATCGGTGTGTACGTGACAGTTCCAAACACCGCTCCCACCGACAACGACGATCGAGTCGCCCAATGCCGCCCAGGCGTGCTTAAACGATGGAATCGCATCGTCGGGCGCGTCTAGCAAGTACATAACTTCGTAACGCAGTGAAGAGACATCGCCTGCTGAGAGGTGCGCTTCCACGATCGTCGGCGTCGCGGACACACTCGGCTCGGGGATGGGCGTGCCGTCAACCACCTCTAGTAACGCGTCGAAAAGCAACGTAAAGCCACGCGCGCCGGAGTCGACAACGCCCGCGTCGCGCAACACTGGGAGAAGATCCGGCGTTCGCAACACCGACTCTCTCGCTGCAGCAGCAACGACCACGAGCAGTTCAGACAATTGCGTGCCATTGCCCGCGGTGGCACAAGCGGCCTCCGCGACTTCGGCCGATTCGCGAACGACGGTCAAAATCGTTCCCTCGACAGGACGCATTACAGCTTCGTACGCAGCGTCGGAAGCGGTGCGAAGAGCGAGCGTGAAATCCTGTGGGCCCACTGATTCGAGTTCGGTGAAGACTTCTGCGATACCGCGGAGTATCTGGCTCATGATCACGCCAGAGTTTCCGCGCGCGCCCATCAACGAGCCGTGAGAAATCGCGTGACACACCTCTGGCATCGCCTCCGCGCTGCCGAGCGCCGTCACAACCGATTCGAGTGTGAGGGTCATATTCGTCCCTGTATCTCCATCGGGTACCGGATACACGTTGAGACGGTTCAATTCTTCTTGATGGGTTCGCAACGCATCTCGGAAGCGAGTGACCGCTTGGCGGAGGCTGGCGGCGTCAAGACTCTCGAGGGTTGGCATGGCCGGTGATCGTAATGGCCGAGAGGGTCAGATCCGGGCTTGCCTGCTACCCTTTCGTGGTTCCCGTCCGGGTTTCTCACTCCAATTAGTAAGAGGTTCGTCATGTCATCGGTCTGCGACGTCTGCGGCAAGCAGCCTATTTTTGGCAAGCGCCTGAGCCACTCACACCGTCGAACAAACCGACGTTGGAACCCGAACATTCAGCGTGTACGTGCCGTAGTCAATGGCGCGCCTAAGCGTTTAAACGTGTGTACCGGCTGCCTAAAGGCCGGCAAGGTACAGAAGCCGTAGGGAACCAGATCATGCAGGGTGTCGTCCGTAGTTACGACCCGACCACGGGTGAAGGCGTATTGGTTCGGGACACCGACCGCACCGATCACGTACTTTCGCCAGACGCACTCGAGGGCTCGGTACTTCGGATGCTGCGCCAGGGGCAAAGGGTTGTGTTCGATATCAATGAGGCTGGCCTCGCCACCCACATACGTACCGGCAGCGAAGAAGACATGGGCCTGCCGCCCAATGTCCAGATCTAGATAACGCCGGTTTCGAACTACGCCTGGGCCATCACTACACTCCCGAGACCCTTTCGCCGATCGGTCAGGAGCGTCTCGTGTCTTTGGTTGCAGGAGCGCCGACTAACCACAAGGCCCTGTTGGCCTGGGTTGAAGAAGTCGCTGAACTAACCCAGCCTGCGCACATTCACTGGTTCGACGGATCAGCTGAAGAATCGGAACTGCTGTGCGAGCAACTCGTTGAGGCGGGTACGTTCATCGCACTTGACCCGGCGAAGCGCCCTAATTCATATTGGGCCGCCACCGATCCAACCGATGTCGCTCGCGTCGAAGACCGCACCTACATCTGTTCAAAGCAAGAGAAGGACGCGGGTCCCACAAATAATTGGAAAGCTCCTGCCGAGATGCGCTCAACGCTGCGCGGTCTTTTCGAAGGATCTATGCGCGGTCGCACCATGTATGTGGTGCCCTTTTCGATGGGGCCGCTCGGTTCCCCTCTTTCCTACATCGGCGTTGAACTCACCGATTCGGCATATGTCGCGGTGAGTATGCGCACGATGACGCGCGCCGGCCAAGGAGCACTCGATGTGTTGGGCGACGACGGTGACTTCGTACCGTGCATTCACTCGTTGGGCGCTCCGCTAGAAGATGGCGCGACCGATGTTGTTTGGCCGTGTAACCCCGACAAGTGGATCGTTCACTTCCCTGAGAGCCGAGAGATTTGGTCCTTCGGATCTGGATATGGCGGGAACGCGTTGCTAGGCAAGAAGTGCTTCGCACTGCGAATCGCTTCGGTGATTGCGCGCGATGAAGGTTGGCTAGCCGAACACATGCTGGTACTCAAGCTCACAGCACCCACGGGCGGGGTCCATTACGTGACGGCGGCGTTCCCATCGGCATGTGGCAAGACCAACCTCGCGATGCTGATCCCCACGGTCCCCGGGTGGAAGGCCGAGTGCATCGGGGACGACATCGCATGGATGAAGATCGGCGAAGACGGTCGCCTCTACGCGATCAATCCCGAGTTTGGCTTCTTCGGTGTCGCTCCCGGTACGAACATGGACACGAACCCGAACGCAATGAGCACGCTGACTAGCAACACCGTCTTCACCAATACCGCGTATACCGAAGACGGCGATGTCTGGTGGGAAGAAATGGGTGAACCACCGGCGCGCCTCACAGACTGGAAGCGCCAGAGTTGGAGCCCGGACACGGCTGAGGGACCAGCGGCTCATCCCAACTCACGATTCTGTGCGCCAGCTGCCCAGTGTCCCGTTATCGCAGATGAGTGGCAAGACCCGGCAGGAGTGCCAATCTCGGCGATCCTCTTCGGTGGCCGTCGTGCGAGCACGGTACCGCTCGTTTACGAGTCACTGGACTGGAAACACGGTGTCTTTATGGGTGCCACGATGGGCTCAGAGAAGACAGCCGCTGCCGTAGGCGGACTCGGCGAATTGCGCCATGATCCTTTCGCGATGTTGCCCTTCTGCGGCTACAACATGGGTGACTATTTCTCGCACTGGCTATCCATGCCTTCGAGAACAGACGAGTCAAAGTTGCCGAAGATTTATGGCGTCAACTGGTTCCGCAAGGATGCCGACGGCAAGTTCATCTGGCCGGGTTACGGAGAGAACTCGCGCGTCCTTGCATGGATTGTTGGGCGGCTCGAAGGCACTGCTAGCGGCGAAGAAACACCGATCGGGGTTGTGCCGAATGCCGAGGATCTCCCGCTAGACGGTTGCGGTGCTTCCACAAGTCGCGTTTCCGAAGCACTAGCCATTGACAAGGCTCTTTGGCGAGCAGAATGCGCGAGCACACGCGAACACTTCGCTACCTTCGGAGATTCGCTTCCGCAATCCTTGGCCGAAGAACTCGTTGCACTCGAAACGCGGCTCAGTTAGAGCGTTGACGTCCGGCACGCATCGTGCGGCGGCCATGCCGTTCAATTGCTAGCTGCAACAGCCGGTCTAATAGGTCGGGATATGCGAGGCCGCTTACTTCCCATAACCGCGGGTACATGGATCTCGAGGTGAACCCTGGGATCGTGTTGAGTTCGTTAACGAGGAAACCTCTGCCGCCTTCTTCATAAAAGAAATCGACTCTGGCCATCGCATCGCATCGACATGCTTCGAACGCCTTGATAGCAAGAGCGCGAACAGTGTCGGCGGCTTCGTCGGACAACGTTGCGGGAGCGATCAGTTGTAGCGCATCGTTTTCGTACTTGGCTTCGTAGTTCAAGAATCCGGAACCCGACGCAATCTCACCGGGCAAAGACGTTTGCGCTGGCGCGTCACCGAGTACAGCTACTTCGATCTCGCGACCGACGACGGCCTCCTCTGCTAGCACCCATTCATCAAATCCGAAAGCCACTTCAACTGCATTTTCCAGGGCCGCTCGATCGTCGGCTTTAGAAATGCCGATTGACGATCCCATGTTCGCGGGCTTCACGAAACATGGGAAGCCGATACTTTGCTCGACCGTGTCGCAGAACAACTTACGATCCATGCCGTCACGCGTGAAGAGGTAGTGGGCTTGTGGAATGCCACATGCATAGAAAGCGCGCTTCATCATCACCTTGTCCATGCCGACAGCCGACCCGAGCACGCCGGAACCCACATAGGGAAGATCCGCAAGTTCCAAGAGACCTTGCACGGTTCCGTCCTCGCCGTATGGGCCGTGCAGCAATGGGAAGACGACATCTATGCCGAGTTCACCGCTCCCCGGCGTTGCGACCAAGGCGCCCAACTCGTTGAGCGGCGCTCCTTCGACTTCGAACGCACCAGGCATCGCATCACGAGAACCTTCCAACAGCGCCTTTGCTTCACCCGCCAACAACCAAGCGCCATCGGTCGTGATGGCAACTGGAACGACCTCGTATCGAGCTGGATCCAAGGCGCTGGCGACACCGACCGCCGTCGCGCGAGATATGTCGTGCTCAGCCGAACGCCCGCCAAACAACAACATGACCCGCAAGCGTCCATCAGGCGCGCTCATGATGCGACTTGTAGGACAGCGCGGATACCTAACCCCATGATGAAAAGGCCACCCAACCCGTAAAGCAATTCTCGACGTCCCTTCATCTGTTCACGGTACTGGTACAACAACCCGATCGTGATGAAAATCAGAAACCCGTAGAACATATGCAAGCGAGGAACCGTTGTGCGGTATTTCTCATCGGCTGCCACGAGAATCGTTCCTAGGAACACCTGGATGAGCACCGATACCTCCGCGGTGATCGTCGCAATCCAGACTGGCCTGCCACGCAATTTGGATACTTTCCAAGCGATGAGCGCGTAGATGCCTGCCAGCGCGTTTAGAACGATCGCGATGTATCCCCATGTTGTGTGAATCTCGAGGATGGTCTCCACGGCGTGATACTTGTGCGCTACAGCGCGGAGTCGTCGTCGGGCGATGGAGCAAAGGCGGAGCCTGCGGTGTCGCCGCGCAGAAGATTTTTGAGCACCTTGCCCGCAGGGTTACGTGGAAGAGGTATCTCCAGTAAGTCGACGTACTCGGGAACCTTGAACGATGCGAGACGTTCTCCGCAATATGTACGCAAATCCTCAACGGTTGTCGTCGAGCCCTTGCGCAATTGCACTACCGCTTTAACTTCTTCACCGAGCGTGCGATGCGCTACCCCGACCACCGCGGCGTCGAGAACGTCTGGATGTTCAAAGAGCACGTTTTCGATCTCAACGCAATAGACGTTCTCCCCCGCACGAATAATCATGTCTTTCGCGCGATCGGAGAGGTAGATAAAACCGTCTGGATCAATGTGACCGATATCTCCACTGCGGAACCAACCACCCGGAAGGAACGCCGCTTCTGTTGCGTCGGGACGATTCCAGTACCCGCGCATCATGATTGTTGGGCCACGCAACGCGATCTCACCGGTCTCGCCTGCGGGGAGCGCGTTGCCATCTTCGTCGATGATCATCGCCTCGACTGTGGGGACTACACGACCGACAGAACCGGGATGAGAGAAATAGTCCTCGCCAACATTCACCGTCGCAACCGAAGCGGTCTCGGTGAGTCCGTAGGCCGTCGAGAGAGTTTTTCGAACTTGAGGAAATGCAATGTTGATCTTCTCAACCAGTTCCGGTGCTGCAGGCGCTCCGCCATAACCAATACGGAGAACGGAACTCAGGTCGAATTTCTTGAAGTTGTCCGCCTCGACGATGCGCCACATCACCGTAGGGACCCCACCGATGCTCGTGATTTTTTCACGCTCGATGGTTGCCATTGCCTCATCGGGATCGAACTGTCCGGGCGGCATGAGTACAAGCTTTGCGCCGCCCGCATAACCGGGAACCATGGTCGCGAGTGCGCCAGTTACATGGAAGAGCGGCACAACTAGAAGGTTCGCTGCCTGAGCTGGAGTGGGGTCGGGGTCGGCTTGGGCTGGCGTCGCCTGGGCTGCGATAAGCGCCGCTGCGGTGTTCAGGAGCGAGAGATTCTGCAAGTTCGCGAGGGCTTGCCGATGGGTGATCGTCGCGCCCTTGGGCTTGCCGGTGGTGCCAGATGTATAGAGGATCGCAAGCAGGTCGTCTTCGGCAACGTCCACCATCGGGAGCGAGTCGACATCACCGCTCGCGAGTAGCGCAGAATCCGGTTGCGCGATGCCGTCGGCAGCATCGATGCCCATCACGTAGACGTTGGCAAGGTCGCTAAGGCCACTAACAATGTCGCGAACCACCGCCCACCGCTTTACATCGCAATACAGCAACACCGCACCGGAGTCGTTGAGTGCGAACTCGAGTTCTGCAGACTTCCACCATGCGTTTAGAGGTACGCACGCGGCGCCAATGGCAGCGCACGCCCAAAACATGACTACCCACTCCATCGTGTTGGCGGAGATAACCGCGACGCGATCGCCTGGTTTCACGCCTCGTTCCAACATTCCTGCTGCAGTGCGTCGCACGAGCGCGTTGTGCTCGCCGAAGGTCAAACGACGTTCACCCTGGACGATCCAATCGAGCTCGGGTCTTGCATCGCCGATCGCGAGGAGATCGCGCATCGAGGAAAACCGTTGCTTGTAAACCTGCAACGGGACACCACACACGTCTTCAACAACTATCTCGAACGGCGCTCCTTGCCCGACAAGCGACTCCAGCGGCGAAGCCATCAGACGCGCTCAGCCTGTTCAACATCGAACGACCACAACTCGGCATGCGTGCTGACAGGACCGTCCGTTGTGTGCGCGCGGTGGCCATGTGCGAAAGCCGGGCTCTCGACCCAGGCTTGAAAATCTGCTTCGCTGCGCCAGCGCGTGTAAACGAGGAATACGTCGCGATCATCGTTTGGGCGGAGGAGTTCGAACGCCTCAAAACCTTCCATGCCAGAAACGGCACCCGCTCGAGAGGCGAAACGGGTTACCAGCTCATCAGCCCGTTCGGGGGCGACTGTGATCGCATTGACTTTGACAACACTCATGCGTGCAGCTCCTGATTTTTGGTTGGAGCGTCACGCTAGCCAATAGGCACGGCTAGGTCGCGTGCCCAGCCCGGACCGCGCCCCTAACTCAACTTCGCACCAACCGATCTCTCCCATTCGCCATTTGTCGTGTAGCGCGCCGTGGCGGCGGGTGAGTTCAAGGGTTGGTCGCAACGTCCGGTGAACCGATGGGGTTTCCGTTGACGCTCGGGGGTGAACGGGCGTTATGGAAGTTGGCAGCGTGTCATGGCGGTGGTCTTGGCGCTGGCATGAGGCTCATCTCTGAACCAGTACCTATAAGCCGCGCATTGTCTCTGTGCTTTTGTCTGTGATGGTGGTGACACAGGCGGTGCAGGTTCGCAAGTGTTGTTGGCCCACCATGAGCAA
>CAMBEL010000061.1 GCA_945865605.1 Bifidobacterium breve
TGGTAAAAAACGACGAGTTGGTCTTCGCGCAAGGCCATCGCGAGAGCTTCAACCATCGCGCGGCGTTCGCTGACTGGAATCGAACTGCGACGAAGGTCACCTCGCCGTTCGGCCTTGACTAGGTACATCGCTCCATCAGCATCGGCGAGTAACGACTCTGCCGTAGACGCGTGGTCCGAGCGCGCGAATCCGACACTCGCGTACACCTGTACCGGACCACTAATCATCTCGACCGGTTCACTCACTGCGTTCTCTATGCGTTGAGCGATAGCTTGAGCGGCCGCCAAGCTCGCGACGCTTTGAGCAACCACCACGAACTCATCTCCACCGAGTCGGGCGATGGTGTCGCCCTCGCGCGCCAAACGCCGCAACTTGACAGCGATCTCGACTAGCAACAGATCACCAGCGTCGTGGCCGAGTAGATCGTTGACTGGCTTGAACCTGTCGAGGTCGACGAAGAACACCGTTACCGGACCCAACTCGCGCGCGCGGCTTAGTGCTTGCTCAATGCGCTCAAGCAACAAATTTCGATTTGCCAAACGCGTTAGAGGATCGTGTGTCGCAAGAAACTCGAGGGAGTCTTGCGCCTCTCGTAACGGAGTGATGTCGTGGGCTGTAACTACTAGGCCACCCACAACAGGATCATCGATAAGGTTGACGACGCTGAACTCCAAGGGAACCATTCGAACGCCGTCTTTATGCTCCATCACGGCATCGAAACTCGTAATCCCTGGCGTAATCGTTGCATCCTCGATCGCGGCCGCAACACGCACCCGCTGAACAGAACTGACCCACCGCACCAAGGGGCGCCCTACGACGAGTTCTGGGTCATAACCCAGCATGCGAGAAAATGCCCCGCTTACGCTTAACACGTAACCGTTGCGATCTAACAACATCGTGATCGCTGCAGAGTTGTGCATCAAACTGCGAAAGAGATCTTCTTCGTTGGTAGCAACCTCGAACCGTCGCCGCTCTGTGACATCTCGAGCGAGAATGATTATTCCGCCAATTGTTGGATCCTCGACATGATTGCGGCCCACTAATTCGACGTAGAGCCATTCGCCACTAGCGCAACGAAGTCTCACATCGATCGGACTACCGGTCTCCTTGCCGACTACCGAATCCAGCGAGACGACCACGAGTTCGATGTCATCCGGATGGATGAGTTCGAGAGTGCTGCGTCCTACCCATTCGACGGCGTTCCATCCGAGCATCCGCTCCGCGCCTTTACTGGCATATACAAGAGTTCCGAACGCGTCGATGACGAACACAGCATCGGGGATGCCGGCCAACACTTGTTCACTCCAATTGGCATCGGCCGCCATCTCATCTCCTCTAGTTGCTCTCAGTATCACCCAAACGAATAAGAATCCCCCGAATCATCGAACCGATAGCGTGCGCACTTGACCCAGCGGACGAGCAAACCATCGAGCGACCAACTGCCGATCTAACCAGAACCGCCACTTGGACATAAGCCACTTCGGAGGGCAAGTATGTGCCGATGCCGTTTCATTGGATTACCCCAACATGAAATATCCAACATCGGTAGAAACGGCCACAGCCGGTAACGGCTGGCGGCCGATCCAGCCGCCGTTCACCCCAACGACATCCGCGTGGTCGCAGTACCTCGATTCGCTGCAGCGACGTATCCGCGGAATGCACGGGCTCTGGATCGAAGCTCTCGACACGATGAATGCTGAGCAGGTAAACCACTTCGAACGCGCTGGAGTTTTGCCAATCGCTTTCACGCTCAATCACATGCCGCGCATGGAGGACTTTGCGCGAGCGATTTTGAGTTCTGGCTCCATGATCTGGACCGACGAAGGTTGGGCGGAGCGAACAGGAATTGCAGTTGACGACATTGGCAAAGAAACGACTGTTGCCGAAATGGAACTGCAACGGATCGGCGATTACCCCGCGTTTGTGGAATACGCGCACGACGTGTACTCCGCGACTGAGATTTGGCTAGATGAACTCGACCCCGACGCGTTGGGAGAGGTGATGTTCGGAGGCGTGTATCCGCCTAGCGCCCTGAAGGCCTACATCCACCGAGTTGTGCGCGATGAAAAGATATTGCGCGTAGACGCCATCGAATGTTGGATCTATCAACATGGCATTCGACACCTCGGTGAACTTGAGCACGCTCGTGCCCTTGTAGGGCTCGGAGGACTCACTTCTTGAAACGCTGCGCCTGATGGCAACGATGCGACAATCAGTATTCATTGAACGGGCCGCCGATGAGGTATGGAACTTGCTTCGAGATCCAGCGAGCGTGACTACCTGGTTCCCTCAAATGACAGATGTGAATATCGATGGAACCGAACGTCGCATCACGCTGGCCAGTGGACTCACGCTGATCGAGACCATCGTCTCCAACCGCGACGACCTACGTCGCTTCCAGTATCGACTTACCGGTCCGCTACCGATCGAAACGCATTTGGGCACAATCGATGTGATCGCCGATGGTGATAACCGTTGTGTGGTGGTCTACTCAACCGATGTGATCCCCCACGCTCTTGCATTTGTACTCGACGGCGCAGTCAGCGACGCTTTAGCCAACCTCAAGAACTTGATAGAGGAGTCCTAGTGGGTCGCAAGATCTTGTTCATCACCACCGACCAACAGCGATACGACAGTCTCGGTTGCAACGGCGGGACGATTGCGCGCACGCCTGTAGTAGATGGACTCGCCGCAAACGGCGTCGTCTTTCGCAGAGCTCACCCGCAAAATGTTGTGTGTATGCCGTCGCGGTCAACGATGATCACTGGACAAAATCTCAGCACGCACGGGGTGTGGATGAACGGCGTACCGCTTCCTGCCGACGCGCCGACTGTTGCTGGCGTATTACACGATTCTGGATATCGCACTGCGATCATTGGCAAGGCTCACTTCGAACCGTTTCTGGACCCGTTTCTGCGCTTCAACGAAAACCGCATGGGGATAAATGAAGATGTTGAAGGTCCGCATCGCGGATTTGATCACTTGGAGTTCGCCGCGCACGGCGCAGTCGGCCTGAATCACTACGCGCGGTGGCTTACGCGTGAGCATCCCAACCATGTGTTTTGTTATTACCCTGCCATCGACATAGGCAGCCTCGAGGTAAATCCGGCAGGCGGTGGCGACACAGACGCACCTCAGACCGGCCACAACCAGATCCCGCGCGATCTGTATCACACCGATTGGGTGGCCGATCGTACGATCTCTTGGCTGGATGGGCTAGCGGCGGATGACGACTGGTTCTGTTGGATGAGTTTTCCTGATCCACACCACCCGTGGGATCCACCGGCATCTGAAGTCGGTCGCGTGAACTGGCGCGACCTGGATCTGCCCGCCGGGTTTACCGAAGACATCGATGAGCGCGCAGCGATTCTTGATACGAAGCCGCGCCACTGGCGTAAGTGGTGGGACGGTGAACTTGTTTCTAACTATGAAGCTCCGGCGCGGTGGGTGCCTGCGACCTTGACTGCCGATCAAGTGCGCGAGGTGAACGCTCGGACCCATGTCGAGAATGAACTGATCGATGAGGCAATCGGACGCGTGCTTGGTGCCATTGCCGCGCGCGGGTGGGACGACGACACGGACATTATTTTTACGACCGACCACGGCGAACTGCAAGGTGATTTTGGTTTTCTTTTCAAGGGGCCGTACCATGTCGATGCCCTGATGCGTCTTCCGTTGGTGTGGAGGCCAGCGCCATCTTCGGGCGTTAACGCGGCGGCAGTCGAAGCACCCGTTGGACTGATCGACCTCGCTCCGACCTTTTGTGAAATCGCCGGAGTTGCGGTTCCCGAATGGATGGAGGGTAAACCTCTCCCATCATCGCCGGAGGCCGCAAAAGATCAAGGGAGGGAAAGGGTGATGACGGAGTGGGACAGCCGTCACGCGACGGGTGTTGAGGTGCACCTACGCACGATTCACCGCGACGGCCTTACGTGTACGACTTACAAGCCTGGAACTGTGCACGAGGGTAATGAGGGCGAACTGTATGACCACGCTGAAGATCCGCTGCAGTTCGTGAACCTCTGGGACGATCCGTCACGGCGCGCACTGCGGGATGACCTGGTGGACGACCTACGAGCAAACACGCGGGAGTGGACCCAACCCAAAAGAGCCCCGCAAGCCCCCGTCTAGCCAACCCCCATTTCACCCCTCAGGGCGATCTCGGCACGTTCGAGGCCCTTATAGGGCCCGAAACGTGCCGAGATCGCCCTGGAAGTTGGGCTTCGGGGTTTGGGCTTGAACGAGCGCTAGTCCGACCGGGCTGGCTCTGCTGGGGCTTCGTTCATTCGGGATTGGATGTCAGATACGTCTATGAGTTTCACGGTCAGCGTCTTCGTTTCTCCGTCACGCTTGACCGTAATCACAACTTCGTCGCCAGCCTTATGCGCGCCGATTGCTTTGATGAGCGCCGCCGGATCTGCAACTTCGACATCGTCAACCTTTGTGATCACGTCTTTCACTTCGAGACCTGCTTCGTCAGCCGGTCCACCTGGAACAACACGCATCACCACGATGCCATCGCCGGTGCCGGGACTAACCACTACGCCCAGTACCGCACGGCGCAATTCAGGAAGCGCACCATCTGCACCTCCGCGGCCCGGCATCTCCGGCATCTCACCATCACGGCCGAACCGAGGTCCAGATATCCCTCCCTCAGGGCCGCCGAACGGCATGCGTGATCCATCACCTGGTCCGCGGCCTTCAAACTCCGACCTCTCGTGTCGGTCGTCGCCTGGCTCTCGACTGACTGTCCACCCAGCAAGAAACCCAACAAGTCCGACTGCTACCGCGACGACGGTGATGAGCGCCCACTGTGGAAGACCGGTGCGAGCCTTCGGACCCGCTACGGCACCTTCACCACTGTCGGGTCCGTTCGTTTCAATCGCATCTTCTTGGTCAATATCGTCGTCGCTCAACAGAACGTCCTGTCTCTCAAATGAATGAACTCGGAAGTAGGGAACCCGAATCATGCCACCGGTTTCCTGAACGTTTCATGAGAACAACGCGACATGGGTTTTCGGGTGACAATTGTGTCAGCGTTCAATATCTACGGGGAAACGGTCGAAATAGAACTCGAATCGTTTGCGGACGACATCGGGTTCTAATCCGAAGTCGCCTTGTAGGTCATAGCTGACTTGCCCAAACTTTCCTCGCGGGTGATCAGCCATAAAGGCCGCGAGTTCACCTCTTGCCCGATCCGTAAACGCCAGACCAGCACGGTCGTAAATCTCCCCGACGGTCGCAAGGTCGTCTGCCATGAATGTATTGAAGTTGATGTCGAGCAGACGGTCATGTGGGAGAAGGTGAGAATCGCGGACAAACGCACGCATGAGTTGTTCAACGCGATTTATCCAATAGGTCGAGAGAATGTCGGGTTCAATCGAGTGGCGCCGTACGCGATCGCCGTACGCAAGCATCGTGATCGCAGATTGAATAACCGAGACGGGATCCCTATGGGTGACAGCGAAGGTTGCGTCGGGAAATATCTGGACTAGCGGCCCGATCTGTTCTAGGTGTTGTGGCGATTTGAGTACCCATCTACGCGGTCCGCGTAACCACGTGAGCGCCTGGAGCACCTTGCGAACGTATGAGTAGTGCGGGCGCTGATCCAACGCAAGATAGTGGTCTCTCCAGGTTGGAACGCGCGCCAACCACTCGAGTGTGTACGAAGAAAAATCGAGATCCTGCAACGCGATTTCCTCTTCGATCAACTGCGGATGCCCGTCATGCATTACTCGCAACAGCGGAACCATCGCGACCTGCGCTTCATAACTCCCCATAGAACGGAGATAACGACGATCGACGCCATCAATCCCAGGACCTCGCCCCGGCGAAGGTATGGGCTCGAGGCTTTCCCAAGACGGAAGCGCGCGGAAGCGCGTGTCGGATGCGATCAAGTTCACGAGATGTGTGGTCCCCGACCGCGGGAGGCCAACAACAATCACCGGCGGTTCAAGTTCGATGTCCATAATCTCAGGATGGCGAAGCAGCAGATCGGTAAACAGGAGCCGCTGACACAGCAGTCGAGTGAGTCGGTCGTGGACGTTCATGCGGCCAAGTTCGTTCAGGCCCACATCTAGTTCGACCGCTGCGATCATGGCGTCGAGGCGGGCCACGAAATCATCTGCGCCGAAGTCCGAACACCCTGTGCGTTGAACGGCGGCGGTCATCAACTGATCACGATCGAAAACCAGTTGCCGACTCTTGGCGTATTCGATAGCCGCGCGTTGAAACTCAGTCTGTTGTGGATTACACAGGTCCTCGATGCGTATTGGGTCAACAGTCGCGCGACTCACCGTCATTGATCCTCGATGCTCGCAAGCCGATTCCCTGCGCTCGCACATTCGCCTTCGAGCCAGCGGGTAAGCCAGAAATTCTCGTTGCCATGTTCGACGAGAAGGGCGGCATGCGCGTCGCGATACACACACAGCGCGCCCACGTGTGACTCATCCACAGTCAATGCCATCTCTGCGAGACGCACGCTGCTCAATGCTTCACCATCAGCCAAGAGAGCGGCTGCGCGAGCAGCGACGGCATCCGCACCACCGGCCATCTCAACTAGTTCGGACCAGCCGTGCTCAGGAGACACTGGATAGAGCTCTAGCGTCGAACGCTGGTGGAACCAACCGCCGTACCCCTCCCAGATCGCGCGCAAACTCCAGTCGAGGCGCCCATAGCCCTGTGCGAGTTCAAGTTCTTCAGGGAAGCGAAGGGCGCGCATCGTTTCCCATACGTCTTCGCCGCGATTCATGGCGTCGACAGTTGCGTCATGCAGCCACTTCACTCCGTCGCGAATGCGTTCCAATTCGGCACGCACTTCGGCAGCGCCAGTCACAGGTCCATGATGACCTAGGAGAAGCACCTCGGGCTCGAGGTCGATCACCCGTTGCACGGAATCTAGAAATGCAAGTGCGAAACGCAGCTTGTCCCCTCGGACTGTTACGAGATTGGGGACATGACCAAAAAGTGCAGAGAACATGTTGCCCACTAATGCGATGCGTTCGTCGGGAAGCCAGACCACGAGCGAGTCAACGGTTTCGCCACCGGCAACTGAGATGAGTTCGAAGCGACGACCGCCTAGTTCGAACGCATAGCAGTCATCGAATAACACATCGGGCGTTACGTATGAGGGCTCTGGGGGAATCTCCACATTGCCACCGCGCACGTAGTCGGGTTGTCCCATCACCGCGGCAAAGAATGGCAACGAGCGGCGAATGCGGAAGGCATGTATCCGGTGGTCATCATCCTGGCATAGTGCGTTGTTGCGTTGCGCGACGAATGTCGTGGTGGGTTCACGAAACAGGCCGACACCACCGAGGTGATCGGTGTGGCTTTGGGTAAGGATCAAATACTTGGTAGGAGCATTGCTGACGGCGTCGAAGTTCCGCTTGTGTGTCTTGGACTCGAACCACATTCCGGTGTTGACGACTATTCGTCCCTCGTCGGTGACAATCATGTACGCATTCGAAAGACCTGGAGAACACCAGATGCCCGCACCTTGGTCGATCGCTTCGCTGGCCGATGCAGGTCCTACACCGAAGAAACCAGGCTGGTCGCGTACGTACTCGGTCACCATGCGGTCAACGTCCTTCTTGTGCAGTCCATGCGAGAGGTGAGTCGTCACCAAGCACAGCGCCGTCTACTAGCTCGCGTTGGGATGGCTTCAGTGGTGCGCCTGGGCGCATGAGAACACGTGCATCATCACCGCAGTAACGCACGCTGATTGCGCGGCGCCGAACTGTCGCGGAGTGATTGCCGCCCGCCGCGTGCAGAGTTCGAGCATGGTGGACGGTGATGTCTCCTGGCGCCGTGTCAAACGTGATGAGTTCGACTTCGCCCGCCGCCACAAGAGCATCGATGTCAGGCACCAATTCACCTTCGGTGCCGGGGATTGCCATTTCGCTCACGAAAAGGTTGGGCCGGAAGGTCGCGTCCCAACGATGGGAACCCTTGACGAATAACACTGCACCGGTGTCGGCAGTGACTGCATCGAGTGGACACCAGGTTGTGCACAACTGTTCACCTTGCACATGGAAGTAGCCCAGGTCTTGGTGCCACGCCGTGCGTTCGATGGTGCCTGGTTCCTTCACAAGCACACTGTCCTCATAGAGCCGGACGTTCTGCGCACCGAGCAACGCGCCCACGATCGCGGCCAATGGAGACCGAAGAGCAAAGTCACGAAACTCGGCTTGGTGACGCCAGTGATCTACGCCGCTGAGGAACCGACCACGGGCCAAACTATCCGCCAAACCATCCGCCAAACCATCCGCCAAACCATCGTCGGTGAGAACGCGCTCTCCGGACTCTGCGATTGCACGGCCCAATTCCGTGAGGTCGGCGCTGGCAGTTCCTACGATCGCTTCCTCAACTGGCACCGACATCGCCTCGAGCAGCGACGTCGGCAATACAGCGCGCAGGCAGACCACTCCGTCGGACCAGAAGGTTTCGATGTCGGCCGGTGTCACCACGGGATTGCTCATGACATCTAACCCCGCACCGAGTATCCGCCGTCGACCGCGATCGTTTGCCCCGTAACGAACGATGCCGCCGGACTCGCTAGAAAGCAGACCACACGCGCGACTTCTTCGGGGGTGCCGATTCGGCGCATCGGAGTTCGGTCGAGGATTGGACCGGTCATGGACGCTATGTCGAGCATTGGTGCCGTCATGCCGGTGGCGACTAAACCCGGAGCTACGGCATTGACACGAATGCCATCGCTTGCCCACGCAACCGCGAGCGTCTTGGTTAGACCGACGATTCCGGCTTTTGCGGCGCCGTATCCCGGAGTCATTGCAATGCCGAAAAGCGCGGCCATCGAAGCGACGCCAATCATACTTGCGCCACCATCGAAGGCACTTGCAGCGAGCAACCCGCGACATGCTGTCGCCATACGGAACGCGCCGGTGAGGTTGATGGCAATGGATTCTGCAAACACTTCTGGTTCATATTCGCTGCGGCCCCCTGGCAGCACCTCGCCCGCGTTATTCACGAGAACATCTAGTGCTAAAAGCGATTCAGCGACGCGATCTATTTCGGCAGATTCGGTGAGCCGACAACGCATGTATTCGAACGGGCTGAGATCGATGTCGTAGTCGGACGCCGACGCGCGCGTGCCGGTGACGGTTACGAGCGCCCCAGCGGTAAAAAACGTGTGGGCGATTGCGTTCCCTATGCCGCTGGTGCCACCTGTTACTAGGACGCGAGCGGCGGAAAAGTCGAAGACGGTGTCGTGTTTAGACATGCGTGTTCACCAGACCGGTTCCCATCGCCTTGTCTCGTGGGAGCGGTACATCGCAAGCGCGGTCCGCAGTTCGCCGACCGCTACTTCGGGACCGGCGGCGAGAGGGGTTCCACGCAGCACGGCGGATGCGAAATCTGCGAGTTCACCTTCGTAGGACAGTAGATAGTTGCCTTGTCCGACGACGGTGCCACGGGGCTCGGTGCCGTCATAGAGTTTCACGCGGCCGATGCCGTCTACAACAAGTTCACCCTTTGTTCCGGTGACACGAAAAAGCGGGTCAGGACCGAGGGGGCCGGGCGCGAGCATCGAATCGAATACCGCTACAACACCCGAGTCGAACATGCACAGGGCCCGACAAAGTGATTCGGGCTCCATGCCGGGGAAGGGGTGGCCAACCACTGCAACGACTTCGATGATTTCGCCTAGCCACATGCGCAGCGGCCGTATCCAGTGAGATCCAGCGTCCATCACAACGCCGCCACCCGCGGCCGCCTGCGAGAACCGCCACGGATCGTCGCCGCCGAAAAATTCTTCGAGGGGTGGTACAAAGTTGCAAGCGCGCGCAGTAATTACTTCGCCTATCGCTTCCTGCGCGAGCAGATCGGCTACAAGGTTGATTTCGGGCCAGTACTGCGCGTTCTCTGCGACCATAAACACGGTGTTCGAGGAACGCGCTACGGCAAGAATTCGTTCACATGCTCCCGGCGTTGGGGCCATTGGCTTCTCGAGGAGTACGTGCATCCCTGCATTCAGACATTCGATAGCAACTTCTTCGTGAAGGTGATGGGGCAGCATGAGGTCGACGGCGTCGAAGGTGTCGCTTGCAAGCGCAGCACGAAGATCCGTGAACGCGAGTGCACCCGTCTCGGCGGCTAGCGCATTTGCGCGCGCTGGATCGATGTCTACCGTTGCGGTCACTTCGATCTCGGGGACGCTGGCTTCTATCGCTCGCAGATGCCACGATGCGATGGCACCGCATCCGACCATCGCTAGCCGTACCTTGTCGGTCACCGCTCTCCCCCTACTGCTACGGCCAATCAGCGTACGCGAGCGGCCAACATCTACAGGACGGACTGCAATCTAGCGAGGCCGTCGCGTAGGTTGCCGTGCCAGTTCCTATTGCAAGGGCCGGGTTGGTGGAAGGTACCCGTTGATGGTGATCCAGTGTCAATGATCCCCATTTAGCAGAGTGAGCAGAGTCTTTCGCGAGTATGGGTATGAACGTCGCATTGATTGCATTATCATGGGTGTTCGGAAACGGGTGGTACGGGAGCTGGGAGCACCGTTGAAACGATTTCAGATAGTCATTGGCCTTGGGGCCGTGTGGAGCATCGCAGTATCGGGGTCCCTGGTGGGCGCTGCAGGCGCAACAAGTGAACAGTCCACCGCCTCGCGCGCAAAGCACGACCGCACCGTGGCTTTCTGGACGCACGCACGGGTTGCTAAGGCCACTCCACGCGACTTCGTGTTCGACCCCGCCAGCAAGTCATTCAAGCCGACGGCGAATCTAGCCGGAAGTGGTAGTTCCACAGTTAAGGGAACGTCGTGGACCGCCGGTG